>JAYPVO010000009.1:0-24256 GCA_038134645.1 Paracoccaceae bacterium
TCTCGCTTGACCACGCGAACGGGCCGCACAGTTTTGTAGCCATGACCGACGTGATTGAAATCTCAATGAGAGGCACCATCGCCGACATTCCAGCAGAAGACTGGGATGCCTGCGCAAATCCGTCTGGTGGCCGCCCCGTTGATCCATTCACCACGCATCGGTTTCTGTCAGCACTAGAACTGAGCGGTTCGGTTGGACGCGGGACAGGATGGGACCCACGATACCTCGTAGCGACCAAAGCAGACCAGATCATCGGCGTCGCACCGCTCTACGTCAAAAGCCACTCCCAAGGGGAATATGTATTTGACCACAGTTGGGCCGATGCGCTGCAACGGGCGGGCGGTCAGTATTACCCAAAGCTTCAGATCGCGGTGCCGTTTACTCCTGCCACGGGTCGGCGGTTCCTGACCAGAGCAGGCAATGAAACAGAAGCCCTGTCGGCATTGATCCAAGGCACAGTTCAATTGGCCGCCGACAATGGTCTTTCCTCGATGCACGTCACTTTCTGCACTGAGGACGAAGCCATCGCGGGACAGGAAATGGGGTTGCTCCACCGCGTTGGACAACAATTTCACTGGGAAAATCGTGGGTATGACAGCTTTGACGATTTCCTAAACGACCTCTCGAGCCGCAAACGCAAAGCGATCCGCAAAGAACGCGAACAGGCGCAGAGGTTTGGAGGAAAGATCAAGGGCTTCACGGGCGATGAGATACAGCCTGAACACTGGGACTATTTCTGGCGGTTCTATCAGGACACGGGTAGTCGCAAATGGGGTTCGCCCTATCTGACGCGCCAATTTTTCGACATCGCCCATGACACCCTAAGGGACGATATTCTGCTGGTGCTGGCACTATGCGATGATCGCCCTGTCGCTGGTGCACTGAACTTTATCGGGCGCGAGACTCTCTTTGGTCGGTATTGGGGCTGCACTGAACATCACCCCTGCCTGCATTTTGAACTCTGCTACTATCAGGCCATCGACTATGCGATCACTCACGGGCTGAGGGTCGAAGCTGGGGCGCAGGGCGAACACAAACTGGCGCGTGGATATTTACCGACCCCCACACATTCCCTGCACTGGATCGCAAACCCTTCATTCCGAGCCGCCGTTGCGGACTTCCTCGACCATGAACGCCAATTGATCGACGAAGAAATGGAAATCCTTACGGACTATGGACCCTTCAAATCCACAACAACAGAGGAGCAAGACTAATGGACATCACAGCACTTGCTGCCAATGGTTGGATAAAAAACCACGACGGCACCGCGATCCAGAAAACCTACGAATTTCGGAACTTTATCGAAGCCTTCGGTTTTATGACCCGCGCAGCTTTTTGGGCGGAGAAGTGGAATCATCATCCAGAGTGGTCTAACTCTTACAAAACCGTTGTTGTGACACTGACAACGCATGACATCGGCGGCCTCAGTGAAAAAGACCTCAGGCTGGCCGAAAAGATGGACGAACTCAAAGGATGACGATGCAAGATCTGCTGCAAACCGAACTCTACAACGGCAAAACAATTGCCGATTATCTGACGCTCGAATTCATCGCAGGCCTCGCTGGGGATATTCTGTCCGTCGTGCTGATTGTCGTCTTGGGCTTTGTGCTGTCTGGCTGGGTGCGGCGGCGTATCGTTGCGATTGGCGGACGCAACAAACACCTTGATGTCACCCTATTCAATTTCTTGGGCAACATCGTTCGGTATTTGATCCTCGCCTTTGCAGCCCTCTTTGTCCTAAACACTTTCGGCATCCAGACAACATCGCTCGTTGCTCTGATCGGTGCGGCTGGTTTGGCAATTGGTTTGGCCCTACAGGGTACGCTGTCGAACGTTGCCGCGGGCGTTATGATCATCCTATTCCGCCCAATTAAAATTGGCGATTTCGTTCAAGTGAGCGGCGTGTCGGGCACCGTCAAAGATATTTCACTGAACTACACAGAGCTCGCCGATGCTGGAAACGTTCAAGTCATCGTCCCCAACGCGCAAGTTTGGGGGAACACGATCATCAATTTCTCGGTCAACCAAACACGTCGCGCGGAATGGATTTTTGGTGTTGGCTATGGCGCTGATCTGAAACTGGCAGAGCAAGTGATCCGCGACACGATCCTAAACGATCCTCGGTCGCTTACTGATCCAGCGCCCTTCCTTCAGGTCAATAATCTCGGTGATTTTTCGGTCGATTTCCTGTGCCGTGTCTGGGTCAAATCGAGCGACTATTTCCAATATCAGGCAGACATGAAACGTCAGGTGAAGGAAGCACTTGATGAGGCGGGCATCGACATCCCGTTCCCGACGCGAACGGTCCTGAATAATCAGGCTTAAATCGAAACGGCGGGGCAAAACCCCGCCGTTATTGTTCTTAGATCTGATCTAGAAGCGTCTCAGCCGCCGACAGTTCGCAAACGCCTGGGCTTTCTTCGACGTTCAGAATTTTCACGACGCCATCTTCGGCCAGCAGCGTATATCGTTTTGAACGGTCATAAAGACCTGCAGGCGGAGCGCTGAAATCAAGGCCGATAGCTTTGGTAAATTCAGCCGACGCATCGCCGACGAAATGCAGGCCTGCCGCAGTTGCACCCGTGGCTTCGCCCCAAGCTTTCATCACGAAGGGGTCGTTAACCGAAACACAGATCACCGCATCAACGCCTTTGGCATCCAATGCCGCTTTGTTGCGGATAAAGCTCGGCACGTGAGCGGACGAACAAGTGCCCGTGTAAGCGCCTGGCAGACCAAAGATGACTACTTTTTTACCCTCTACTAGGTCGGACAGACCAACCTGTTCTGGCCCATTTTCGCCCATACGCAACAAAGTTGCCTGAGGGAGCGTGTCCCCTACTGAAATCGGCATGATATTTCCCCTGTTCTGAATTGCATGCAGCACGCGCTAAGATATAGGGTCCGCCAGAAAAGAGACCATAGAAATCGGAGGCAGCGATGCAACATTTTGTAGTGATCGGCGCAGGTCAAGCAGGTGCAACACTTGTTGCCCGCCTACGTGCTGATGGCTTTGACGGGAAAATCACCCTGATCGGCGCTGAGCCCGTGCATCCCTATCAGCGCCCTCCACTCTCCAAGGCCTATATGCTTGGCGAGATGGAACTCTCGCGCCTGTTGCTGAGAGCCCCTGAATGGTACGCGGAAAACAACATCGACTTGATGCTCGATACTCGCGTGGTTGGCGTGAACGCAGAAGCCAAAACGATCACCCTGCAAGGTGACGTCGAATTGGCATATGACGAGCTCGCGATCTGCACCGGTTCGCACCCGCGCACGCTGCCTGCTGCCATCGGCGGAAACTTGGGCGGCGTATACACTGTCCGCGATCTCAAAGACGCTGACACCATGGCGCCAGAGTTCACCGCTGGTCGTAAATTGCTCGTCATTGGTGGTGGGTATATCGGCCTCGAAGCCGCCGCAGTTGCCGCGAAAAAGGGCTGCGAGGTCACCCTAGTTGAGATGGCACCACGCATTTTGCAGCGTGTGGCATGTCCTGAAACCTCTGACTACTTCCGCGACATCCACACCCAACACGGCGTAAAGATTGTCGAAGGCGTCGGCCTCGATCATCTGGTTGGCACGGACCGCATCACAGGTGCGGTTCTGTCTGATGGCACTGAACTTGACGTTGATTTCGCGATTGTTGGCGTGGGCATTCTGCCCGCGACCATCCTCGCCGAAGCGGCTGGCGCTGCCTGTTCGAACGGGATCGACACGGATGCCTTTGGTCGCACAACTGTTCCACACATCTGGGCTGCAGGCGACTGCGCGAACCTCACCTTTAAAGGCCAACGGCTTCGGATTGAAAGCGTCGGAAACGCAATTGATCAGGCAGAAATCGTTGCAAAGAACATGATGGGCGCGAACGAAGAATATGCGCCCAAACCGTGGTTCTGGTCTGACCAATACGACGTGAAATTACAGATCGCTGGTCTGAATATTGGCTATGACAAGGTCTACGTTAAAACCTACTCGGACAACTCTGACGCCCGCGTTCACTGGTATTACCAAGGCGAAACACTCATCGCTGTGGATGCGATCAATGCGGGTCGAGACTACATGGTCGGCAAACGTTTGATCGAAGCAGGGAAATCGCCATCGCCAGAGGTTCTGGTTGATGAAGCAACCAACCTAAAAGCCTTGCTCAAGTGAGGATTATTGGCGGAACGCATCGTGGGCATGCCCTCGCCGCTGTTGGGAAGGGAGACGCTGGCGCGCACCTTCGCCCGACAACCGACCGCGTCCGCGAAAGCCTCTTTAACGTCCTGATGGGCGGTAAATTCGGTGATCCAATTGAAGAGGCCCACGTGCTGGATCTCTTTGCGGGCACTGGTGCACTCGGACTTGAGGCCTTGTCGCGCGGCGCGTCTCACGTGACATTCGTCGATGATGGCCGCGTGGCGCAAAAGCTCATCCGCGAAAATGTCGCCAAATTGAAAAGGCTTGCGGATTGCACGCTGATTAGTCGCGATGCAACGAAATTGGGGGCGAATATCGGAACCGCGGCTCAGCTTATTTTCCTCGACCCGCCTTATGGCAAATCGTTGGGTCAAAAAGCCCTCGACGTTGCACTATCGGGTGGCTGGATTGCCGATGACGCCATCATCGTTTGGGAAGAAAACGCCCCCCAAATCGCCCCGCAAGGTTTTGCGCTTTTGGACCAAAGGCGTTATGGCGACACCTATATTTCAATTCTCGAAAGACAGTTATGATCCCTGATTTGGTTATTTTCGATTGCGACGGTGTGATCGTCGACAGCGAAGGTCCGACCTGTGATGCAATCGCAAAGAACCTTACTGGTTATGGGTTTCCTCTCGATCGAAACGGGGTCCACGATTTGTTTGTCGGGCAAACTTTGCATGACATTCATCGGGCTGGGCGCGAACGAGGTCTGGACTTGCCCGACGATTGGGTCCGCGAACTCTATGCTGAAATGTTCGAGGTGTTGGGCCAAGGGGTGCCACTCTCAGCTGGCGTCATCGAACTGTTCGATGCTCTCGAAGCCCAAGGCACACGTATCGCGATCGCGTCAAACGGTGCAATCGACAAGATGCGCGTGACGCTGTCACCTTACGGGCTTTTCGACCGCCTAAGCGACCGCATGTATTCAGGCCACGTGCACGATCCAAAACCCAAAGCGGGAATGTTGATCGCTGCGATGGAGCAAGCGAACGCTGCGCCAGAACGCACAGTCATGATCGACGACAGTGCAGCGGGAGCAGGCGCGGCGGCAGCGGCAGGCACGCAGTTTATCGGCTATTCCGAACACGGAGGTGCCGAGAAGCTGGCACCTCTTGGCGTCGATATTGCCTATTCAATGGCAGAGCTTCGCGCGAAGCTCATCAAATAAAAAGGGCCGCATATGCGGCCCCTTTCGTTAGGTCTATTCCGCTTCAGCGCTGCTCAAATTCGCCTTTGGTGCCCGCTGCGTCCGCGACATCCGCTTGGGCTGCTTCCACCAGTGCGGCACCGTCGATGCCCTTAGCGTCCATTTCAGCGATCCATTCAGCAACGACCTCGTCACCAAGCGCGATCATACGTGCGGTTTCCGCCTCGCTGATTTCGCCGATGTCGTTAGCAGCTGCCATGATCTCGCGACCCAACGCATCGCCCGTATCATGTGCGTAGCCAGCCCAACGGCTTGCATAGAGGCCAGAGTTGGCATCGATCACCGCTTGAAGGTCCTCGGGCAAGCTATCGTAAACATCTTGGTTCATCGCCCAGAGGAAGTAGAGGTTATAGAGTGCGTGATCGCCAGCAACGTCCGAGTGACTATCTGTCAGTTCGTCGAGCTTCAGTGACGGCGATTGTTCCCAAGTGATCGCGCCACCATCGACGACACCCTTGGCAAGCGCTTCTGGGAAGGCAGGCACAGGCATACCAACCGCCGTTGCACCCAGTTTTTCCAACAGCATCGTCGCCGTGCGGGTCGGGCCGCGAAGGGTCAGGCCGTTGAAATCTTCGACCTCTTCAATCAACGGACCACGTTTGTGGATCAATCCAGGTCCATGCATGTGGGCCGCGATAAGGTGAACATCTGCAAAGTCATCCAGCAGGAACTCTTGGGTATATTCCCAAGCAGCCGCAGAGGCTTCTTCAGCAGATTTGGTCGTCATGAACGGCAATTCGAGCGCTTCGGCTTCGGGGAAACGGCCAGCCTCATATCCAGGGATTACCCAGCCGCCATCAACGATGCCATCAGCAATCATGTCGTACATTTCAGGCGCCGCACCGCCCAATTCCATGAAGGGGTGCAATACGATTTTTAGACGACCACCCGATTGTTCCTCAATCGCCTTCGCCCACGGCTCCATGAAATAGGTCGGGTTCGCCGAAAGGGGCGATACAAAGTGTTGGAAATGTAGGGTGTATTCTTGGGCTACAGCAGGCGTCACCGCACAGCCCATCACAGCCGCAAACGCAGCACTCTTTAGGGTCATTTCAGACCTCCTCAGATGATGAATGTCAGGGGGATGCCGCCGCTAGCGACACCCGCTACGTATGAGTTGCACCTCAAAATTGCAAGATGCTGGAAAAGGGTTTAGCGCAACCGTCCGCAATTTTTATTTTACCAAATGATTGAAAGGTCGAGAGAAACTCGCCTTCGGATCAGAGGTATGTGGGGTGGAATTTCTTGGATGGGGACAAGGTAAATATCTCTGCACCATCAGCGCGAATGCCAACCGAATGTTCGAATTGAGCAGACAAAGATTTATCCCGCGTTACCGCCGTCCAATCATCAGCGAGCACTTTGGTCTCAGGACGACCGAGGTTCACCATCGGTTCGATGGTAAAGAACATGCCCTCCTCGAGAAGCGGCCCTGTGCCTGGACGGCCGTAGTGCAGAACGTTCGGCGCAGCGTGGAAAACGCGCCCCAAGCCATGGCCACAGAAATCGCGCACGACGGACATACGGTGGCTCTCAACATAGCTCTGGATCGCGTGACCGATGTCGCCAAAACGATTACCCGGCTTCGCAGCCTCAATACCCAACATCAGCGCGTCGTGGGTGACTTGGATCAGACGTTCGGCCTTACGCGACATCGAACCTGCCACATACATACGGCTCGTATCGCCAAACCAACCGTCTACAATCACGGTAACGTCGATGTTCAGGATGTCGCCATCCTTCAGTTTCTTCTCGCTCGGGATACCGTGGCAAACCACATGGTTCATGCTGATGCAGCTAGCGTGCTGATAGCCCTTGTATCCAATGGTCGCCGAGGTCGACCCGCTGTCATTCACCATTTCAGTGATCTTAGCGTCGAGCTCTGCAGTCGTCACACCCGGCTGGATGAACGGAATGATGTCATCAAGGATTTGCGCCGCAACTTTGCCAGCCGCATGCATACCAGCAAAATCGGCGTCCTCATAAATGCGGATTCCGTCTTTGGTCAGTCGTCCACGCAGATCTTCGGTCACGGTCAGTCTCCTTGTTTCTGGTGACCTCTTTAGTAGCCTTCCCCCAAAAGGGCCAGACCTCAGACTGACAGCGAAAACGGGATCTCGCTCGCGATCTTGACACCTTTTGGTGAAATACGGGTCGAAAGCGCGATCACCTCGACGCCAGCCGCAACAGCATCGCCCAGCGCCTTCGCGTAGTTTGGATCAATATCGGCAGCAGGAACCATGCGGTCGCAATCTGTGCGCTGGACGAGGAACAGAACAATTGCGCGGTCTCCTGCCTCTGCCATTTTCGCCAGTTCTGCCATGTGCTTTGCCCCGCGAGCCGTAACGCTATCGGGGAACTCGGCTAGCCCAGCCTGACGGGACAGAGTGACCGATTTCACCTCAACCCAAGCGTCCCTAAGCCCATCGCCAGACAGCAGAAAATCGATCCGACTATTTTCACCGTATTTCACTTCGGGTCTGACCACCGAATAGCCCGAGAGCGCCGCAATTTCGCGTTTCTCCAACGCTTCTTTCAAGGCGCGGTTCGGAACTGAAGTATCAACGCCCGTGAAATGGCCGTTCTCGTGGTCCACCAACCTCCAACCATATTTCAGTTTCTTTTTGGGATCGTCGTTGGGTTCGAGCCAAATCTTGCTCCCCTCGATGGCAAGGCCCATCATGCTACCAGGGTTCGCACAATGCGCCGTTACCTCGCGCCCATCCTCCAAACGACAGTCTGCGAGGAACCGTTTGTAGCGGCGGATGAGGCGTGCGGGGATCAATGGTGTGGAAAACTGCATAGTCCAGTTCTATACCCATTCTGAAGGATATGGAGAAGCCGATGCCAAACCCAACTGCTGCCATTCTCATTATTGGGGATGAAATCCTGTCAGGGCGCACCCGCGACAGCAATATGCACTATCTGGCTGGACGTTTGACCGAAGTCGGCATCGACCTGAAAGAAGTCCGCGTTGTCTCGGATGACCGCGAAGCAATCATCTCTGCAGTCAACGCGCTGCGCGAGACATATGGGTCCGTCTTTACCTCTGGCGGGATCGGACCGACGCATGATGACATCACGGCGGACTGCATCGCTGCCGCGTTTGGCGTTGGGATCGACATTCGTCAGGATGCCTATGACCTGCTCAAAGCGCACTACGATGCCCGCGGACAAGAATTTAACGCAGCCCGCCAACGGATGGCACGCATCCCTGACACGGCCTGCCTGATCGAAAATCCCGTCTCAACGGCACCTGGGTTCAGCCTCGGGAACGTGCATGTCATGGCTGGGGTTCCGTCGGTTTTTCAAGCGATGGTAGCCTCCGTCCTGCCATCCTTGACTGGCGGTGCGCCGCTGCTATCCCAAACCTATCGGATCAATCAGGGTGAAGGCACAATTGCTGGCCCGCTCTCAGAGCTGGCTGCTGAGTTTGCAGACCTGTCTATTGGCTCTTACCCATTCATCATCGATGGCGTTCATGGATCTAATATCGTGATCCGCGGATCAGACGGCGCTCGTGTCGATCAAGCTATGGTGAAGCTTTCGGGACTATTTCCAGCATGAGCAATCCGACTGCCG
Organism: Paracoccaceae bacterium; assembly: GCA_038134645.1. Taxonomy (GTDB): domain Bacteria; phylum Pseudomonadota; class Alphaproteobacteria; order Rhodobacterales; family Rhodobacteraceae; genus Marivivens. The sequence continues at coordinate 8,972 of JAYPVO010000009.1, forward strand.
CCGAACTCTATGACGTGATTGAAACCACTTGGCCCTCCGCCAATCGGACTGAAGTCGGCCCCTTCATCATTCGCGAAGGTCAAGGCGGCGGGAGCCGCGTCTCTGCTGCAACTGGCCCGGCGAGTGAAGCCGACCTCCCCCTCGCCGAAGAGGCAATGCGCGCATTGGGTCAACCCTGCCAGTTCATGATCCGCGATGGCGAAGCCGAATTTGACGCCATGTTGGCGGGCAAAGGGTATCGGATCAAAGACCCCGTGACCCTTTACGCCGCGCCGATTGATCGGATTGCCACGCATCGTCCGCCCCCCGTCACAACCTTTGAAGTTTGGCCTGCCTTAGCGATCCAAGCAGACATCTGGGCTGAAGGCGGCATTGGATCGGAACGCTTGGCCGTGATGGAACGAGCCGATTGCCCGAAAACCACGATCCTCGGGCGACTGAACGATACGCCAGCAGGCACAGCCTATGTCGGCATCAGCAACGGCATCGCGATGTTCCACGCGCTAGAAGTTGCGCAGCGGTTCCGCCGTCAGGGATTGGCCGCCCACATGATCCGCGCAATGGCGTTCTGGGCCAAGGCGAACGGCGCAACCCACTTTGCGCTGGTTGTAACTGAGGCGAATGTGGGTGCAAACGCGCTCTACGCTTCCCTCGGGTTCGACGTTGTGGGACACTACCATTATCGAATTTTACCGGAGTAGGCCGTGACACAAAAACCGACCGCCCTCGACCTGCCGATGGTCAATCCTCTACCAGAGGCAACGCAGAAATATTTCGATATTTGTCAGGACAAACTGGGTATGATCCCGAACGTCCTGCAAGCCTATGCATTTGATATTGAGAAACTAAATGCGTTCACAGGGATGTATAACGACATAATGCTTGCCGCCTCCGGCCTCAGCAAGCTAGAACGCGAGATGATCGCCGTTGTCGTGTCGTCGGTGAACAAATGCTTCTATTGCCTCACCGCGCATGGCGCTGCCGTTCGCGAACTCTCGGGCAATCCGATCTTGGGTGAAATGCTCGTCATGAACTGGCGTGCAGCAGATTTGGATGCGCGGCAGACCGCCATGCTGGAATTTGCGGAACTTATTACCGTTTCCAGCGCGAAGGTGACTGAACACGATCGCCAAGCCCTTCGCGATGCAGGTTTTACCGACCGTGACATCTGGGACATCGCTTCGGTCGCAGGCTTCTTTAACATGACCAACCGGATCGCCTCGGCCACCGACATGCGTCCCAACGACGAATACCACTCGCAGGCCCGATGATCCGTTTTCTGTCCTTTGTTTTCTTGTGCATCCCGACGCTAGGGTCAGCGTTGACGATTGATATGCCTGCAAATGCTTCGCAGACGGCAGTCGTCGAGGCCCCGCTACAGAGCTTTAATGTTGCGACTGGACCATGGGATGGCGACGTTGTCCCGATGCAAACCGTCGAAGGGACGGTAAAAACTGAAATCTGGACGATTGACGCACCTGGGTTGACGACGCTTCAGATCCTAGCCCCGTTTCGTCAGCAGTTGGACGCCGAAGGATACAGCGTGATTTACGAGTGCCGCACCGAAGATTGCGGCGGATTTGATTTCAGATTTGCAATCGACGTTGCAGCACCGCCAGAAATGCGGGTCGACCTCGGTGATTTTCGATACATCGCAGCGAAAGGCCCCGAAGATACGGTTGCGATGGTCATCAGCAAGACGGCCGCAGCAGGGTTTGTCCAAATCACACGTATTGGAACGGACGATACACCGCTCGCTGATACGACTGCAGAGCCGGTGCAATCGGTCCTGCCCGAACTGACCACGCCGACAGACGATGGTTTGCCTAACCGCTTAGAGAACGAGGGGCATATCGTCCTGTCTGACCTTCGATTTGAAAGTGGCTCATCAACCTTGGGCGCCGGTCCATTCGATAGTCTCGCTGACCTATCAAACTACCTAATCCAGAATCCTAATCGACGGATCGCTTTGGTAGGGCATACTGACAGCTCGGGTTCGCTTGAGGGGAATATTGCCCTGTCCCGACAACGAGCGACCTCTGTTCGGAACCGCCTTATCGAGAGCTATGGCGTGCCGCCGACCCAACTCGAGGCTGATGGAACGGGCTACCTATCCCCAATCGCATCGAACCTGACGACCGAAGGGCGCGAAACAAATCGGCGGGTTGAGGCTGTTCTACTCTCGACCGAGTGACTCGTAATCAGTCGTGCAGCTGTGATGGTCGCCAAGGGCCTCTAGTGACTAGAGGAATTAGGATGGAAAGAGATAACTATTTTAAGGTGCAAAATGGCCCACTCCCACCATCATCACCACCATCACATTGATCCCAAATCCGGTGATGGCCGTATGGCGCTGGCCGTCGGTGTGAACATATTGCTCACGGTAGCTCAGATCATCGGCGGCATTTTATCGGGCAGCCTCGCCCTTATCGCGGATGCCCTTCATAACCTGTCAGACGCGCTATCGCTGTTCATCGCGTTCTTTGCGCGCAAGATCGCCCGTCGGCCCGCCGATGACATCATGACCTTTGGCTACGGACGCGCCGAAGTCGTTGCCGCGTTGATCAACTACACCTCGCTGATAATCGTCGGACTGTGGCTAGCCTTTGAAGCGGTTATGCGTTTTCTCGACCCTCAGCCCGTTGAGGGCTGGTTGGTTGTAGGCTTGGCAGGCCTCGCGCTTGTGATTGACCTTGTGACCGCTTGGCTCACGTTTCGCATGGCGAAAGACAGCGTGAATATCCGTGCTGCGTTCTTGCACAACGTCGCGGATGCCTTGGGGTCCGTTGCCGTCATCGCAGCAGGGATAGCCATTCTCGTTTTCGATTGGCTCTGGGTCGATCCCGCAATCACGTTGCTCATCGCGGCGTATATTTTATGGATGGCGTGGGGCGAAATGGGAGGCGTGATCCGTATTCTGATGCTCGGCACGCCAGAGCACCTGTCACTCCACGATGTGAAGGCCTCGATCATGGCAGTGGAGGGCGTGACCGACTTGCATCATCTGAAGCTCTGGTCTGCCCAAGAACACGAAACCGCACTCAGCGCCCATATTGTCATCGCCCAAAGTGCATGGGGGAATGTCGCTTGGATCAGACAGAACATCCGCACGACGCTTCATGACGTTCATGGGATCGAGATGGTGACGCTTGAATTGGAAACGGCGCCAGAGGTTTGCCCCTGACGCCGTTGAATGGATCGACTTATTCGCCAGATTACCAGCTATCTGGACCTTTTTCCGCATAGGCGTGCACGAGGAAGTCAATGAATGCACGTACCTTCGGCTGGGTAAAGCGGCCCGGCGGGTAGACGGCATAGATGCCTTGGGTTTCGACAGGCAGATCGGGAATAGCTTCTTCGACGAGGCCCTGCTTCATCGCATCTGCATAGAGGAACGACGGCAGGTAAGCGATGCCGAGGCCCGACACACAAGCGTTCAAGAGCGATTGGCCATCATTCACAGTGAGCCAACCCGCCGTCCGAACCTGACGCTTCTCACCGCTTGGCGCCGTGATTTTCCAAACCGCGCTGTTTGCTTGGTTCGAATAGTGAAGCAGTTTGTGATCGTTCAGATCGTCGATCTTTTGCGGACGACCGTATTTCTGGAAGTAATGCGGCGATGCGATCATCCGACGGTTGGTTTCCGTCAGCTTACGTGCCCGAAGTGTGCTGTCTTCCAGCTCACCAATACGGATCGCCATGTCAAAGCCTTCAGAGATTAGCTCTACATAGCGATTGTTCAGCACCATGTTGACGGTGATGTCAGGGAATTCTTGCAGGAACTCACCCAAGATCGGCGACAGGTGGTTCACACCAAAATCGGTAGCCACCGAAATACGCAACAGGCCTGACGGCGCTGACTGCATCGAAGTGACAAGTGAATCCGCTTCGCCAGCATCGTTTAGAACGCGGCGGGCACGGTCGTAATAGGCCAGACCGATCTCAGTCGGACTGACGCGACGCGTTGTGCGGTTCAGTAGGCGCGCGCCAAGGCGCGCTTCGAGCGCGGATACGTGCTTCGAGACAGCAGATTTCGAAATCCCCATCTTCTTGGCGGCATCCGTAAAACCGCCCTGATCCACGACAGTGGCGAAGGCTTCCATTTCAGTAAGGCGATCCATTACTCGACCCTTTGATACTAATTCCTAGGCTCATGGTATCGTCGCCAAATCGGGCACAATCTGGGCCATGTACGGACAATATCAGGGATTTTCGCGGACAATTTCTAATCCATACGGATACAAAATAAGGCCGATAGTGTAGATCATCCTTTGTGAAATCAGAGGGTTGCAGCCAATCTCGTGCCTTGGTCGATTGCCCGTTTTGCGTCCAATTCCGCAGCAACATCCGCGCCGCCAATGACATGGCACGGAATCCCTTCGGCCTCTAATTGGTCCGCCAGCGACCGTTCCGACACCTGCCCAGCGCAGAGGACGATGTTGTCACATGGGATCAATGTCGGGTTTTCACGAGCTTCCCCCGTCGACACCCAGATGCCTTCAGGGGTGATGCGTTCGTAGTTCACGCCACCCTTCATCGTAACGCCTTTCATCTGGAGCGTTGCACGATGAATCCAGCCCGTTGTCTTGCCTAAACGGCGGCCAGGCTTTTCGGCCTTGCGCTGCAAAAGAAAGACTTCACGGATAGGCGCCTCAGGTTGCGGGCCTTCGGGAGCAAGACCACCTCGCTGTTCTGACGGGTCCGTCACGCCCCATTCACGGAGCCATTCAGGCAAGTCCACAGTCGGGCTGTCACCCGTGACGAGGAATTCCGAGACATCAAAACCGATGCCCCCTGCCCCGATGACAACAACGCGCTTGCCCACATCGGCACCACGAAGGACGTCGATGTAGGACAGAACATGCGGCAAATCCTGACCTTCGATTTCAGGGTCGCGCGGCACGACACCTGTCGCGATAACGATCTCATCGAATGACCGCAGCGCGTCAACCGTAGCCGTCTCATTCAAACGTAGCTCAATCCCCGCTTCGGCGACCGCAGTCGCGAACCAATCGACAAGGCCAAAGAACTCTTCCTTACCTGGAACTTGTTTCGCGAGATTGAGTTGCCCGCCTAAACGGTCGCTCCGATCAAAGATCGTGACCTTGTGTCCGCGTTCAGCAGCCGTCAGAGCAGTTGATAGACCCGCAGGACCTGCACCAACCACGGCGATGGATTTCACCTCTCCCGCAGGTGCGACCACCAACTCTGTCTCGAAACACGCACGCGGGTTCACCAAGCAACTGCTCAACTTGCCGCCAAAGGTATGATCCAAACAGGCCTGATTGCAGGCAATACAGGGTGCAATCGTCTCGGCCCGACCCGCCGCCGCTTTGGCAACGAAGTTAGGATCAGCGAGGAACGGACGCGCCATGCTGACCATATCCGCGCACCCATCGGCCAAGACATCTTCTGCAACATCGGGCGTATTAATACGGTTCGATGTGATGACGGGGATGCTCACACGACCCATCAGCTTTTTCGTTACCCAAGAAAACGCACGGCGCGGGACGCTCGTCGCGATCGTCGGAATACGGGCCTCGTGCCATCCGATCCCCGTGTTGATGATCGTTGCCCCTGCCGCCTCGACCGCTTTGGCGAGCTGGATCACCTCATCAAAGGATGACCCGTTCGGGATCAGGTCGATCATCGACAGTCGATAGATGATGATAAACTCAGGCCCAACGGCCTCGCGGATACGACGCACGATTTCGACGGGCAGACGCATGCGGTTCTCATAGTCCCCGCCCCAGCGATCCGTCCGTTTATTGGTATGCAACACGAGGAACTGGTTGATGAAGTACCCCTCGGACCCCATCACCTCGACCCCGTCATAACCAGCCTCTTTGGCGCGGGTCGCAGCCGTCACAAAATCGGCGATCTGTTTTTCGATCCCGTCCTCATCGATCTCTTTGGGTGGGAAGGGCGAAATAGGAGACTTCACCGCAGAAGCAGACACACAATCTGGACCATAGGCATAACGACCCGCATGAAGGATCTGCATTGCGATTTTGCCATCTGCCTCGTGCACGCGGTCCGTTACGATGCGATGGTTTGCGATGTCTTGATCAGTGAATAGGCCAGCCGCACCAGGGAATACACCGCCCTCTTTGTTGGGCGCCATGCCACCTGTGACCATCAGAGCGACACCACCCCGCGCCCGTGTTGCGTAAAATTCGGCAACGCGGTTCCAGTCCTTGGTCTCCTCCAGACCCGTATGCATGGAGCCCATAAGAACGCGGTTCTTAAGAGTCACAAAGCCCAGATCAAGTGGAGCAAGCAGGTGCGGATATTTCGTCATAGTGGCCTCCCTAATGGGGGCACAATGCAGCGACTTTCCCAGCGCGTCACCTGCAACGCCGCGTCACCGAATTACATCGTTTCAACACAATGACGACGGAACGCTTTTTTCAAAAGGTCGAGTTCTGCACGGAGAAGATCGATTTCGGCGCGGATGTCTTCAGCAACGGGTTCACCACAGATGATCGTGAAGGTCGCGAGGGTCTCGTTGCTACCGCTGTCCGCGATGACAAAAGTCTGCACCCCATCTGTCAAGACATCTGCTGGCACTGGCACACGCACAGCCCATCCGTTTTCGGTTGGGCTAACTTCGACACCAGAGATTTCTCGTGCCAAATGCGTGACGACTATCGACGGTGCAGTCTGCGAAGAGACCGCGAGCACGCCTTCCCAGACGCCTTCGAACAAACGTGTTTTTGTCAGCGCAGGAGTTTTCATCGCGGTCCCCTCGATTAGAATTCAGCGCGCGGGTAGCGGCATAAGGTAAGATCACGAACCGTGACTTGGTTCATCGACGGCCCCTCAAAAATCAGGTCCATCCACACCTTCTCGATCCGTTTTTCATTCAACTTAGAATACCCCAAATCGAATTCGACGGTCTGGCTACTTGCTCCCAACGGCAGTTCCCGCACGATCTGTTCAACGTTGGGTCCGTGTTTGATGTTCAAACGCGCAAATATCTCGAGCGGTTTTTCCGTCTCGATAATTGGGTCACACCGAACCAGATGCTTCATCGTAAGGCCGTGGCAGGCCTCATCCGGAAAATCGACGGCAAGGCTCAGATAGGTGCCATCAAATTTGAAAACGTCCATCCGCAAACCGTAAGGCGCAAGATCAGCCTCGCGAGTATTGCGCAACTGGCGAAGGGTAAGTTCGCTGATTTGGCAGTCGTGATAGAGCGTGACCTCGTCGCCAATCATAGTCTTGGATGGTGCCGACGCCATGCCTTTGACGCCCAAAGGACCACGCCACAATTGCGGACGCCATGCCCAGTCCGTGCCGCGCGGCGTCGGGAAACGACTTGCCCCGATCATCGGCAAAGCCAGACGTTCGTTCGCGACATAAATGAACTCATCCATTTGGGCGCGCACTTCGAGAGTAGAGAACAGCCGACGCCGCACCAAGTCCAGTTTGCTGGTCTTAGCGTCTTTCACCATCTGCCCCAGATATCGCTGAAGGCGGCGCGTCATGAATTTGTCGATCAGGTTCATCCTGCCCGAATGTCCCTTTTGTCTTGGCACAACCATGCCGACAATCCCCCGACTTGGGTCACGGCGTCAAGCCACAGTCGGCACTTTTGTTGAAACATCAATCCACTACCAGAGCAGACGTTGCAGCGCGTAAAATCGCCAGACCTTGGGCCTGATCCAGCGGCGACTGATCCCACCACCGCACGGACACAGTCACCATGCGGCCCTTGTGATCAAGAAATGTCCGCCATTGCGTAGGCTGAAAACCATCGGACAGTGAGGAGGCGGTATCACTAAAGAAAACCTCGACTTGGTGATCATGAGTTTGAACCTGATGAACGAAAATTGTCGATGGATCTCCAACACCGCTGAGAAGCGCACGACCATCTGGGGTCTTAATAAAGTCGATCAATGCATTTTCAGACCCAACGACCGTTTCGCTACCAGCTGCGCCGACTTGCGTCGTGATCAACGCCAATCGCGAAGCACCGCATGGAACGGCCACAGTGAACCCATCGGATGGACGGCTCGCACCACGATCAAAGCAGTATCCTTCAGGCCCTTTCACTGTGATTTGGCCATTTAGAACGGCAATCGTTTTCGAGCCAGAAATAAGCGCGCCGTCCAAAGTGCAGGCCATCAAGAACAGACAGGCGCTCACAATCACAGCCATTACGCGCATTGTCTTTTCCACTTTCATCCCTGAGCCGACATCGGTTGCGGTTTAAGTGACCATAGCTTTGGCATCAACTAATAGAAGCGTTGATTGCAATTCAGGGCGGCGCGGCTTATTTCGGTCACCAATAGCGAACAAAGGCAAGCGCGATGAACTGGATTTCGAATTACGTCCGCCCGACGATCAACTCGCTCTTTTCTCGTCGTGAGGTTCCAGAGAACCTTTGGACGAAGTGCGGCGAATGTGGAACCATGCTGTTTCACCGTGAATTGGCCGACAATCAGAACGTCTGCACAAACTGTAATCACCACATGGCGATTACACCGCGCGACCGTTTTACTGCGCTCTTTGATGGCGGCGTCTTTACTGAGGTAAAGGTTCCGACCCCGATCGACGATCCACTCAAATTCCGCGACCAAAAGAAATACGTGGACCGGATGAAGGCCTCGCAGAAATCCACTGGCGAAAAAGAAGCCATGTTGGTTGCCGAGGGCGAGATTTTCCGCACGCCGATCGTGGCTGCCGCTCAGGACTTCAGCTTTATGGGTGGTTCGATGTCGATGTATGTCGGCAACGCGATCATCGCCGCAGCAGAACGTGCAGTAAAACTAGGCCGCCCGCTGGTTCTATTTTCCGCAGCTGGTGGCGCCCGCATGCAAGAGGGTATTCTCTCGCTTATGCAGATGCCCCGCACGACCATCGCGGTTGATATGCTCAAAGAAGCAGGCCTGCCCTACATCGTGGTTCTGACACACCCGACCACAGGCGGCGTGACGGCCTCTTATGCGATGCTCGGTGACGTGCATATCGCAGAGCCGAATGCACTGATCTGTTTTGCTGGCCCGCGCGTGATTGAACAGACTATTCGCGAAAAACTGCCCGAAGGGTTCCAGCGCGCCGAATACCTGCTGGATCACGGGATGCTCGACCGCGTGACGCCGCGCGGCAAGCAAAAGGAAGAACTGGCTCAAATCATCCGTATGCTCATGGGCATGGATGCTGTTGTTGCTGCCGATCTCCCTGCGCCCGCGGAACAAGCCGCAAACGCGAAGTAACCAGATAACATGACTGCTCCGACTTCGGATGTGATCCTCGAACGGATGATGGCCTTGCACCCCAAGGTCATCGACCTTGTTTTGGATCGAGTGTGGCGTTTGCTGGATGCCCTTGGTAATCCGCAGAACGATCTGCCTCCCGTGATCCATCTCGCCGGCACAAATGGCAAAGGGTCGACGCAGGCCATGATCCGCGCTGGCCTAGAGGCCGAAGGGAAAAAGGTTCACGCCTACACTTCGCCGCACCTCGCACGGTTCCATGAGCGCATTCGATTGGCTGGTGAACTGATCTCGGAAAACTACCTCACCGAGGTTCTAGACGAATGCTACGCCGCCAACGGTGGCGAGCCGATCACCTATTTCGAAATCACCACCTGCGCTGCGATCCTCGCGATGGCACGCACACCTGCGGATTATACTCTGCTCGAGGTCGGCTTGGGTGGTCGTCTGGACGCAACGAACGTTGTGGCGAAACCTGCGCTCTCGATCCTGACACCAATTTCGATTGACCACGAACAGTTCCTTGGCTCGACCCTGACTGCGATTGCAGGCGAAAAAGCTGGCATCATTAAGCGCGGCGTGCCCGTCATCGTCGGTCCGCAGCAAGATGAATCGATGGACGTGATCGAGGCAACGGCCGCCCGCCTCGGCGCGCCGGTGGCGGCCTATGGTCAGCAGTGGCACATTGGCGAAGAGCATGGCCGCATGGTTTATCAGGACGAACAGGGTCTTTGCGACCTGCCGCTCCCGAACCTGCCTGGCCCACATCAGATCCAAAACGCAGGCGCGGCAATTGCCGCCTTGCGCATGCTTGGCATGTCGAGCGTTGCCACAGAGGCCGCGGTGACCAAAGCGGAATGGCCTGCACGGATGCAGCGCCTGAAAACGGGGCCGCTTATCGAATTGGCTGGCAACTGTGAACTCTGGCTCGACGGTGGACATAACCCAGCAGGTGGTGAAGCCGTTGCCAAAACACTGTCCCGATTGCCACAGCGCCCGACCCATTTGATTTGCGGCATGCTGAACACCAAGGACGTGACGGGTTATATGCGCCCGCTGGCCAAAGTCGCGCAAAGCCTGACCGCGATCTCTATCCCTGATGAGATCAACACACTTCCAGCGGACACGACGGCAAACGCCGCACGCGAAGCTGGTTTTGCGTCAGTGACCACAGCCAATTCGACCGCCGACGCGATTGCGGAGATCGCCAAAACCGATCCGACCGCTCGTATTCTGATTTGCGGCTCTCTTTATTTGGCTGGCCACATTCTTCGCAGCAACGGGTAAGGGCCGCGGCCCCTACTCGGTTGGCGAATATACAGGCTCCAAAATATACGTTCGATTCGAATCGCTCCCCTTGACCGCGAATCACCTAGACAGCTAGATTCACGACAGAATTCGCTGTCAGACGCTAACGCGCGACAGCTTACCGGCCAGGCAGGGCGGGGAGGCGGGCTATTTTGGCTCGTCTTTCTGTTTGTAAGGCACTGATACCGAATCATTTTCAAGAATCACCCTAAAGACGAGACATTTGCGGCGATTCGCACGTTTGACTTGTGTCGTGTGATTCTCCAAAATGCGGTCAAAGCTACAAAACACACATCGCCTGCCAGCGACCAACAACAAGATGTGTTTTGAAGATTGGGGGACAGAAGATGTTGCGACTGTTGAGCAGTATTGCGATCGGACTCTGCGTGTGCCTTGGCGCTGCGCAGGCCCAAGAGGTTCGCATCACCGACGATTTGGCCGAAGCCGCGATTGACTTGAATGGCGCTACGATCACCATCGGACGCATCCAAGATACCGAAAACCTACTAACGGGCGATTTCGCAAAAACATCTCGCCCCTGCCCGCCGTTTTGCATCCACCCTATGACCGTTGCCGCAGGTGTAGAGACGGTGGGTGAATTGGAAGTCATTGACTTTCTGTCAACCAAGGTCGCCGACGGGACGGGTCTTTTGATTGATAGCCGCGTGCCAGATTTCTTCGTTCGCGGCGCTATCCCCGGCGCAATCAACGTGCCGTTCACAACTTTGGAAGCCTCGAACCCATACCGCAACGACATCATCAAAGCGTTGGGCGCCGTTGAAGTCGGCGGGGATTTGGATTTCACGAACGCACTCGATCTCATGCTGTATTGCAACGGGTCATGGTGTGATCAGTCACCCCGAGCGATCCGTGGACTGATCGACGCCGGATACCCCGCAGAGAAACTGTTTTATTACCGTGGTGGTGTGCAGGATTGGGTCATGCTTGGCCTAACCACTGTAACGCCGTCGAATGACGGCTAAGCCGCTTAGGAGAAGAATACTATGATCCGCACCGTTTTAGGTTTTTTCATCGCGGCTTTGACAATCTGCATTGTGATTATTCTGGCTCCGTTTTCGAAAGATGACGAACCCGCCACAATCGACGTAACGCGAAATGAAACTGGCGCAGTGACCTCGCCAGTACCTGCTCCTGTCGAAGCGACAGGCACACTTGCACCTGGCGTCGCCGAAGCAATCGCGCCAGCACCTGGTGTCGCAGGTCAAGCAGCGGCACGCATCTTGGCCGCGTCCCGCGCGGGTCAAGAACCAGAGCTGAAAATTCAAACAGACTCGAACTCTATCGGTGACACGACCGCTGGCGTTTTGGCTGCCCTTGGCCTCGCCACGGGTGAGGCACCTGCACCGACGCCCGCCGCAGAGGGTGGCGATGAGATGATGAACATGACCGCGAGCGTTTTGTCTGGCATCCGCGGGGCAACTGGTCAGCCTGCAGTCGCTGAACCTCAGCAGAACGACCTCCAGACCTTGGTCGCGTGGGCGCTTAAAGAGGGTCAGTCGGATTCATATATCGATGCGCTTTTGAACGAAGCGGCAACGACTGGCCAAATCACGGTTCCGAATATGCTCGTGACATCCAACGGTCGCGTGGACACTGCGACATTGCTTGCCTCGATCGTTCAGGAAGCAACAGCCGCGACGACTGGCCAGCGTGCTGCCGTTCCCACCACCCCTCTGGGGCCATCAGACGGCGTTGAGGTTCGTGTGGTTCAGCGTGCTGGAGAGACAGAACAATTCCGTTTCTACACAGTCGGTTCGGGCGACAGTTTGGGTTCGATTTCTGTGAAATTCTACGGCTCTGTAGAATACTACCCACGTATTTTCGAAGCAAACCGGACCATCCTATCCAGCCCAGACCGCATTCAGACGGGCCAGCGGCTTGTTATTCCAGAGCTGGGCTAAAGAATGAGGGCGGGGATTTCCCCGCCCTTCGTTTATTCGTCGACTTGTTTACCCCAAGTCTTATCCTGCATTTCCCGCAGACGACTGGCGGTCCGCTCGAACTCGAACACGCCTTCCCCTTCGAGGTAGAGTGTCTCTGGCTCAGATGCCGCAGAACAGATCAACTCGACCTTCGCCTCGTAGAGAGCATCGATCAAGGTGACGAACCGTTTGGCTTCGTTAAAGTTATTGCGGCTGAGAGCTGGGATATCCTCGAGGATCAGAACCCGAACAGCATCGGCAACGGCTAGGTAATCTGCTGGCCCGAGCATCCGACCGCACAGATCAAAGAAAGACGCCCGCGCAACGCCATTGCAGAACCCTGGCAACGTCACATCGCGGCCTTTTACTTTAAGAACGAGAGGGTGCGCCTTATCCCCTGCGAAATCCGTCCAGATCGCTCGGATCGATGCACGAGACTCTGGTGTGATCGGAGTGAAATACCGTTTTTCATCGTGCAAGCGCCCTTGGCGGTGGTCAGTCTGGCTGACCAGTTCGCGTACTTCCAATTGATCTTTGATCAGATCAATAAAGGGCAAAAACAGCTGACGGTTCAGGCCATTTTTATAAAGGTCGTCTGGCACGCGGTTCGACGTGGTAACGACCGTAACGCCAGCCTCGAACAGCTTTTCGAACAAACGACCCACGATCATCGCATCTGTGATGTCGCTAATCTGCATTTCATCAAACGCGAGGAGCCGAACATCTTTGACCAAGGCATCGGCCACAGGAACGATGGCATCGTCGACACCCTGCGCACGCGCCTTTGCCATCTCGGAATGAACCCATTGCATAAACGCGTGAAAATGATCGCGGCGTTTCGGCACATCAACCAGCGAATAGAGCAGGTCCATCAACATGGATTTGCCACGCCCGACGCCGCCCCATAGATAGAGCCCCCGCACAGGCGCATGCGTTGCCTTACGAAAAATTCCCTTTTTCACAGGCGGCTGCGCCAATTCGTTTTGGATACGCTCAAGCGCGTCCAGAACTCCCTCTTGGGCGGGGTCAGGTTTCAGGCGGCCTTCAGCAACGCCCGAGCGATATGCATCAATGATACCAGTCATAAACCGCACATAGCCCGCAGCTTGACCAAAGGAAAGCCGCACGACATTTCAAACGGCGATACAAAGGCGCACAAAATGTCATCGTAAAGCGAAGAGTTCAGATTGACGGCGATCAATCCTCTCGACACTGTCGCGCTATGAACAAAAGCGCACCCCTCTTCACACCCGTCCTGATCACTGGCTGCATCATCGTAATGATCGGCTTTTCAATTCGTGCATCGTTCGGGGTGTTCCAAATCCCCATCGCCGCGGAATTCGATTGGCTGCGTTCGGATTTCAGCCTCGCAATTGCGATCCAAAACCTTGCTTGGGGTATCGGACAGCCGATCTTTGGAGCGATCGCTGAAAAGGTCGGAGATCGCAAAGCAATCATCCTGGGCGCACTGGCCTATGCTGCAGGTCTGATCCTGTCAGCGGGTGCGACGCTACCAATCCAACACCAGCTTTACGAAGTGCTCGTTGGCTTCGGGATTGCGGGCACGGGCTTTGGCGTCATCCTCGCCGTTGTGGGTCGCGCAAGTTCGGATGAGAACCGCTCGATGAGCCTCGCAATTGCGACGGCTGCGGGCTCAGCAGGACAAGTGTTCGGCGCCCCAGTTGCAGAGTTCCTCTTGCAAACGATGGCATGGCAAAACGTATTCCTTTGGTTCGCCGCTGCGATCCTCGCCTCGCTGCTCTTGCTGCCGTTTATGCGCGCACCGCAGGCCGCGACCAAAGCAGAACTACAAGAAAGCATGGGAACTATTCTGGTCCGCGCATTCCGCGACCCATCTTATACAATGATCTTCCTTGGGTTCTTTTCCTGCGGATACCAACTCGCCTTCGTCACCGCCCACTTCCCCGCGTTCGTTGCGGAAAGCTGCGGACCGATTGCAGGGGGCACGTTCTTGGCAGGGATGGGCATCAACTCGACCTCTGCCCTCGGCGCCGCCGCGATCTCTCTGATCGGTTTGGCCAATATCATGGGGACACTGTTGGCGGGCTACCTCGGCAAACGGTATTCAAAGAAATATCTGCTTGCGAGCATCTACGCCGCGCGCACAATCGTAGCCGCTTGGTTCATCCTCACACCAATGACACCCCTAACAGTCATCATCTTCTCAATTGTGATGGGCAGCCTCTGGCTCGCCACGGTGCCACTGACTTCGGGTCTTGTCGCGCACCTTTATGGGCTGCGTTATATGGGCACGCTCTATGGGATCGTGTTCTTTTCCCACCAACTGGGAAGCTTCATGGGTGTTTGGCTCGGCGGTAAGCTCTACGACATCTATGGCACCTACACCTATGTGTGGTGGGTTGGTGTCGGCGTCGGGGCGTTCTCGGCCCTCGTCCACCTTCCAATCAAAGAAAACCGGGCAGCGCTCGCGGCTTAACGCGCGCGCCACCGATCCAAGATATACCGCGCTGTCATAAGATCGAGGTGCGCACCACCGCCGTTCTTGAACAGCGTGATATCCTCAGGAGCGCGGGTAAAAGCATCCAGTGTGTAATAATCCGCCACTACGTTGGCGGGGTCATACTCCCCCGCCTCAACCGGGATCCGCAGTTCGCCAATATCGTGTAGCACCGTGTCACGGCTATCCATGAACACCCGTGATCGCAAAAGCGCCTCGGTATCGGCCTCACGCAAGTCAGGTCGGAACGCACCGATCAAATCGACGTGCTGGCCCGCATGGAGCCATTCGCCCTTGAGTACGATCTGTTTGGCTGGCGTCGCACAGGTGATGA
>JAYPVO010000010.1:0-23849 GCA_038134645.1 Paracoccaceae bacterium
AGACGGTTGATGTTTCGCGTAGCACCGCGGCTTCGCCGACCTTGTCCAAACGCGTCGCGATCATCACACCGCCAAAGCTGATCCAACCGATCACGGCCCCTGCAAATCCGCGCCACATCAAAGGGCCGATTTGAGGACGTTCACCCGATTTGCGCAACTTCAGGATCGCGATGATGGGCATATCGAAGCCCGAAAGGAAAAAGAACCACGCAAGGAATGTGAAGGGATCGGTCGCCTGACGAATGCCCCATGCATCATAGGTCGTGTAGACTGCGACCATCAAACCACAGAGCACCGCCCAAACGAGCGCGACTTTGACCCGCCACGGGTCGATCACCTCTTCGCTCAGATTCCGCAGCGCCAAAAGGAGGATACCCCCCGACAGGCAAGCCACTCCGAGCCACTGAACCAGCGTGAAATGTTCGTGAAAGACGACCGAGGCAAAGATCACTGTGACCAGCGGGCCAGAGCCTCGGACAACGGGATAGACCACTGTGTAGGCCGCGTATTCATAGGCCAGCGCCATCGTCACCTTGTAGATGAAATGGATCACCATCGCGCCAACGAGGACGCCCCACATCGCGCCTTCGGGCCAAGGGACAACAAACAGCGCCACGGGGGCCGAGACGAGCGTAAACCACAGGTCGATCGACCCACGCGCCACCCAAGGATCGTGTTTGCCCTTTTGCAATGCGCCAAAAGCCGCATGTGCCAAGGCCGCCGTCAAAACCAACAGCGTAGCCAGTTGCCGACCTTGGTCCGTGCCTTCGAGAGAAACGAGCCACTCACCCATTGGACAGACGGACCAGTTTCGGCATTTAGTTCAGACCAACCAGTGCTTTGGCAAAGTCTTCGGGATCGAAGGGAGCCAGATCGTCAATCTGTTCACCCACACCAATCGCGTGGATCGGCAGACCGAATTTATCAGCAAGGGCGACCAGAACGCCGCCTTTGGCCGTCCCGTCGAGTTTCGTCATCACGAGGCCCGATACATCCGCCAATTTCTGGAAGGCATCGACCTGCATGATCGCGTTTTGTCCCGTCGTCGCATCCAACACCAACAGCGTGTTATGCGGCGCATCGGGGTCTTTCTTGCGGATCACACGGACGATTTTCGACAGTTCTTCCATCAAATCCTGACGGTTTTGCAAACGGCCCGCGGTATCGATCATCAACAAATCAGCGCCGTCCTCATGCGCCTTTGTCATCGCGTCAAAGGCAAGGCTCGCGGGGTCGGACCCTTCTGGCGCAGTCAAAACCGGCACACCAGCGCGCTGCCCCCAAACCTGCAATTGTTCAACAGCCGCCGCGCGGAACGTATCGCCAGCGGCGATCACAACGGATTTACCAGCGGCCTTAAACTGGCTCGCCAATTTACCGATGGTCGTGGTTTTGCCCGAGCCATTCACGCCGACCACCAAAACGACCTGCGGTTTCTTTGCATAGATCGGCAGGGGACGGGCCACGGGTTCCATGATGCGGGTCACTTCGTCGGCGAGAAGCTGTTTGATCTCTTCGACCGACAGCTTTTTGCCCATGCGCCCTTCGGCCATGCTCGACGTGACGCGGAGCGCGGTATCGACACCCATATCAGCGGCGATCAACAACTCTTCGAGCTGTTCGAGCATGTCATCGTCAAGCGTCCGACGCGGTGCATCGGGCTTGCGCCCCAGCATACGACCCAAGATGCCCGGCTTCGCGGTTTCATCGGCGGGCGCGTCTTCGATCATCGGCATCGGCGTGACCGTCAACTGAACCGGAGTGACAGGCGCAGGGGCAACCTCAGGCTCAGCGTCTACCTCGGGTTCTTCGTCTTCGTCGTCTTCGACTTCAACGGACGGCTCTTCGACCACCTCATCAACGATGGGCTCGTGCTCTTCTTCAGCAGGCAGATCATCCTCTGCCTCTTCGACAATAGCCTCCAGCCCCTCATCGATTTTCGACGAAGATTTGGTCAAACGGTCACGAAGTTTCTTGAAGAACGACATAAGTAAGCCCTGAACCGGTTTTACCATCACCTAATGGCAACGGAGGGCGATGGAAAGACCTGCGCCACTGGTCAGTCGCGATTAGGGGGCATATCACTGCACCAACAGGAGAGTCCCATGCGTCCGATGACCCTTTTTACGATTGCGACACTGACACCGCTGCCCCTTATCGTGCTTGCTGCACTGACGGGCGGCTGGTGGGCGCTGCTGGCGCCGCTTTACATGACACTAATGACCGCATCGCTGGACGAATTGGTGAAACGGATCACGCCCACCGTGCCCGAAGCAGAGTTTCCTGTGGCAGATCGTTTATCAGTCGTAATCGCCCTTGGTCAGTTTTGTGTATTGGCAGCAGTTACTTACGGGATGACGCACGGCTTGAGCGGTTGGGAAAAGCTCGGAGTATTCGTAGCAACGGGGGTCTACCTCGGGCAGGTCGGAAATTCGAATGCCCATGAACTGATCCATCGTGGCAGCCGTTTTCTGCACGACTTGGGCATGTGGGCCTATATCTCAGTTCTCTTTGGGCATCACACATCCGCGCATGTTCTGATCCACCACCGCTTTGTCGCAACCAAATCTGATCCCAATTCTGCCCGCAAAGGTGAAAGTTTCTACCGATTTGCCCCACGCGCATGGATCGGGTCGTTCCGTGCAGGCCTCAAAGCGGAATCAGAGCGGTTGACCCGCGCGGAACGGGCAACGTGGCGGCATCCCTACGTCATCTACCTGGGCGGGGCGCTTTTGATGATCTGCGCGGCCTACATGATCGGCGGCGCGATCGGCCTCTTCTGGTATCTCACCATCGCAGGTTTTGCCCAAGTGCAGTTGCTGATGTCGGACTATGTTCAGCATTACGGCCTGCAACGCTTTGTAGCCGAGGATGGCAAAGCCGAACCTGTCGCGGGGCGTCACAGCTGGAACAGCCCGCATTGGTTTTCATCCGCTTTGATGCTGAATGCCCCGCGCCATTCGGACCACCACGCGCACCCTGCCCGCCCCTACCCTGCGTTGGAGCTGGGCGAAAATCCTATGCTGCCGCGTTCGCTCCCCGTCATGGCCTGCGTCGCGCTGTATCCAAGGTTTTGGCGCAAGGTCATGGACCCACGGGCGGCGAAATGGCAGTCGGTCACCAAAACCTGAATTGAGCGCGGACGGAAAACAGGGAACACTCCCCCTCATGCGGATCATCACATTTATTCTCGCCCTCTGCGCCCTGCCTGTTTCAGCACAAACGGCCCTCACCGCCGATGAATTCGAAGCCCGCGTCGAAGGCAAGACACTCGACTTCGGCTATGATGGCGAAACGCCTTACGGGTTGGAACGCTACCTGCCCGACCGCCGCGTTTTATGGAGCTGGGGTGACAACACATGTGAGCCTGGGAAGTGGTACGAAGAGAACGGCGAGGTTTGTTTCGTCTACGACTTCGACCCCACGCCCCAATGCTGGACTTACTACGACATGGACGGGCGGCTCATGGCGGTCTTTATGAATGATATCGACACAGCCACGGGCACGGTTGTTTATGAACTCTCACCCGTGGCCCGTGATCTGATTTGCGATAACTTTGGTATGTGATCAGACAGGGATCAGAGCATCACCGCGCTGAACGGTCACGACACTGCGGATATCTGAAGCAGAGAACCCCGCCTCAACGGTAAAGCTGCCCGCCTCAATCCGCCATTGCCCGACTGTCACGTCAAAGAATGCGAAGGCTCGCGGCGGGAGTGTCATCCTCACAGTCGTGGTTTCACCAGCGTCCAAAGTCACCTTCGCAAAGGCCTTCAACTCGCGCGCTGGCCGTTCGACCGAGGCCTCTAGATCGCCAACATAGACCTGCACCACCGTTGAACCGCGCCGCGCCCCTGTGTTGGTGACAGAGACCGTGCAAATGACGTCGTCACCGTTCTCTGACAACTCCATCTGCCCAAGGTCAAAGTCCGTGTAGGACAGGCCAAAGCCGAACGGGAACATCGGCGCGATACCGTGTTTGTCGTAATGGCGGTATCCCGTCATCACCCCTTCGGCATAACGCACATGGCCGTCTAGTCCGGGGTAAATTTCGGGATCCTGCGAATGGGCTGGATTGTCCGACAGTCTGATCGGGAAGGTCTGCGGCAAACGGCCAGCAGGTTCCGCGTCACCATAGAGCACATCAATGATAGAGTTCCCTGCCTCCTGCCCGCCATACCACGCTTGCAGAACCGCAGCGACATCCGACAGCCAAGGCATCTCAACAGGCCCACCCGTTTGCAAAACCACCACCGTATTCGGATTGGCCGCTGTCACCGCAGCAACCAATTCGTTCTGACGACCGGGAAGGTGGATATCCTCCATGTCCCAACCTTCGGTATCCCATTCGCCCGAACGCCCTATCACAACGACAGCAACATCAGCCTGCGCTGCAACCTCAGCCGCCTGCGCAATATCGACTTCGGTCATCGGCACCGAAATACCAACACGCAGAGCGGAATGGTTCAGGTTGTCTGGCGTTTTCGAACGGAACTCGATCCGAATGTCATGCGCCTTACCTGCTGTTAGTTCGACTGCCCCGACGACCTCGTCGTTGCCTTCCTCAAAGAAGGTGCGCCCTTTGGTCCATGCGTCTTCCCAACAATCCACGATCAACTCGTCATCAACATAAACACGCGCATATCCCGCAGCATGTGCACCGATATGGTGGATACCCGATGTGGTCGGCGTATAGGTGCCCGTGATCTTAGCCGCAAAGTTCGTCGGATCGACCTGACCGCCCGCAAAGGGCGGGACCCAGAACGCATTTACGCTGTCCATCGGTTGGGTGTGAGCGGGTTCCGATGTCAGGTCGTGACCGCGATAGAACGAAAGTTCGAAATCGCCAGTAAGGATCGGTTCCCAACGGTGGTTGGTGCAGCCTTTGGCAAAGCTAAGGTTCTCAGCCCCAATGCGGGCCAGAAGCGCATCATAGGGCGACACCATGTAGTGCGGGTTCAGCTGGGCAGAGCCACCGCCCATGATCTTTACCTCTTTGGCGTTAGGGCCGATCAAAGCGACCTTGGCCTCTGGCGACAGTGGCAAAACGCCATCGTTTTTGAGCATGACCATCCCGTCCGCCCCCGCCTTGCGGATCAAAGCACGGTGTTCAGGTCGATCATCCGCACGTTCTTTGAACGGAGTCGTGTCGCTAAGGCTCCCCACCCGCTCCATCAGGCGCAGCATGTTCAAGGCCGCAGTGCGAACCGTTTCACGGCTCACCTCGCCCGCGTGAACCGCAGCCACAAGTTTGTCGCCACGATCACGGGTTGGGCCAGGCATTTCCAGATCAAGACCCGCATTCACGGTCGGCGCGGTGCTGCGCGACCCGAACCAGTCAGACATGACGATGCCATCGTAGCCCCACTCTTTGCGCAGCACGTCGGTGAGCAGCCATTCGTTTTCAGCCGTGTAGGTGCCGTTCAAACGGTTGTAGGACGACATGATCGCCCATGTGCCCGCCTTTTTCACAGCATCCTCGAACGGGCGTAGATAGAGTTCGCGCATGGTGCGTTCGTCGATATCGGAACTAATAGTCGTGCGCTCGATCTCGCTTTCGTTGCCAACGAAGTGTTTGGGCGATGCGGCGACACCCTTGGACTGCAGACCTCGAATGTACCCGACCGCAAGAGCCGAGGTCAGCTCTGGGTCCTCAGAATAACATTCGAAATTCCGCCCGTTCGTCACACCACGATGTAGGTTGATCGTCGGCGCCAAGGCGACATGTGCACATTTCGACTTCACCTCATCGGCAATGGCGCTGCCAATTTGTTCGGCCAGTTCAGGGTCCCACGAGGCCCCAATCGCGATGCCGACAGGAAATGCTGCGGCCGTGACACCACCGAACAGCGATCCGCCCCCACGCGCGCCGTTCGGACCATCGGTGACGCGCATCTTCGCAATCCCGAGGCGGTCGTTCTCTGGTGTCGACCAAAAATCCGCCCCCGCTAGAATGGCGACTTGCTCTTCGAGCGTCATTTCATCCACGATAGCTTCAATCGATTGGGTCGCCATTTTGAGTTCTCCGTGAGAGGGAATCTGAAATCTAAAACGTTATAGATTTTTCTATAACGTTTGAGTAGGGTCCAACAATAGGAATAAAAGGAACCAGCAACCGATGACTGAGACGCCGCAGAAACCTGACCAAAAAGCTGCGCGGGTTATTGGGAAACCGACACTCAAAACGATCTCAAAACTCAGTGGGTTGGCTATTCCTACTGTCTCGCGCGCGTTGAGCGATGCGCCGGACATCAGCGAAAAGACCAAAGAAAAAATCCGCGAAATCGCAGCAGAGATTGGCTATGTGCCAAATCGTGCCGGCGTTCGACTGCGGACGGGCAAGACGCTGGTGATCAGCCTAATCCTTGCACCTGATTCCGAATTGATGCCGCATACCGCGCAACTCATCACGTCTATTGCGCAGACTCTTCGGGAAACCCCATATCACCTGAACGTCACACCCTATTTGCCTGACGATGACCCGATGAAGCCCATCCGACAGATCGTCGAAAATCGGCTTGCCGATGCGGTGATCCTGAACCGGACCCAAGCGGATGATCCGCGTGTCGCTTACCTGTTGGACAAGAAATTCCCGTTCGCGACGCATGGTCGAACGAACATGTCAGAACGGCATGCCTACTTTGACTACGACAACACGGCATTTGGCGATTTCGCGGTTCGGCATTTGGCTGAGAAAGGCCGAAAGTCTATCGTCCTACTCGCCCCCATGCGGAACCAAGTTTATGCGACCCACATGATCCAAGGGACCTTGGACGCTGCGACAGACATCGGCAGCACATTGACAGTTTTGGATGGCGTCAACAGTGACGAAAAAATCGAAGACATCCGCAAAGCGATTGCGCTGCATCTTCGGCTTAACCCTGAGTGTGACGGATTGATCTGCGGATCAGGTGTTGCCGCAATGGCGGCGGCTGTCGGTGCGGCTGATGCAGGTCGGAACATCGGCGTAGACTTTGACATTTTTAGCAAAGAGGCAACGTCGATCCTACGGTTCTGCCACCCCAACATCTTGACCATCCGCGAGGATGTCAGCGAAGCAGGTAAATTTTTAGCCAATGCGGTGGTTTCGGCGCTCAGCGATCCAGACGCAGCGCCGAAACAGGGTCTTCAGGTGCCAAGCGAAGCTGACCTCAACTTCGCCTAGCTTATCTCAGCCGATTACAAAGCGCGCCAACCGATGTCGTTGCGATAGAACCCTTCGGTCCAATCGATCTGCTCGACCATTGCGTAGGCACGCGCACGGGCCTCGGCCAAGGTCGCACCACGGGCGGTCACGTTCAGAACACGCCCACCCGTCGCAACAATCGCGCCGTCTTTTTCAGCGGTGCCAGCGTGGAAGCAATATTCGCTGCTGGTTTCAGGCAGGTCGTTTAGACCTTTGATCACGGTGCCTTTTTGATATGCGCCCGGATAACCGTTCGATGCCATCACAACAGTGAGCGCGTGATCATCTGCCCATTGCGCCTGAACTTCGTTCAAACGGCCCTCAGAGCAGGCAAGCATCAGATCGAGAGCCTGACCACCCAAACGCATCATCAAGACCTGACATTCGGGATCGCCGAAACGGCAGTTATATTCAACCAGACGAGGCTGACCGTCTTTGATCATCAGACCCGCATAAAGGACGCCTTGATAGGGCATGCCCTGATCCTTCATCGCTTTCATGGTCGGAATAACGATCTCGTTCAGAGCTTTTGCAGCAACCTCATCCGACAGAACCGGTGCAGGCGAATAGGCCCCCATCCCGCCCGTGTTCGGACCAGTGTCACCGTCGCCAACGCGTTTGTGGTCTTGCGCGGTGCCAATCGGCAGCACGTTTTCACCGTCCACGAGGAGGAAGTAGGACGCTTCTTCGCCATCCATAAATTCTTCGATCACGACCTCAGCGCCAGCTTCACCGAATTCGCCACCGAACATATCGTCGATAGCATCCAGCGCGTCTTGTTCGTTCATCGCAACGATCACGCCCTTGCCCGCAGCCAGACCATCGGCCTTAACCACGATCGGTGCGCCTTGCTCGCGGATGTAATCCTTCGCTGGGGCCGCCGAGGTAAAGCGCGCATAAGCCGCCGTCGGTGCATTCGCTGCGTCACAGATGGCTTTGGTAAAGGCTTTGGACGCTTCCAACTGTGCTGCGGCCTTGGACGGGCCAAACACCTTGAGGCCAGCCTCGCGCAGACGGTCAGCGACGCCAGCAGCCAGAGGGGCCTCTGGCCCGATGATCACGAAATCGATCGCGTTCTCTTCGGCGAAAGTCGCAACAACATCGCCATCCAGAATGTCGATTGCCGCACATTCGGCGATTTGCGCGATACCAGCGTTCCCTGGCGCAACGATCAGTCGATCACATTTCGGGTTCTGCTTCACAGCCCAAGCAAGACTATGTTCACGTCCACCACTACCCAAAATCAGGATGTTCATTGCGCCCTCCGCTTGGCCTTTGCTTGCGGGCGTTCTAAGGTTGCAGGACGAATATAACAAGGGCGAGCAGATGGACCTTTTCGAAGAGCCGAACGACAACGCACATGAATTTTCCGTCTCGGAGATTTCTGGAGCGATCAAACGCACGCTCGAAGGTGAATTTGGCAACGTCCGCGTCAAAGGCGAGGTTGGCCGCGTGGTCATTGCCCGCACGGGTCACATGTATTTCGACCTCAAGGACGATCGCAGCGTTATCGCCTCGGTCAGCTGGAAAGGCCAAGTTTCCAAACTGTCCCACATGCCCGAAGAAGGGATGGAGGTTGTCGCCACTGGCCGCCTAACGACCTTTGGGCCGCAATCGAAATACCAACTCAACGTCGAAGACATTCGTCCAGCAGGCGCAGGTGCGCTTATGGCGATGTTGGAAAAACGCAAAGCCGCTCTCGCTGCCGAAGGGCTGTTCGCGACCGAACGCAAACGCCCCCTTCCCTACTTGCCCGAAGTCATCGGCGTTGTGACATCACCAACTGGCGCCGTCATCCGCGATATCTTGCACCGCCTTCGGGATCGTTTTCCGCGCAAAGTGCTCGTCTGGCCCGTCGCCGTCCAAGGCAAAGACTGCGCCCCTCAGGTCGCCCACGCCATCGAAGGTTTCAACCAGATGACCCCGGGTGGCGCACTGCCACGGCCAGACGTCATCATCGTCGCCCGTGGCGGTGGCAGTATCGAAGACCTCTGGGGTTTTAACGAAGAAATCGTCGTTCGCGCCGCTGCCGCGAGCCAGATCCCGTTGATCTCTGCTGTTGGCCACGAAACCGACACGACACTGATCGACTACGCCTCGGACATGCGCGCGCCAACGCCCACGGCCGCGGCTGAATTGGCTGTACCAGTGCGCCTCGAACTTTTGAATTGGGTCGAAAATCAGGGCATGCGCCTCACCCGTTCAGGAACGCAGGCCGTCACCTTGCGCCAACAACGCTTGGCCGACCTGTCCCGCGCCATGCCCAAAGCGACCGAACTTCTCGAAGGGCCGAGCCAGCGGTTGGACATCCTGTCCGATAAACTCGACAACGCATTGCGCGACTTCACCCGCCAAAAACGCCTCAAATTGACCGAGGCTTCAGGTCATCTCCGCCCGTCGGTCCTGACAAATCGGATCGCAGAACAAAACCGCCGTCTCGATGATCGTTCGAACCGCTTGGCACCTGCCCTGTCACGCGGAACGCGCCAGCATCGACGTGATTTCGCTGCACTGACCAGCCGTATCCGCCCTTCGGCGCTCAAAGAGAAAACCGCGCTTTTATCGGAACGCCTCATCCCGCTCGCCCGCCGACTGACCGACCACGCGAACCGCGACCTCGCAGACCGCAAGGCAAAGCTGACCGCATTAGACCGCCTTCGCCTGACCCTCGGCTACGAATCTACGTTGCAACGGGGCTACGCCGTGATCCGCGACGGCGACAAAGTCATCACAACCACCAAAGAGGCCAAGTCCGCCAGCGCCCTCGAAATCCAGTTTGCCGATGGGCGTATCACGCTGGACGACACCCCAAGAGCCGCCCCCAAGACCAAGAAACCAAAACCTCCAGAACAAGGCAGCCTCTTTTAGCCTGCCTTTGTGCCTGAAATATCCTGGGGGTTTGGGGGCAGCGCCCCCATGACCTAAAAACGAAAAAGCCGCGCAAATTGCGCGGCTTTTCCATAATCAAACTATCAACAGATCAGGCGGCGCGGCCAACCAAAACGCTGTCGATTTCTTTCGCAGCGTCTTGCTCGTTATGGCCGCCGACAGCCGCGATTTCGCGGGTCAGGCGCTCAAGCGCAGCTTCATACAGCTGACGCTCAGAGTAGGACTGCTCGCGCTGATCGTCTGCACGGTGCAGGTCACGAACAACCTCAGCAATCGCGATGAGATCGCCAGAGTTGATCTTCTGCTCGTATTCCTGAGCGCGACGCGACCACATCGCTTTCTTCACCTTCGCCTTGCCCTTCAGGGTTTTCATCGCATGAGCAACAACGTCAGGCGACGACAGGCTACGCATACCCACTTCGGTTGCCTTGTTTGTCGGCACGCGAAGGGTCATTTTGTCTTTTTCGAAGGAAATCACGAACATTTCGAGTTCGAACCCAGCGACTTCCTGCTTTTCGATGTTCACGATCTGGCCAACGCCATGAGCGGGATAGACCACAAATTCGTTCGGGCTGAAGTCGTTCTTCTTGGATTTAGTCATTTTCGTCCTTCCTATGGACCGACCCCAAACAGTCACAAAATCCGGCGGGGCAAAAGCCTCCGTCGGGGAACGTGTTATATTGGGATGGGTCAGTTTTCCGGCAGCATTTGTAAAACTTATATCACAAAATCCGACTTCTTGGAAGCGCCGCACCGCAGCAGGGGCAAACCCAATAGCCCCATATAAAACAAGGCGATTCTATCACGTAGATAGAATCGCCTCGAATCAATTTGGTCGAATCAGATCAGTTGCCTTCGCCAGGAGCTTCAGAGAAGAGCTCCATCTTACCAGGCTTGCCGTCCATCTCTTCTGCGGTCGGCATCGGATCTTTCTTGGCCGTAATAACGGGCCAAAGTTCCGAGTACTTGCGGTTGAATTCAACCCATTTTTCCATATCCGGCTCAGTGTCCGGACGGATTGCGTCTGCTGGGCACTCTGGCTCGCACACGCCGCAATCGATGCATTCATCGGGGTGGATGACGAGGAAATTCTCGCCTTCGTAGAAACAGTCTACTGGGCAGACTTCAACGCAGTCTGTGTATTTGCATGCAATGCAGTTTTCCGTAACGACGTAGGTCATGGATCGGTCCTATGATGTTCGGGCGCCTTGCTAGACTGCCCTGCTCAATCATTCAAGCGCGAATGGGTCGTCAGAGCCCAGTTGCGACGCCATGTTCCGTCTCTCGCGTTTTCCGGGACGTCCCTTCCCATCAAATGCGGGATTTTTGGGAGCTTTTTCCGATGTGTCTTTGGTGATCGGCGCCAAATCTTCGTAAAGCGCCTGCGCTTCGGGGGCAGGACCGCGTCGTTCGCCGATGGCGAGGATTCGGACGACACGGATATCGTGCCCTTGGGCAAAGGTCAGAACGTTATCTGGACCGACCATGCGCGCTGGTTTGGAGATAGGTTGGCTGTCGATCCGCACCTTGCCCTGTTTGACCACATCGGCGGCTAGCGTGCGCGTCTTGAAAAAACGCGCATGCCAGAGCCATTTGTCGATGCGGATAGTGGGCCGCGGATCGTCCACGCCTTACTTGGCCTTAAAGCCCGACAGAGCAGCCGCGAACGGGTTGTTCGGGTCGATCTGTTTTTCTTTGCGAGGTTTCGCTTCGAACGACTGAGGCTTGTTGCCACCTTTGCCGCCCTTGCCTTTCGGACCACCTTTGCCACCTTCGCGGCGCGGTTTGCTCTGCTGGCCTTGCGGTTTTCCACCCTGACGACGTGCGCCAGCTGGACGACCACCCCAAGTGAATGTGAAGAAGACTTCCATTTCCTCAGGCGCTGCATCCGCTGGGGTTTCAGCAACCTCAGCAACGGGTTCTTCGGTCGCCTCAGTCTCAGGCTTTGCAGCGTCTGCCGCTTTAACCTTTGCACGCTCACCACGTTCAGCCTTGTAGCCCAGACCTTGCATCAGGTCCGCGAACTGTTCGAGCGTCATGCCAGTGATCGACAGCATGTCGGGGTTCGCTTCGAACCCACCACGGCTATCTTTATCGCGCAGCATGTCGGCGAGACGTTCCAGCATGTCGATACGCACAGCGCGTTCGCCAGCCGCACGGTAGCCCGCCATTGCGTAGTAACCCGCAACCGCGTCTTTGGACGCAGGCACAGTCACCAGACCAGGAGGCGGTGCTTCTGGGAATTCGTCGAGTTTGTTTGCCAGCGACCAGAGAACCAGACGCAGACGGGTCGGCGCAGGTTTCAGCAGAAGCGGCATGAAAATGGTGAACTGACCAAAGCGAACGCCGTGTTTGCGCAGCGCGCCACGGGCATCTTGGTCGAGTTGCTTAACGTCATCGGCAACTTCGCCACGCGGCAAAATACCGAAACCTTCGGCCAGACGGAACGCAAAGCCTTTGGCCATGCCAGACAGGGCCTCATCGCGCTGCATGTTCAGCATCGGCTCAAACAGAGCAGCGATCTTGCGGTCGATGAAGTGTTGCAGACGGCGCTGGACCTTTTGGGCCACGTCATCGCCAGCTTCTTCGTCAACAAAAGCAACGACCTGCGGCTTCATCGCGTCTTGGCTTGCGACCAATTTACCAACCGCGTGTTCACCCCACATCAGACCACCCTGTTCGGTGTAGTCAATTTCGGTGTCCGGCGCGTTGTAGAAACGGTCTGCGCGCAGATGGAACTGCGGAGCCAATGCCTGAACCGACGCCTGACGCAGGGTCTTGGCCTCGTCCGGGCTGCCAGTTTTGTCCATACGGAAACGGAAGCCTTCCAACTTGCCGACGTATTCACCGCCAACAGTTACTTCACCCTGATCGTTTACTTCGGCCACAAGGCCCTCCTTCTGCTTGAGCCGGCGAAGCAATACGCTGGTCCGCCGGTCCACAAATCTTTGCGTTAACGCGTCATGCAACGCGTCAGATAGTCGGTCTTCTACAGCGCGAGTCGCCTCGCGCCAATGGGTTTCGTCCCTCAGCCACTCGCGGCGTTGCGCCACATAAGTCCAAGTCCGGACATAGGCCAATCGTTTTGACAGCGTGTCAATGTCCCCATCCGTCCGATCAATGCGCTTTACCTGCCGCGCAAACCAGTCATCGGGCACCTGTCCATGTTGGTGGAGGAAGTTGAAAATCTCTCGCAACAGGTTCGCATGTTCATTGCGCGAAATTCCGCGGAAATCGGGAATACGACAAACATCCCAGAGCAATTGAACCGACGGCCCATCTGACGCTCGGGCGACAACTTCGGCGTCCTGCGACAAGTTTCGCAGCGCAGCGAGGTCATCTGATTCCCGCACCCGCGTAAGCCAAGGATCATCGGTACGCTGTTCGAGCGTCTGAATGAGCCGCGTCACAGACCCGAACTGTAGCCGTCCATTTCGCCATTGTAGTTTTTTGATCGGGCGGAACTGGTGGTTCTCAATCGCCTTCACGACCTCATCGTCGAGGTCATGCGCTTCGCCCGTCACACCAAAGGTGCCGTCTGTCATGTGTCGACCAGCGCGCCCCGCGATCTGAGCCAGCTCGTCAGGCTCAAGATACCGCATCCGCTGACCGTCGAATTTGGTCAGAGCCGAGAACGCGACATGATTGATGTCGAGGTTAAGCCCCATGCCAATCGCATCAGTTGCAACGAGGTAGTCCACATCCCCGTTCTGATACATTTCAACCTGAGCGTTTCTGGTCCGCGGCGACAATGCGCCCATGACAACAGCAGCCCCGCCTTTGGTCCGCCGTAGAAGCTCTGCAATCGCATACACATTTTCGACTGAAAAACCGACAATGGCAGTCCGAGCAGGCATCCGACTTATCTTTTTCGAACCTGCATAGGTCAGAGTCGAAAAACGGTCCTTTTTCATGAACTGGGCCTCGGGCACCATTGCGGCAATCGCATTGCGCATGGTCTCTGAGCCAAGGAAAACAGTCTCTTTCAACCCACGGGCGTTCATCAAACGGTCGGTAAAGACGTGGCCGCGCTCAGGATCAGAGCAGAGCTGTATCTCATCGACCGCCAGAAAATCGCAGCCCATACCCGGGGGCATCGCTTCGACGGTACAGACCCAATATTTGGCACGGGGCGGCACGATACGCTCTTCGCCCGTGATCAAAGCGACCACCATCGCGCCGCGTTTTTCGACGATCCGATCATAGACCTCGCGCGCCAAAAGCCGCAGAGGCAGACCGATAATACCCGTTGGATAAGCCAACATCCGTTCAATCGCGTAATGCGTTTTACCTGTGTTGGTTGGGCCTAAAACGGCCGTGATGCGCGAAGGCGTCGTCATGTGCATCCCCGGCGGTGCGGAAGGTCAGAGGGTCTGGCCTTCGAGGTCGAGTTTCAATCGCTCAATGGCTTCTTGCACATTTGTAGCGGCGGGGACCAGATCAAGAATCTGTTCGTACACTTCAAGCGCCTCTTTGGGACGTTCGAGTTCTTCTAGGATTACAGCAAACCCGCTCATCGCCCCAAAATGACGTGGATTGAGAACGAGTGTCTCGCGAATATCATCGAGCGAGGGACCGATCTGATTCATCAAGTAATAAGCAGTCGCGCGGCCATTATAGGCCTCGGCAAAGGTAGGATCGTGATCAATGGCTGCAGTAAAATGCTCGATCGCGGCAGCGAAATCGCCCGCCTCGATCGCTTCACCACCCCGCCGCACCAGCAAATCGATCGTGGCAGAGCCGCTCTTGCTCCACTCCTCATAGATTTGCCCCTCAATGCGGGACCAATCCGAGGGATCAGCGTCCTGAAGCTGTTCAAACAAATCATCAACGACCGCCGAATCCGACCAAGCGGGTCCGGAAATCCCGACTGCAAACAGCAGTGCCGCAACGGTAAGTTTGCTAGACTGTTTCAATACGCTCATAACATTACTGTAGCGGAAACACCGCCATCCGCCAGTGGCGGCGTGAACACATCGACGAAAGGTATTAAAATGAGCGATATCGTGACCGAGGCCGTAGCAGCCCTGACCGAAAAACTGGGATCTGAAGGCTTTGACGGTTCGGCGAAATTCGTCATCGAAGGCGAAGGCGCACTGGTTATTGACGGCTCTGGCGTTCACGCAGGCGACGACGATACAGACGTGACCCTGACGGCAACCGCCGAAACCTTCAAAGCGATCTTGGACGGCGAAGAGAACGCGACCACCGCCTTCATGACTGGCAAGCTGACGGTGGACGGCGATATGGGCACCGCGATGAAGCTCGCAGGCGTTCTCGCTTAACATGTCTCAGGTTGCGCCCCTTTTTAACGATTTAGCCGAAGGTCCCGATGGTGGGTCCGCCGCGTGGTTAACCACCAAAGACGATGTCACGATTCGCGTGGGCCATTGGCAGCGCGAAGGGTCCAAGGGCACCGTTCTGCTATTTCCGGGGCGCACTGAATACATTGAGAAATACGGCAAAGACGCTGGGCTTTTGCTTGATCAGGGGTTCGACGTCATTGCCATCGACTGGCGCGGTCAGGGGTTATCTGACCGCCTGCTACCCAATCGCCTTTTGGGCCATGTGGAGAAATTCACGGATTATCAGCACGATGTGGATGCGCTCATTGAATATGCCCGCGCGCAATCCTGCCCTGAACCGTTCTTTCTATTGGCCCACTCGATGGGCGGTTGCATTGGGCTTCGTGCATTGCACAACAGGCTACCTGTGAAAGCGACCGTTTTTTCGGCGCCAATGTGGGGGATCAAATTCGCCCCGCTGGTCAAACCCTTCGCTTGGGGGCTCACCTCGCTCGCTGGGCCGATCGGGTTATCGCGTGCTCTAGCACCAGGGCAGGTCGAAGAAACCTACGTCGCCCGTACGCCGTTTGCTGGCAACACACTCACCACTGACGAACCAATGTTCGACTATATGCGTAAGCAGGTGCAGAAGATGCCTGATTTGGCCTTGGGCGGACCGACGATTCAATGGCTCCACGAAGCGTTGGTGGAAATGAGAGCCCTGTGCGACATGACCCCGCCGCCGATCCCGACGATCACGCTGCTCGGCACGGACGAAGCGATCGTTGATCCAGCATCAGTGAAATCGGTCATGAAACATTGGGCCAATGGCACGCTGCACGTCTATGAAAACGCCCAGCACGAAATCCTGATGGAGCGACCAGCGATCCGCGAGGCGGCGTTTGCCGCGCTCGCCGCGCATTTTCACGCACATCTGACCAATTCCAGCATCCCTGAACCCGCCTGAGCCTTTCATCTGTCGATCACCACGACTATCTGTTGATCAACAGATGAAGAAAAGGATCCGTCATGTTCGCAAAGACCCGTGTTTTCGACGCCAACCCTTCGGGCGGCAAAGACCTTGGCCAATTGCCTGAATGGGACCTGACCGACCTTTATACCGCTGACGATAGCGCGGAATTGAAACGGGATATGGCGTGGCTCGAAGGGGAATGCGCCGCGTTCGCTGCCGACTACGAAGGAAAGCTTGAGACCCTATCCGCAGACGAACTGCTGACCGCCATCCAGCGCAACGAAAAGATCAGCGAGATCGCGGGCCGCATCATGTCCTATGCAGGGCTGCGCTATTATCAACTGACGACCGACGCGGGTCGCGCGAAATTCATGTCCGACTGTCAGGACAAGATCACGACCTTCACCACGCCGCTCGTGTTCTGGAGCCTTGAGTTCAACCGCATTGAAGACGCTCATTACGACGCGCTCATGGCCTCGAGCGCTGACCTCGCGCGATATAAACCCGTCCTCGACCGTATGCGCGCGATGAAGCCTTACCAGCTTTCGGATGAGTTGGAGAAATACCTTCATGATGCTTCGGTCGTTGGATCGACCGCTTGGAACAAACTGTTCGACGAGACGATCGCGGGGCTGAAATTCACCATCGATGGTGAAGAGAAAAACATCGAAGCCACGCTCGACCTTCTGTCCGACCAAAACCGTGACGAGCGCGAAAAAGGCGCGCGGGAATTGGCGCGTGTCTTTGGTGAGAACATCAAAACCTTCGCCCGCGTTCACAACACGCTCGCCAAAGAAAAAGAGATCGACGACCGCTGGCGTGGGTTCGAAAGCCCGCAGATGGCGCGTCACCTGTCTAACCACGTCGAACCCGAAGTGGTCGAGGCACTGCGCACCGCCGTTGTAGAGGCCTACCCGCGCTTGTCGCACCGCTACTACGCGCTCAAAGCTAAATGGCTTGGCCTCGACAAACTACAGGTTTGGGATCGCAACGCCCCCCTCCCGATGGAAGCAGACCGAACCGTCAAATGGGACGAGGCCGAGAAGATCGTCATGGATGCCTACGGCGCCTTTGACCCGCGCATGGCTGACATTGCTGAACCGTTCTTTACCAAAGGCTGGATCGACGCAGGCGTCAAAGCGGGCAAGGCACCCGGTGCATTTGCGCACCCGACCGTCACGACCGTGCACCCCTATGTCATGCTGAACTATCTGGGCAAGCCGCGCGACGTGATGACTTTGGCTCATGAACTGGGTCATGGGGTCCATCAGGTTCTTGCTGCAAAACAAGGTGAATTCCTATCCGATACGCCCCTCACACTTGCGGAAACCGCATCAGTGTTCGGCGAAATGCTGACCTTCCGCAAACTGCTGGCAGGCGCAAAGGATGATACAGAACGCAAGGTGATGCTGGCAGGCAAGGTCGAGGACATGATCAACACGGTCGTCCGTCAGATCGCTTTCTACGACTTCGAATGCAAACTCCACGCGGCCCGTCGCGAAGGCGAACTGACGCCCGAGGACATCAACGCACTGTGGATGAGCGTTCAGGGCGAAAGCCTCGGCCCAGTGTTCGAATTCATGCCAGGGTATGAGACGTTCTGGGCCTACATCCCGCACTTCGTGCATTCGCCGTTCTACGTCTACGCCTACGCCTTTGGCGATAGCCTCGTGAACGCGCTCTACACGGCCTACACCGAACAGGGCGATGCGTTTAAGGACAAGTATTTCGATATGCTGTCTGCGGGTGGGTCGAAGCACCACAAAGAACTGCTCGAACCCTTCGGCCTTGATGCCTCTGACCCTGCGTTCTGGAACAAAGGTCTGTCGATGATCGAAGGCTTCATCGACGAATTGGAAGCCATGGAAGGCTAAGACGTTCCCCAAGGTTTCGCTTGCGCGAACGGGTTGGCTAACGCACCCTCCTCCACAACGTGGGGGAGGGTTTTCTTATGCTGCGGTTCATCAAACGTCTCATGGCCGTCGTGCTGATTTTGGTCGTCATCGGTGCGATCGGGTTCTTCACTTTCGCGCCCGCCTATGTCGAAAAATCCCGCAACAACGTCATTGCTCACGATCCCTACCCTGTGTCCGACGCAGGTGCCGCGCTGCATGCTGATCTCATTATTGCCGATTGGCACGCCGATAGCCTGTTGTGGAACCGTGACCTGACTGAACGCGGAAACTATGGCCAAGTCGACCTGCCACGCCTAACCGAAGGCAATGTTGCGGTTCAAATGTTCACCGCCGTCACGAAATCCCCGGCGGGTCAGAACTACGATGAAAACTCGGGCGATGAGCTCGACAACATCACGCTCTTGGCCATCGGGCAGTTGTGGCCGCCGCGCACTTGGAACAGCCTATTAGAACGGGCGCTCTATCAATCCGAAAAGCTGCACGGCTTTGCCGAAGACGCCCCAGATCAGCTCTACATCGTGACAACCAAAACCGAACTCGACGCTGTGATTGCGGAACGCGCGACAGGGTCACAGGTCACCGCTGGCCTTTTGGGGATTGAAGGCGGGCATCCGCTAGAGGGCGATCTGGCGAATATGGATGTGCTCTATGCGGCAGGCTATCGCCTTATCGGGTTACAGCACTTTTTCGACAACGAACTCGGCGGGTCACTGCACGGCACAGGAAACCACGGCCTCACCGAATTTGGCAAACAGGTGGTGGAGAAAGCCGTGGCTGACGGCTGGATCATCGACCTCGCCCATTCCTCAGAACAAGTTGCCCGTGATGTTCTAGCCATGACCGACGTGCCAATTGTAGTCAGCCACGGCGGGCTTCATGGTCATTGCCCTGTCAAACGCAATTTCCCTGATGCCTTGATGCGCCAGATTGCCGAAACAGGCGGCGTGATCGGGATGGGATATTGGGCAGATGTGGTCTGCGGGGACATTATGCCCGCGGGCATCGCGGATATGATCGTCGCAGCGATTGCAGCCGTGGGAGAAGATCACGTATCGCTGGGGTCGGACTTTGACGGATCGGTTGAAACGGCGTTCGATACCTCCGAACTGCCCGCATTGACGACGGCGCTTTTGAACCGTGGTCTGGACGATGACACCATCGCAAAAGTGATGGGCGGCAACATGCTGCGCGTGCTGCGCGCCCGTCTAAATTAAGCGTTACTCTGCCGCCAGAACCATATCGGTCATCGCCTGCGTGCCACGGCTGAACTCTAGCGGGCACGGATAAGCAGCGCCTGTGCGGATCGTTTTACCAAAGTTTTCGACCTGCAGCACATACTGGTTCACCGTCGGCCAGCGTTCGACGTGGCGCTCGGTAGCGGGTGCTTCGAGGATGAGTTCGGCAATATCGTAAACGCCCGCGTTAAACGGAGCCGTAAGGGTGATATGCCCCGCAGTCCCGTGGAACGTGATGTGCTGACGGTTCGCCATGCGCATCGACACGGTGCCCTGATAGGCAAAAGACGGGAATTCGGCCATGACTTGAGTAAACACGTCGACCCCGTTTTCGCGGACGATATGCGCGTTACGGATGCTGACAGGTTCCTCACCCGTTACAAAACGGGCAGAGCCAAAGGCGTAGACACCGATGTCACCCAACGCACCACCACCAGTTTCGGGCTTGTTGCGGATGTTGTTGGTGTCGGCTGCGTTGTTAAAGCTGAACACCGTATCGACAAGCATCAGGTCCCCGATCGCACCGCTGGCAACCAGTTCTTTGGCGCGGGTAAATTGCGGGTGGTGAACGATCATATAAGCTTCGGCCGCCAAAAGACCCGAAGCGTCACGTGCAGCGATGATCGCATCAAAGTCTGACGCTTTCATCGCCATTGGCTTTTCACAGAGAACGTGTTTCCCAGCAGCCAGTGCCTTGAGCGTCCATTCGACATGGAGGTGGTTCGGCAGCGGAATATAGACGGCTTCGACCTCTGGGTCAGCGAGAAGCGCGTCGTAGCTGTCATGAATTACGAGGTTCGGGTTAAAGGCCTGAAAATCAGCGGCTTTCTCGGCGCTGGATGTCGCGAGCGCGTAGAACTCTGCACCCTCAGCCGCATGAATTGCCCGCGCCATATGTTCGCGCGCGAATTTCGCGGCCCCCAAAATACCCCACTTTACAGATTTCATTGCGGACCTCCCTGTTCGCGCTAACAGAAACAACCTAGACCGCACCAAACCCAAGGGCAAGGTGCGGCCAAGGCCGAGGGAGGAAACATTAGGTTATGCCGAGATCAGCATGCCCTTTTCGATAGCCAGCTCTTGCATCCGCTTTTGTAGCTTTTCAAACGCGCGGACTTCGATCTGGCGAATACGTTCGCGGCTCACGTCATACTGCGCCGACAAATCCTCAAGCGTCACAGTCTCATCAGCGAGGCGCCGTTGAACGAGGATGTCTTTCTCGCGCTCGTTCAGGACCTCCATTGCCTGCGCCAACAATTCGCGACGTGCGGTCAGTTCGTCATGCTCTTCGTAAGCAACAGCCTGATTGGCATCCTCGTCTTCGAGCCAGTCTTGCCATTGGGTCGAACTACCGTCCTCGGTGCCGACGGTCGCGTTCAGCGATGCGTCAGACCCCGACATACGGCGGTTCATGGAGATCACTTCTTCCTCTGACACGCCCAGATCGGTTGCGATCCGTTTGACGTTATCAGGATGCAGATCACCCTCTTCGAGCGCACCAATGCGGTTCTTTGCCTTGCGCAGGTTAAAGAACAGCTTCTTCTGCGCAGAGGTCGTCCCCAGTTTCACGAGGCTCCACGAGCGCAGGATGTATTCCTGAATGGACGCACGGATCCACCACATGGCGTAGGTTGCCAGACGGAACCCTTTCTCAGGGTCAAACCGTTTGACCGCCTGCATCAGACCGACGTTCGCTTCAGAGATCACCTCTGCTTGCGGCAGACCATAGCCACGGTAGCCCATCGCGATTTTCGCCGCGAGGCGCAGGTGCGAGGTCACAAGTTTATGTGCCGCACCGCTGTCTTCGTGATCCACCCACCGTTTGGCGAGCATATATTCTTCTTCAGGCTCCAGCATCGGAAAACGCCGAATTTCCTGCATATAACGGTTCAATCCTTGTTCCGGCGATGGTGCCGGCAGGTTGGTGTAACTACTCATTCCAATCCCCCAATTCACTCGAACCCTTCGATGTTTAAGGGCTTAACATCCATATGGTGGCGCTATCATCCCCCTTCAAGGGGTAAGCAACGAACCTTTTACGCAAATGTATCAAGCCTCCGTCGCTCTGCTAGGGGCAAAGCGGCGCAGTCACGCAGTCGGGAAGGATGTTTCAATCGATTATGAGCCGCCCAAAGCGGTCAAAAGCGCCTGCATATCCTCGGGTAAATCGGATTCAAATTCGATCCATTCGCCTGTGACAGGATGCTCAAATCCCAACGTCGCTGCATGGAGCGCCTGACGCGAAAACGCAGCGGCCGCCTCTGCACCCGCCTCGCCGACGGCTTTGACGTTCAGTTTGCGACGGCCACCGTAAACGGGATCACCGATCAGCGAATGACCAACGTGAGCCATATGCACGCGAATCTGGTGGGTGCGGCCCGTTTCCAGCCAACATTCCAACAGAGCAGCCACAGGCGGCACGCCAAGGGATTCGATAATCCGCGCCCGCGTCACCGCGTGGCGGCCTTGGGTAAAGCTCACCGCTTGCCGCTGACGGTCGGTTTTATGGCGACCGAGGAAAGTTTGGACCTTGAGGATATTGCCCGGTTCAAAGTTCGTCCCTTTGACGCCATGAATTCGCGGGTCATTCTGATCAGGCGCACCATAGCAGATCGCGAGGTAGCGACGATTGACACTGTGATCTTCGAATTGCGCAGCGAGGCCATGGTGGGCGCGGTCGCTCTTTGCTGCCACCAAAAGACCGCTCGTGTCCTTATCGATGCGATGCACGATACCGGGGCGCTTTTCGCCGCCAACACCCGACAGGCTATCGCCGCAATGGTGGATCAGCGCGTTAACCACGGTGCCGTTGGGCGTGCCGGGTGCGGGGTGAACCACCATGCCCGCAGGTTTATCGATCACGATCAGATCATCGTCCTCATAGACCACAACGAGCGGAATATCTTCGCCAACGATGTCACTCTCGGTGGCCGCTTCAACGGTTACAGTGATTTCATCGCCCTCAGAGACCTTGAACCGTGGGTTTTCGACCACCGCGCCATTGACCGTCACAGCCCCTGTTTCGATCAAACGCCCCAGACGCGAACGGCTCAGATCGGCCTCTGCTGGCACATCGCGCGAAAGCGCCTTATCAAGACGCGGAGGCGGATTTTCCGCGATGGTAAACGACACAAGGGTATGGGCCATGGATCAGGCTCCTGAAAACGATAGCGACCAACCGCTCGTCACCTATCTGAAACGATTGGTCACGGCGATGGCCATTGTGATGATTGCGGGGTTCGTAGTCCTTATCGGCACGCTTGTCATCCGCTTGAACGCCGATCCGATCCCCCTACCCGACCGAATTGCCCTGCCTGCGGGCGTTTCGGCCGTCGCATTTACCCAAGGCACTGACTGGTATGCGGTTGTGACCGATGCGGATACGATCCTCATTTACGACCGTAGCACAGACGCGCTGACACAAACTGTCACCATCGACCGCTAACCTACTGGAAGTAAGGGATGGTACCACCTCCCCGGCTCGAACGGGGGACCTCTTGATCCACAATCAAGCGCTCTAACCAACTGAGCTAAGGCGGCACTGGCGCGGGATTTAGACCGTGTGCCGACGGATTGCAAGCGGCTAACACCGCTTTTTCTCACATCCCCTTGCAAGTTTCTTATTCGCTGGGATAGTCACGACCATCGACAGACAGGAGGCCACCATGGGCATCAATACCGAACGCGACATCGAAGCGAATCTCCAGATCGGGCCGACCGACGCAGGTATGGTCCGTTTGTTCATCGAAGCAGATGGTGTGGAAATCCCGATGGATTTTGACCCTGAAGAAGCAGAAGAAATCGCAGAAGAAATGCGCGCCGCTGCAATGGCAGCCCGCGCAGCGTCTAAGAAGCGCTAAATTTCGGATCCCGCGCCGCCATCTGCCGCAGGGCTGCATGGCGGGCGAATTTGTGGGTCATAACCTTACGGCGCGCTGGGGCCAGCTTTGATTCGGGCCCCATGCGCACGACCTCGCCACCATAGCTGTCGGCAATAATCAGACCTGTTTCATCGGGTAAAAGGTCCGTTGGGAAATCGGCATCGACCGCCCAAAAGAACCGATCACACCATTCCAAATAGCCCTGCCATTTGTTGTCGGACTGAAAATCCGCGCGACTGGATTTACATTCGACCACCCAAATCTCGCCTTTGGGCCCCAGTGCCATGACGTCGACGCGCAAACCACGGGTCGGAACCAATTCTTCGACCGTGACAAAATCATAGGTCAGCAAATGCCGACACACCCCGCGGGCAAGCAATTGTCCGGGCATCATCAGGCGGTCATCTGGCATCTCGAGGGTCATATCCAAAACATGAACAATAGGTGAACATTGGTCAAGTCATCTTGCGGGGCTTGATTGACG
>JAYPVO010000011.1:0-23785 GCA_038134645.1 Paracoccaceae bacterium
GTTCGGCACCGAAGTGACCTTGGGCAAAACCGTAATCGATCATTGCCGCGTCAATCGCGCCCTTTGACCGGCCCATCGCAAACATCATTTCTGCCGCGATGACCTGCGACCGCCGCAGACGTTTCAGAATATCCTGCGCTTTTGGGCCCAGAACCCGCCGCCGCGTTTCAGGGTCACGTGTCACCATATCGGTCGGCATTTGGTGCTCCGCTGCGAACAAACGGCGCAGCGCCGCCGATTGCGGGTCGGCTAAGGATTGCTGCCAGCGCTCCTGTTCAAACTCTAGCCCAACGTCAAACGGCAACATCGCCGCCGCCTCAACCGCATCCACGTAGAGCGATTTGACATGCAGGCGATCACGCTCTGCCGCCTTGCGGGCCTGCGATATGGCGTCGAAATACTTTGGATCGCGGAGCCCCTTGGTCATACCGCGCACGGGGCGCGGTGGGGATGCGTTGGTGATCAGGTGTTCCGCAAATTGTAGCGTTGCCGCACGAATACCGCCCGTCACAATCCCATCGATCAGGCCAGAGAGTTTCGCCTGCTCTGCGGACACGGGCTTCCCGTTCATCAAGATGTCCAAGGCAGCAGCAGCCCCGATCAGGCGCGGCAAACGTTGGGTGGCGCCAGCGGGGGATAGAAGCCCCAAGGAAGCGTCAGGCATGGCAATCTTACAATCGGCCTCGGCCAGTCGGTAATGCGCGGCCAGCGCCAATTCGACGCCACCAGACAGAACCATCCCGCGCAGACCAACGATCACAGGCACGGGCAGGTTTTCGATTTTTTGGCAAATGCTCCGCAGCGACGGCGCATCGTCGAGTTTATCCATCTGACGCACATCGACGCCCGCGCAGAAGGTGTCACCTTCGCCCGTGATCGACACCGCCATGACATCATCACGCGCGGCTAGCTGGTCCAGCAGACGGTCAAGTTCAACGCGCATCGCGTGGGTCAGCGCATTCACAGGCGGAGAGGCAAGCACAATGACAGCGATGCCATCGCGCATTCGAAATTTCACTAAGTTCGACAAAGTGCCCACGTCCCACAAACCGACAGTTCTGGTCAAACATTGGGACAGCGCGATGGCAAAGAGCAAGCCTTTGCCACCGTTTCGGGTGCAAAAACAGGCATTTCGCCCGTTTTCACAACCATTTCGTCACCTGTGAGCCACAACCTAGACCGGCATGTTGTCGAATTGTGCTTCGACCGCTTCGTCGATGAGCCGCATATCAAGTTCTTGGAGGCGTTCAGGCACGGGGACGCCTTCGTCCTCCATCTGCTTTAGGATCGCGTGATACTGCGGTTGGAGCCGATGCCGATGGGCCGCATCGCGCTGCATGTCGTCAAGGATGGCGTAGAGTTTTGCTTCGAGTTCGTGCTGTGTCATGTCCGCTCCTCTTGGGTCGGTCAGCGGGAAAGCCCCACTGGATGACTCAGGGTAACGTGGCGCAGAAACCCGCGCCATGACACACGTCAAGGTGCAGCAGGAACTGGGCAGAACACTTCGTAAAGGCGTTCGAGGATCGGACCAACGCGTGGATCGGCCAAACGATACCGAATGGTGCGGCCTTCACGATCGCAAGACACCAGACCTTCGGAGCGCATACGAGCCAACTGGCCCGAGACGTAGGACTGCGACGCACCCAGCATCTCTTCGAGTTCGCCTACACAGCGCTCCCCTGGGAGAAGTGCGCACAGAATGCGCAAGCGAGCGGGGTTCGAAAGAACCTTCATCACTTCTGCTGCTTCGTCTGCTGCCTTATCCATGGCCTCCGCCGTGACTTTCAGATCGTCCATTACGTCCTCATAAATTTAATAACCCACATATTAAACTATTGCAATACGTGACCAGTACCCTATTTTCAGCCCAGATGAGCTAGCACAGAATCTGGTCGGGACCGCTGCAATGTCCAATACGCCAAAGGTTCGGCTTCGTCCGCGATTGTAACGCAGATAATGCGAAACACATCGTATTTCAAATATAACGGCGCTGAAAAGTGTCGTTGAGTATGTAAACGGGTTGTTTGCCCCTCTCGCCAACACTTGGGAAACTGACAGGACTAAAAATTATGCAAATGGAATGGCTCTTCGGCCTCGCCGGAGGATTGCTCATTGGATTGGGCGGTGCCGTTTACCTATTGGTGAACGGACGCATCATGGGGGCTTCGGGCATCATCGGCGGAATCGTCGACGGGAGCGCAGGTAGCCAAAAGGCGGAACGTGCGTGGTTCCTTGCTGGCCTCTTTGCGGTGCCGACCGTGCTCGCCCTCCTCTTTGGCAACCTCCAAGGTGACGGCCCCGCACAAACCTATGCCACCGAAAACCTCTGGGCAGTCGTCGTGGCGGGCCTCTTGGTCGGCGTCGGCACACGGATCGCGAACGGTTGCACCTCTGGACACGGCGTCTGCGGCATCTCGCGTTTGTCGCTGCGTGGCATGGTTGCCACCGTCTTTTACATTCTCGCAGGCGGCTTTGGCGTGATCCTGTTCAAACATTTGCTGGGGTGGGTGTAATGCGTAATCTCTTTTCCGCGATTTCTGGCGGCCTCTTTGGTGCTGGCCTTTTCGTTTCTGGCATGACCGACACCCGCAAGGTCCAAGGCTGGCTCGACGTGTTCGGCGATTGGGACCCGACGCTTGCTTTTGTGATGGGTGGCGCGATCATCCCGATGTTCTTTGCATGGCGTTGGAGCGAGGGTCGCAACCCTGCTCTGGGCGGTTTGTTCCCGCCAAAACCGAATCCTGTGATCGGTCGTAACCTCGTGCTTGGCTCGACGCTGTTCGGCTTTGGCTGGGGACTTGTGGGCCTTTGCCCGGGTCCGTCGATTGCTTCGCTCTATTATGGTGGCATTCAGGGAACAGTTTTCGTCCTCGCGATGGGCGCAGGCATGTGGTTTGCGCCTTCTGTCAAAGCACGTCTAGACGGGGCCGCTCCGGCGGTTTAATCCTTCACCATGGATATACGCACGATCACCGACAGCTACTCTGTCAGCCCGCAAATCACCCCCGAAGACCTCGCCGCGATTAAGGCTGCTGGGTTCGTGGCGGTTATCAACAACCGTCCCGATTCGGAGATCCCACCTGAGTGGCAGGCCGATGCGATGAAGATCGCAGTTGAGGGTGCTGGTTTGGCCTATGTGGTCAACCCTGTCACCCACGCAGGTCTGAACATGGACATGGTCGCGCTGCAAATGGCGACCATCGACTCCGCTGGTGGGCCCGTGCTGGCCTATTGCGCGTCGGGAACGCGGTCGTCGATCGTATGGTCGCTGGGTATGGCAGGAAAAATGCCGACCGAGGCGATCATCAACGCGACCGCACGTGCGGGCTATGACCTGTCAGGTCTCGCTGCGCGTATCGATGGCCTCGCTGAGGGGTAAGGGCGCTGCCTGACGGGGCGCTTCAGCCACCGTCACCTCTGACAATTGCGCGGGCTGCGCGGGTTCAATCCGCACGGCCCGTTGCCCCGCCATCTGGCCCAAACGGCCCACGGCAACGCAGGTTCCATCTGGCCCTTCCAGACGCACCGAACCGACCGTCGCCCCGTAGAGCGGCACGACAGCCCCCACTGACAAACCTTCGACCTGTGATAACGGCAGAGAGAGCCGCGCTAAGACGCCGTTCAGATGTGCATGTGTCTCTAGGACGGAGAGCCGTAGATCCTCTGCCCATTGGGTCGACGGCTCTTTGGCCTGCGGCCTCGGCGCGGGCGGCAGCGCGATCACCAGTTCAGCCGCGCTTGGGGAGTCTCCAAATCTGACCACGAACCGCACCACGCGATAAGTCGTCGCGGCGAGCGTCATTGGCACCTGTCGTGGCCCTACAATTGCCCCACCCAAGGTTACAGCCGTGAGCCAATCCGCCAAATTTGTATCGACAAGCCCTTTGGATAAATCATCGAAACAGGCCGCCAAGAACGGAAGGCACAATGCGCGATCTGTCGCCGTGATCCGACGCGGTGCCGTCTCACGATCGACTACCCGCCCGATCGTTTGTATCTGCGTCAACGCCGTGACCAGCGATGGATCACAAGCCAACAAGCCAGCAGCGATCCCACGGTCGAGCCCGATGATCACCCCATCAGTTAAGGACGCCGCGAGGTCATCCACATCGACCTCTGACATCGCCACATCGACGGACACAGAGACACCGAACATCTGGTCAAACGCCCGCACGACCGCCAAACGCAAGGCGCGGTCGGGCGTCCCAACGGGGGCGTCAGGCGATGTGCGGATCATGCGGTGTAAGACGGGCGTATCCATGGCCCGCCGACTGTATCCCTCAGCGCGTTAGCGCGGGGTTAACGGCGGCTGGCAAAACAACACGAAACGCAGCACCACCCTGCCCCGGAAGGTAAGTGATCGTTCCACCCAGTCGAGTCATAATCTCGCGACAAATGGCGAGGCCGAGGCCCGCACCGCCTGCTTTGCGATGATCGGAGAGCCGCGAGAATTTCTCAAAGATCACCTGTTGGTTCTCTTTGGTGATCCCAGCGCCGTTGTCGATGAAATCAACCACCCATTCGCCCGCGACCTT
Source organism: Paracoccaceae bacterium (assembly GCA_038134645.1). Taxonomy (GTDB): domain Bacteria; phylum Pseudomonadota; class Alphaproteobacteria; order Rhodobacterales; family Rhodobacteraceae; genus Marivivens. The sequence continues at coordinate 4,536 of JAYPVO010000011.1, forward strand.
GCGGGGCTCAATCCGCAGAACAGGGCGCTTTGCATCACAGTATTTGCCCGCGTTTGCGATCAGGTTGATAAAGACCTGCGTCAGGCGATCCATATCGGTAAAGAGCGGAATGGTTTCTTCGCCATCGCGCCGTTTCACCGTGATTGCAGTGGGGCTATGTGCCGTCGCCGATACCGCGCGATCGATGACCGTCTTAAGGTTGCCTTGCGCCATGTTCAGCGTCACTTGACCGTTTTCCAGAACACTGAGGTCCAGAAGGTCATCGAGCAAGCGGGTCAGACGCATCGCCTCATCATGAATGATGCCCGAATATTTCGACAGTTCATCGTCTGACATTCCCCCTTCGCGCAGGATTTCAGAGAAGGATCGGATCGAAGTCATCGGCGTCCGCAGTTCGTGGCTGATCTGGGACAGGAAGGCGTCCTTTTGGATCGACAACTGGGTGAGCTTTTCGTTGGCATCGCGCAGCTGACGCGCGGTGCGCTCTTGCTCTGCCGACTTTTGCTCCAGTCGGTTGGAGTATTCCATGATCTGCGCGGCTTCGTCCGCCACAGCGATCAGGTCCTCAACCGAAACAGAGGCGCCTTGGATGAATTGCCCAACCATCGCATGGGCCGTCGCGGCCCCCACGGACCCCGCTAATTCCCGCTCTAGGTTCTGGACAAACTCTGGTGTCACCTCGGGCAGATAGCCTGCCTTCCCCTGCCGTTGCGCCTCTTGCTGGAACAGCACCTGCGCCTCGTTCGAGCCAAGGATACGCTGCGCCATGATCAACAAATCTTCGGCCTCAGCCGTTGAGGTGGTCCAGGCCCGCGCCCCTTCGGAGTGTTCAAAGATGTTGACGAATTGCGCACCCTGCAACCGCTCCAACGGATGCGGGAAGGTCAGGACAGAGCCAAAGAAAAACGCGACAGAGTTCAGCAGCATCGACCACATCAGCGCATGGATCAGCGGGTCAATATCGGTGATCCCAAAGAGCGCCTGTGGACGGAGCGCCGCAATCCCCAACGGCCCGTTGTCGATGACCGACTGCGGTAGGATACCATCTGGCCCGAAGGAGGGCAGGAACAGCGACCACGCCCAGATGACAAAGCCGACGGTGATGCCTGCCACAGCGCCCCAACGGGTCGCACCACGCCAGAAAATCCCGCCGATCATCGCGGGGAGCACCTGCACGACACCCGCGAATGAAATCAGACCGATGGCGGCGAGCGCTTCACCGCCGCCCGACAGGCGAAAGTAGATATAGCCCAGCAACAGAACACCCGCGATGGACAGGCGGCGCGCGCCGATCACCAATTGACGGATGTCGCCAGAGACCACCGCCCCCGGCCCTTTGGACGAAAGCCAGAGCGGTGTCACGATGTGGTTCGAAATCATCGTCGCCAGCGCAATCGTTGCCACGATCACCATAGAGGTCGCGGACGAAAACCCACCGAGGAACGAGAAGATCGCCAATCCGTCGAGCCCTTGGCTCAGCGGGATGGTCAGAACGAACAAGTCGGGGTTGGACCCTTCGGGCAGGATTTTCAGACCCACCACCGCAATCGGCACGACGAAAAGGCTCATCGTCAGGAGGTAAAGCGGAAAGGCCCAGCTCGCTGTGATCAGGTTCTTTTCATCGGCGTTTTCGACGACCAGAACCTGAAACATACGCGGAAGGGTCAGGAACGCAGCGCCCGAAAGGAACGTCAGTCCCACCCAGCGCCCGCTGGATTGTTCCCACTGCGCGATGTCAGAGGTGTCAATCAGATCGATCATCGGGCCAAAGCCGCCCGCAACGCCCCAGACCACAAAAACGCCCACCGCGACCAGCGCACAGAGTTTCACCACCGCCTCGACCGCGATTGCCATAACGATCCCGTGGTGGCGTTCGTTCGCATCAAGGTTCCGCGTGCCAAAGATGATCGTAAAGACCGCAAGGCCCAAGGCGACCCAAAGGGCGGAGCGGGTCAGGTCTTCGCTCATCCAACTGTCACCTGCCGCATCCGCAAAGACCGCAAAGGACAGCGTCACCGACTGGAGTTGCAGCGCGAGGTAGGGCGTCGCGGCCACCACCATCAACAACGTGACCATCACACCCAGCGCGGTCGATTTCCCGAACCGCGACGACACGAGGTCGGCGATTGATGTGATCCGCTGGCTGCGTCCGATCCGCACCAATTTGCGCAGGACCCACCACCAGCCGATCATCACGACCGTCGGGCCGAGGTAAATCGTCAGATACTCTAACCCCGACCGCGCCGCATAGCCCACCGCACCGTAGAAGGTCCAAGCCGTGCAATAGATCGACAGGGACAGCGTATAAATCCACGGGGATCGCAACCACGCCACCGATCCCTTTTCCGCACTGCGTTCGGCGGCAAAGGCGATCAAAAACAGGAAGGCGACATAAACAAGCGCCACGACCAAAAGGAGGTTAAAGGACACCATCACCGATCATCGCTCCGATCAGTGGCCAGAAAACGAGCGATCCCCGCCGAAATGCCCAGAGCGCAGAGCCATACTATAAAGAGATAGATCAGCGCGTCCGAGGTGCCGAGTTCGCCATTTCGGTCCCACAATAGAGGTATGCAGAACAGAATCCCGATCAGAACAGGCAGCACACGCGCCACGTCACGCATACGCCGACGCCGATACCCTGCGCGTTCGAGAAAGGTATTTTTAGTGGACCGCGCCATCGCGCTTAGTCACGCACCAAGGCGCGGACGCTTTCCAGAACTTCAGCGTTCGAAAACGGTTTGGTCATGAATTGCGTCACACCGAGCCGTTCTGCCATTTCCCGATCGCGAGTTTGGCCCCGCGCGGTCAGCATAAGAACAGGTAGGTCGGTGGTTTCAGGGGACTCACGCAGGTCGCGCAGGATGTCAAAGCCGCTTTTGCCAGGAAGCATCACATCCAGAATGATCAGGTCAGGCGGTGTCGCGTTGATCCGTTCGTTGGCGGTTTCACCATCGGAATGGGTATGCACGGTCCACCCGTCGCGCGACAGGATAAAGCTGATCGCTTCAATGATGTTCGGTTCATCTTCGATGACCAAAACCCGTTTTGCCATTCCTCAGCCCCTCCCAAGACGTCGGTTTATGCCTGACTATCACCGCATTACGCGCCACTGTCAAAGCAGTGATTGTTAGACGGCATCTTCGTTCAAGATCGACGGTTCGCGACGGGCGCGGCAACCGCTGCGCGGACAAATCCGGCATGAGGTGCCAACAGGATCAGCAGGGCCGCCCGATGCCGCCACGGACCGCACCAGCATAACGGCCTCCATCGTGGCAGGCGCGTCAAAGCTCGCGGCACCTGCCGGGGATGCAATCGCATAACAACGGAATCGCCCGCCGCCTTCGACAGGCAATTGCACATCGCGGCGAATGGGCTGCATGGGTTGGCTAAAGGCACGGAACAGCGGCCAGAGCGGACAGGCCGCCGCCGCACGCGGCAACCCAAAGCCAGAGACCTGACGTTGCAAAGTGATCGCCCCCGCCGCATCGCAGATCACGAGGCCAAAGGCGGGATGGCCGCTTTCGGGAGGCAATGTCGCGAGCCGTCGCATCGCGGCGGCCAGTGGCACGCCAAAACGCCCCGCCAGCAGCGCGGGATCATGCCCGACCTCAATCGCCGCCGCCGAAAATTCCTTGAGCGGCATCGTTTCAGCATCAGCGAGGTAGCGCGTCCGATAATCCGACAAAAGGGCCGAAGCCGCCTTGGACCGTAGCATCGGTGCACGTTGAGGTGCCCCATCACCCTCAAGATACGGCAAGTGGAAACCCTGCGCGTCGAGGTAGGTTTCCACTTCTTCCTGAGGCGACAGCGACGCGGTGCCTTCTTCGCTCGGTGCATCGAGGTAGGACACCAGCGCCCGCGACGATTCCGCGAGGCGCTGACTGTCCTCATATATATTACGGTGGAAACGGCGCTCCCAATCGCGGTCAATGTCGTCATCACTCACAAGGATCGACGCTGCCGAACGGATCGAGGTCACAGAGGAAATCACGTTGTGCAGAGATGTGGCGAGCTGCGGGTCGTGGGCCAGTCGGTCGGTCAACACTTTGACTCGCGCCTCTAGTTCATCAATCCGTTTATCCTGACGCACGACGAGCGAGGCCCAGCCGATAAAGCGGCCCGCGAAATCCTCTGTCCGCGATATTTCCGCGCCTGATGCACGATCCCGCGCAGCAGAGGCGCGCAGCTGATCCAAGAGCGCCGTTTCCGCCCCTTCTGTTAGCGCCGAAGGGTCCACCTGCATCGCGCGAGCGAGGTCATTGAGCAGCTTTCCCGCGATTCTGCGGCGGTTGTGTTCGATCAAATTCAGGTAGGAGGCCGATATCCCGACCGCATTCGCCAGATCGGTTTGTCGTATACCGAGGTCGACACGTCGTTCTCGAATTCTTGACCCAGTTAACTGGCGATGCACCATCGTGATTCCTTCAACGTTTTCAGTCTGTTTCCGCACCTGCGAGAAAACGATTTTACAACGTATACCATGGCATTGTGATTTTCTTTACAAAAAAATCATTATATCCAAGTGACTTGTTGCCCGATTTTCGAAACTCCATTGATAATGATCTTGCATGTAAAATGCTTTTCGCATCGGGAAGAGGAGCCCGGCGCGGATTTTCACAAAAGGGAGGATAATAATGTCCAATAAATTCTCGCGTCGTGGCGTGCTGAAGTCTGGCGCTATCGCCAGCTCCGGTTTGCTTCTGCCGACCTACCTGCGCGCTGAAAGCCACAGCGGCTTCACCAACGCGCCAACCGGCAGCGAAGTCGTATTCGGTTTCAACGTTCCGCAAACTGGCCCCTACTCTGAAGAAGGTCTCGACGAACTGCGCGCATTCCAGCTCGCTGTTGAGCACCTGAACGGCGAAGGCGACGGCGGTATGCTGAACACCTTCTCGTCCAAAGCGCTCGACGGCGCTGGTATCCTGGGCAAGAAAGTGACCTTCGTCACTGGCGACACCCAGACCAAATCTGACGTTGCACGTGCATCCGCACAGTCGATGATCCAGAAAGACGGCGCAGTGATGATCACTGGCGGTTCGTCCTCGGGCGTGGCTGTTGCTGTTCAGGGTCTGTGTCAAGAAGCTGGCGTGATCTTCATGGCCGCTCTGACCCACTCGAACGACACAACCGGTAAAGACCGCAAGGCTAACGGTTTCCGTCACTTCTTTAACGCCTACATGTCGGGTGCTGCTCTGGCTCCGGTTCTGGGCAACGCCTATGGCACCGAGCGTCGCGCGTATCACCTCACCGCTGACTACACTTGGGGCTGGACACAGGAAGAGTCGATCGCGGCGTCCACCGAAGCTCTCGGCTGGCAGACCGTTGAGAAGGTTCGCACGCCAGTTGGCGCAGGCGACTTCTCGTCCTACATCGCACCAGTTCTGAACTCGGGCGCAGATGTTCTGATCCTGAACCACTACGGCGGGGACATGGTGAACTCGCTGTCGCAAGCAGTTCAGTTCGGTCTTCGTGATAAGATGGTGAACGGCAAGCAGTTCGAAATCGTTGTTCCGCTCTACTCGGAGCTGATGGCGGCTGGTGCTGGCTCGAACATCCAAGGCGTATACGGTTCGATGAACTGGAACTGGCAGCTGCAAGACGCTGGCACCCAGGCCTTCGTAAAATCGTTCGGCGAAAAGTATGGCCGTCCGCCTTCAAACGCTGCACACACCTCGTATGTTCAGACCCTGCTCTATGCAGATGCTGTAACCCGCGCAGGCACCTTCAACCCATGTGGCGTTGTCGAAGCTCTCGAAGATTTCGAATTCGACGGCATGGGCAACGGTCCGGTTCTGTACCGCGGTGCAGACCACCAGTGCTTCAAAGACGTTCTGGTTATGAAGGGCGCAGAGAACCCGACCAACGAATACGACACGCTGGAAATCGTTGAAACGACCCCGCGTGCACAGGTCGAATACGCACCGGATCACCCAATGTTCGCCGGTGGCGAACTGGGCGAATGTAACCCGGGCGCTTAATCACCACTCACATAGGCCGGTCGCGCACAATGCGCGGCCGGTTCGCCCCCGCCACCACGCGGGGGTTTAGCCACTCCCAAGACAGGGCGGGGACAATGGACGCTATTATCCTGCAGTTTTTCAATGGCCTTGAAAAAGGCTCGGCTTACGCGCTGATCGCGTTGGGCCTAACTCTCATCTTCGGCACATTGGGTGTTGTGAACTTTGCGCACGGCGCGCTGTTCATGATCGGCGCCTTCTGCGCTGTGACCTTGCGCAAGGTTTTCGAACTTTCGAAAGTCTCGCTCGATCCGACCAAGACCGACTTCTTGGGCAAACCTCTCGAGGTTAAGACCCCCTATGTTGAGGCTTGGTTCGGCGAGACCGTCGGGTCTGCAATGATCAACTATTCTGTGCCGCTGGCCATCCTATTGACCATCCCTGTGATGCTCTTTGTCGGTTGGGCGATGGAGCGCGGTCTGATCAAACACTTCTACAAACGCCCCCATGCGGACCAGATCCTTGTGACCTTTGGTCTGGCGATCGTGCTGCAAGAGATCGTGAAGTATTTCTTTGGCGCGAACCCGATCCAGATGATGGCACCGTCCGACTATTCGGGCACCGTGAACATCGGTTCGATGCTCGGCATGGATATCTTCTATCCTGTATGGCGTTTGGTTTACTTCTTCTTCTCGGCTGTGATCATCGGCGGCGTCTTTGCCTTCCTTCAGTTCACCACCTTCGGGATGGTTGTTCGCGCAGGTATGGCAGACCGTGAAACGGTGGGCCTTCTGGGGATCGACATCGACAAACGCTTTACCTTGATGTTCGGCCTCGCTGCTGGCGTCGCGGGTCTGGCGGGCGTGATGTATACGCCGATCCTGTCGCCGAACTACCACATGGGTATGGACTTCCTCGTGCTGTCCTTCGTTGTGGTGGTTGTGGGTGGCATGGGTTCGCTTCCGGGCGCTGTGGCCGCGGGCTTCCTCTTGGGCATTCTGCAGTCCTTTGCATCGCTCAACGAAATCAAAGCGATCATCCCCGGCATCGACCAGATCATCATCTACCTCGTCGCCATCGTCATTCTACTTACCCGTCCACGTGGCCTTATGGGTCGCAAGGGCGTGATGGAGGACTAATCCATGTTCGGCTTGAACCAAAAAGACACCAAATTCCTGCTGATCGTGGTCGCTCTGACCTTGCTGACGCCGTTCCTTTTGAACCCCTTCCCGACTGACAGCGCACTGGCGCAGTTCAACGCAGGCTATCCTGCGCTGATGCAGCGCTTTGCGATCTACGGCCTGATGGCGATCGGATTTAACATCCTGTTCGGCCTGACGGGTTACCTGTCGTTCGGTCACGCAGCCTTTCTGGGTGTGGGGTCCTACTCTGCGGTCTGGATGTTCAAACTCCTGTCGATGAACATCCTGCCTGCTATCATCCTCGCGATGATCGTATCGGGCCTCTTCGCGCTCGCTATCGGTTACGTCAGCTTGCGTCGCTCGGGCATCTACTTCTCGATCCTGACGCTTGCTTTCGCAGAGATGAGCTACCGTCTGGCCTATTCGGTTCTGACACCGATCACCAACGGCGAAACGGGCCTTCAGCTGAGCCTGAGCGACCCGCGCGTCCTCGACGGTGCGCCGACCACCAACGCCCTGCCTGTGCCTGGCCTGTTTGGCCTGAAGATGAACAGCACCTATACGCTGGACATCGGCGCATGGAGCTTTGACTTCAACGTAGGCTTCTACGTCTGTGCGATCATCGCGATCCTTGGCTTCTACATGTCGCTGCGGATTTTCCGTTCGCCGTTCGGCATGATGCTGCGTGCGGTGAAATCGAACCAGCAGCGTATGAACTACACAGGTCTGAACTCGCGTCCCTACACTCTGGCCGCTTTCGTGATCTCTGGCATCTACGCTGGTCTGGCTGGCGCATTGCTCGCCGCAATGGACCCGCTGGCTGGTGCAGAGCGTATGCAGTGGACTGCATCGGGCGAAGTTGTTCTGATGACCATCCTCGGCGGTGCGGGCACCCTGATGGGTCCGGTGCTGGGCGCTGGCTTCATCAAATACTGCGAAAACATCTTCTCGAAGATCAACGAAACCATCCTGCACAGCTGGTTCAGCTTCTTGCCTGACAGCCTCGAGTCGGTCGTCGTTTGGTTCTTTGCCCGCTTTGTGGGTGAAGGCTGGCACCTGACCTTGGGCGTGCTGTTCATGCTGATCGTTATCTTCTTGCCGGGCGGCCTCGTTGAGGGTGGCCAGCGGATCTCCACTTGGTGGAAAAACCGCGGCAAAGACGAAGATTCCTCTAACCAGCCTGCCGAATAAGGAGAGAAACCAATGGGTATTCTTGAAGTCAAAGGCGTCAACAAACGCTTCGGCGGGTTGCAGGCACTGGGTGATGTGAACCTGTCCGTTAAGGAAAACACGGTTCACGCCATCATCGGTCCGAACGGCGCTGGTAAATCGACCCTGCTCAACTGTCTGGTTGGCAAACTGATCCCGGACTCTGGTTCGGTCATGTTTGACGGTCAGTCGGTGCTGGGCCGCAAACCGCACGAGATCAACCAGATGGGCATTTCCCGCGTGTTCCAAACACCGGAAATCTTTAGCGACCTGTCGGTGATCGAAAACGTGATGATCCCCTGCTTTGCAAAGCGTGACGGGGCGTTCCGTATGCATGCCATCGAAACCGTCGAGGCGGAGAAAGACATCGTCGAGATGGCAGAGCAGATGCTCTTGGATGTGAACATGCAAGACAAACGCAACATGCATGCGGGCAGCCTATCGCGCGGTGACAAGCGTCGTTTGGAAATGGCGATGTGTCTGGTGCAGAACCCGAAACTCCTGCTGCTCGACGAACCGACCGCAGGTATGGCGCGTGCTGACACCAACAACACCATCGATCTCCTCAAAGAGATCAAGGACAAGCGCGACATCACCATGGCGATCATCGAACACGACATGCACGTTGTGTTCTCGCTCGCGGAACGGATCACGGTTCTCGCTCAGGGCACGCCGCTGATCGAAGAAACGCCGGAAAACATCAAAGGCCACCCCAAAGTGCGTGAAGCGTACTTGGGCGAAGCACAGGTCTAAGGGGGCTGATCATGAACAAACCGTTCGACAAAAACGTCAACAACGCCGCCACCCATGCCAAATACCTCAGCGTATGGGACATTCAGGCCTACTACGGCGAAAGCTACATCGTTCAGGGCGTCAGCTTTGACATCCACGAGGGCGAAATCCTCGCGCTCTTGGGCCGTAACGGTGCGGGCAAAACATCGACCCTGCGGGCCATTGCACGCATGGACGATCCTGCGCTGAAACACGGTGAGATCTGGCTCGACCACCAGCCGCTGCACCTGATGAAATCGCATCAGGCTGCCGCTGCGGGCATCGGCCTCGTTCCCGAAGATCGTTGCATCATCCCTGGTCTGACGGTCGAAGAGAACCTGAAGCTCGCACAGATCGCACCGCCGATCGGCTGGTCGCTGGAACGCATCTACGAACTGTTCCCGCGCCTCAAAGAGCGTCGCACCCAAGAGGGCATCACCCTTTCGGGCGGTGAGCAGCAGATGCTCGCGATTGCACGTGCCTTGGCCCGTGACATCAAAGTTCTGCTTCTCGACGAACCGTACGAGGGCCTCGCTCCTGTGATCGTTCAAGAGATCGCAAAGACGCTGAACATCATCCGCGATCAGGGCATCACGACGATCATCGTTGAACAGAACGCTGTCGCCGCTCTGAAATTGGCGGACCGCGCTGTGATCCTCGACACGGGCACCGTGGTGTTCGATGGCTCGGCCCAAGAGGTCCTCGAAGATGAGGCGCTTCGGTCCAAGTATCTGGCGATCTGATACGTTATTGCGCAAACCTCAAAGGTTGCGACATTTTCTTGCAGGCCCGACCCGATGGTTGGGCCTGTTTGCCGTTTATTCCCCCCGAAAGGCGACGCCTAACGCTTTCCAGCTTCTATTCATTGGCGTATAAGCCAGAACCAACCGCACTTTCTGAGAGCGGACGCAACGTAATGGCAAGGGCCGAGAAAAGATGAGCAAAGAACGCAGCCACGACGGCGATGTGGATTTTATCCGCGCATTGGCAGAACTCCTCCGCGAAAATGACCTCACCGAATTGGAAGTCGTCCGCGAATATGGCGACAACGACAGCCTGAACGTTCGGGTCAGCCGTCAACAGCAGGTCGTTCAGACCATGGCGATGCCCGCTGCGGCTCCTGTTGCTGCCGCTGCACCTGCTGCCGCGCCTGCCGCTGCTGCGCCTGTTGCTGCTGCCAACGACGATCCTGCCTCGCACCCTGGCACTGTGACCTCGCCGATGGTTGGCACCGCTTACCTCGCTGCTGAACCCGGTGCTGCACCCTTCGTCACCGTTGGTCAGACCGTGAACGAAGGCGACACGATCCTGATCATCGAAGCGATGAAAACAATGAACCAGATCCCGTCGCCAAAATCCGGCAAGATCAAAACGATCATTGTTTCTGACGGTTCGCCGGTCGATTTCGGTGCTCCGCTCGTAATCATCGAATAAGGCCGCGCCCCATGTTCGATAAAATCCTCATTGCGAACCGTGGCGAGATTGCCCTTCGGGTCGTGCGCGCTTGCCGCGAGATGGGTATCAAATCGGTTGCGGTCCACTCGACCGCTGACGCTGATGCGATGCACGTCCGTATGGCAGACGAAGCGATCTGCATTGGACCGCCCTCTTCCACGGCATCCTACCTGAACTTCCCGTCGATCATTTCCGCCTGTGAAATCTCGGGCGCTCAGGCGATCCACCCGGGCTATGGCTTCCTCTCGGAAAACGCGGCCTTTGTTCAGATCGTCGAAGATCACGGCCTGACCTTTATCGGTCCCTCGGCGGAACACATCCGCATGATGGGCGATAAGATCACCGCAAAAGAAACCGCTGAAAAGCTGGGCATCCCAGTTGTTCCGGGCTCTGCGGGTGGTGTGCCTGACATCGCTGCTGCGAAAAAAGCGGCGGCTGACATGGGCTATCCTGTCATCATCAAAGCGACCGCTGGTGGCGGTGGCCGCGGGATGAAAGTGGCAAAGGACGAGAAAGAGCTGGAAACCGCCTTCTCGACCGCACGCTCTGAAGCGAAAGCCGCTTTTGGCAACGCCGAAGTCTATATGGAGAAATACCTCCAGAAGCCGCGCCACATTGAGGTGCAGGTCTTTGGCGACGGTATGGGCGGTGGCGTTCACCTTGGTGAGCGTGATTGTTCGCTCCAGCGTCGTCACCAGAAGGTCTTCGAAGAGGCCCCTGGCCCTTGCATCACCGCAGAAGAGCGCGCCCGTATCGGCGGCATCTGTGCTGAGGCAATCGGCAAGATGGGCTATTCGGGCGCCGGCACGATCGAGTTCCTTTATGAGGACGGAGAGTTCTATTTCATCGAAATGAACACCCGCCTTCAGGTGGAACACCCCGTGACCGAAGGCATCTTTGGCGTCGACCTCGTGCGTGAACAGATCCGCGTTGCTGCAAAGCAAGGCCTGTCGTTCACCCAAGACGACCTCAAGATCAACGGCCACGCGATTGAGGTTCGGATCAACGCTGAAAAGCTCCCGAACTTTAGCCCCTGCCCCGGTAAGATCACGCAGTATCACGCTCCGGGTGGTCTGGGCGTTCGGATGGATTCCGCTCTTTACGACGGCTATTCGATCCCGCCCTATTACGACAGCTTGATCGGGAAACTGATCGTGCATGGTCGCGACCGTCCCGAAGCCTTGGCCCGTCTGAAACGTGCCTTGGGCGAACTGATCGTTGATGGCGTTGATACCACGATCCCGCTGTTCCACGCACTACTCGCGGAACCGGATGTGCAGTCAGGGAACTACAACATCCACTGGCTGGAAAAATGGCTCGAAGCCAACACCTGATTTAAAAGGGCGCGCTACCACAGCGCGCCCTTTTTCTATGCCGCAACTGTGCCTATGGTGCGCATTATGCGTGACGAAGCCCCTGCCCTGACACCTGAACTCTTGCTCAACGCCTATGCGTCGGGCGTGTTCCCCATGTCAGAGTCCCGCGATGATCCAGAGGTGTTCTGGGTCGATCCACGCTTTCGCGGCATCATCCCAATCGGCGGGTTCCACATCTCGCGCAGCCTCGCCAAACGGATGCAGCGGGGCGGGTTCACGGTCAGCTTTGACACGGCGTTTGAACAGGTCGTAGAGGGCTGCGCCGACCGCGATGAGACATGGATCAGCGATACCATCTTTGCGCTCTACACCGCGCTCTATGAGGCGGGCTTTGCCCATTCGGTCGAGGTTTGGGAGGGCGACACCCTGATCGGTGGCAGCTACGGCGTGGCCTTGGGTGGGGCCTATTTCGGTGAGAGCATGTTTTCGCGCCGCACCGATGCGTCCAAGATCGCGCTGGCATGGCTGATTGATAGACTACGGCTCGACGGGTTCACCCTGTTCGACACGCAATTCCTGACGCCGCATTTGGCATCCTTGGGCGGGATCGAAATCCCACGTGGTGAGTATCGGAAACGGTTGAAAACGGCTCTGGCAGAGCCCGCACGGTTCGATGCAGAGGCCCCGATAGAGCCCGCTTATTCAGTGATACAGCGCAGCACCCAGACGTCGTAACGCGGGTGGTCCATCGCGTTGAGCGCGGGGGCCGAGGCGATCATCCAGCCCGAAAACGCGGGCGTTGCGTTGTCGCGATACATCACCGTCACTTCGGCAAAAGCATCGCCCGACGGGTTGTCGGTGGGATAGCGACATTCGCCCAAAGTCACCGTCAGGTGGCCCAAGGTCGTCGCCTCACCAGAGGCCAGAACCAGATCGCTCACCACGCCTGTGATCTTGTCCAAGACGCGCAATTCGCCTTTCGGCGCAACGCTCACCTCTTGGGCTGCAACGGGTGCTGCAAAGAGCGCGAGGGCAAGTGCCAGCGCGCGCATCAGTTCGTGCTTCCGCTATCGCCAGAACCCGACACGAACTTCAGCAGGAGGTTCATCAGGCTAACCGAGCCTTGGGTGTCGAGGATTTCTTCGCCCGGCTGGTAGTTATCGAACGAAGCACCGGGCAGAATCTCAACAAAGTTGCCGCCAAGCAGACCCTCGGACGCGATCACAGCCGTGCTGTCATTCGGAACAGGCACGCCGTCACGCATCGACAGAACGGTCGTGGCGCGGAACAATTCGGTGTCGAGCTTGATATCGCTGACCGTGCCAACCTTCACGCCGACCATACGCACGTCGGTGCCGACGCTCACGCCCTCGATCGAACGGAAGCTGGCGTTCAGCGCGTAATCCGATCCACCCGAGGTAAGATCGGTGAATTTGGACGCATAGCCCAAAAAGCCGACCGCCACGGCAAGGACCGCAGCGCCGACAAGTGTTTCTGTGGTGTGATTAGCCATGAGGCGAGCTCCTTATTCGGGCTGCCATGCCTCGTAATCGGCACGCTCTGCTGGCTGTGCGCGGCGGATCGAACCAGCCGGAGCATAGGCCATCGCGGTGCCTGTCAGGTTTTCCTGATGCGGCTTTTCCCACGGCTTGTGGTTCAACGGAACCTCGCTCGGCGGGGTGTCGAATGTGCGGTGCAGCCAGCCGTGCCAGTCGGGATCGATGCGCGATGCTTCGATCTCTCCATTGAAGATCACCCAACGGCGGGAATCATCACGGGTCTTGTAGAAAATGTTGCCCTGCGAATCTTCGCCAACTTTGACGCCTTTGCGCCAAGTAAACAGTTGGGTGCCAATGGTTTGTCCGTCCCACCAAGTCAGCAGGCGTTTGATGATGTTCAGAAGGCCCATGGACCGCTCCCTTAAATCGACACTTGGGTTATGTCGCAACGGGCACCAAAGGTCCAGTGCCCGCTGCGCCGCAAAGGGGATTTTAGCCTGCGAGTGCAGTCACTTCGATCTCGATCCGGTATTTCGGGTCGATCAGATTGCATTCGACCATGGTCGCTGCGGGTGGGTTTGCGCCGAATACCTCGCGCAGGGTCGGCCAGCAGGGTTCGAACTCTGCCGCGTCGGGCAGGTAGTAGGTCACGCGCACAGTCTTGCTCAGGTCGCTGCCTGCTTCTTTGAGTGCGTTCGAAATGGTGGTCAGCGCGGCCTTGCACTGTTCAACCACATCATCGCCCTGCCCAACGGTGCCTGCAACGTGGACAAAACCACCAGCCACAACAGCGCGGCAGTAGCCGATTTTTTCTTCAAACGGGCTACCCGTGAAAATGCGTTTCATCGTCATTTGGATGATCCTTTATTGGCGTTGCCGTTGCGTTAGAACCAAACGCAGGGTGTTTCAATATCGATTGTGAGAAACGAAAAAGGCCGCCCAATTTGGACGGCCCTATTTCAGAATATCGTTGCCTTAGCTTGCGCTGGCTTTTTCGCTCTTTGCGTCATCTTCAAAGATCATCAGCGGTTTGGCATCGGGGCCAACAGCCTCTTCGTTGACGACGACTTCGGTCACGTTTTCCATGCCCGGCAGGTCGAACATCGTGTCGAGCAGGATGTCTTCCATGATGGAGCGCAGACCACGTGCGCCAGTCTTGCGATCGATGGCCTTTTTCGCGATGGCGCGCAGGGCGTCATCGGTAAAGGTCAGGTCAACGCCCTCAATCTCGAACAGTTTCTGGTATTGTTTGACCAGAGCGTTCTTTGGTTGGGTCAGGATGATGATCAGTGCGTCCTCGTCCAGATCGGTGAGGGTTGCGATCACAGGCAGACGACCCACGAATTCAGGGATCAGACCGAATTTCAGCAGATCTTCGGGTTCGAGTTCTTTAAAGATTTCGCCCACGCCACGGTCGTCGTTCTCTTTGACGGCGGCACCAAAGCCGATGCCAGAACCCTTACCGCGCTGCGCGATGATCTTATCAAGGCCCGCGAACGCACCACCACAGATGAACAGGATGTTCGTGGTGTCGACCTGCAGGAATTCCTGCTGCGGATGCTTACGGCCACCCTGCGGCGGAACCGATGCAACGGTGCCTTCCATGATCTTCAGCAGAGCCTGCTGCACGCCCTCGCCCGATACGTCACGGGTGATCGACGGGTTGTCAGACTTGCGGGTGATCTTATCGACCTCGTCGATATACACGATGCCGCGCTGTGCACGTTCAACGTTGTATTCCGACGCCTGAAGCAGTTTCAGGATGATGTTCTCAACGTCCTCACCCACATAACCCGCTTCGGTCAAGGTGGTGGCGTCCGCCATGGTGAACGGCACATCAAGGATACGGGCCAGCGTCTGGGCAAGCAGCGTTTTACCGCAACCCGTCGGGCCGATCAGCATGATGTTCGATTTCGCCAGTTCGATCTCACCAGCTTTGCCAGAGTGATGCAGGCGTTTGTAGTGGTTATGCACCGCAACAGAGAGCACGCGCTTTGCGTGTTCCTGACCGATTACATAGTCGTCCAGAACCTTGCAGATGTCGCGCGGTGTCGGCACGCCCTCAGTCGTTTTGAGGCCGGACGACTTTGTCTCTTCGCGGATGATATCCATGCAAAGCTCGACGCATTCATCGCAAATGAACACGGTGGGGCCTGCGATCAGCTTGCGCACCTCGTGCTGACTCTTACCGCAGAAGCTGCAGTAGAGGGTGTTTTTGCTGTCGCTGCCTGTCGTATTCGCCATACTGGTTCCCCTGGGCGTCTGTCGTCGTTGTAAACGGTCCGGTGCCTTTGAAGTCCGAGACTAGGACAGGCCGGACCGGTCCACAACGTCAAAAAGTAATCACAAAGGGCGGATTATTCCGCCGCTTCGCCACGGTTCTGCAGGATCTCGTCGATGTGACCCCAGTCTTTTGCTTCTTGCGGCGACATAAAGTTGTCGCGCTCCAGCGCCTTCTCAACAACCTCAAGCGGCTGTCCAGTGTGGTGGACGTAGAGTTGATACAGCTGGTTGCGGATTTTCTGGGTTTCTTGGGCGTGGATCATGATGTCCGTTGCCTGACCCTGATAACCGCCAGAGGGCTGGTGGACCATGATACGTGCGTTCGGCAGGGCAAAGCGCATACCCTTTTCGCCCGCCATCGACAGGACCGAGCCCATCGACGCAGCTTGACCCACAACGAGGGTCGAAACCTTCGGACGGATGTACTGCATGGTGTCGTAGATCGACAGACCAGCGGTCACGACACCACCGGGGCTGTTGATATACATGCTGATTTCTTTTTTCGGGTTTTCCGATTCAAGGAACAGAAGCTGCGCAACGATCAGCTGCGCCATGCCGTCATGCACCGGACCGTTCACGAAAATGATGCGTTCCTTCAGGAGGCGCGAGAAAATATCGTAAGCGCGTTCGCCACGCGCGGTTTGTTCGACAACCATGGGCACAAGGTTGGCATAGGTCTCGATCGGGTCTCTCATCATCACTGCCTCGAATTGGGGACGCGCACGTCGATAACACGGGTTTTCCAAACAGAGTCTTAGTGGTCAGTTAGGGGGGCTTCAAGCCCAGCTGCCCGCTTTGCTCACTTTGGTCCTGCTTCCTATGGGGGCAAAAGGTCAATGAAACACAAATACAGGGGCCAAATGGCCCCTGCTGTTGTCAAAAAATGTCGTGATGGGTTTGCGGACTTAGCGTTCGCGCAATGCCTCTGACCCGCGATAAAGCGGTTTCGTGAGATATTGCAGCACGGTTTTCCCACCAGTGTGCAATTCGACCGTCGCTTGCATGCCTGGACGAATCTCAATCTCGCGTTGGCGATCGTTCAGATCAGAGAGATCAACGCGCAATGTCACCTTATAATGCGGTGGAATATCGGGACGACGGTCGTCCTTGAACGTGTCGGCGGAAATGAAATCGACCGTCGCGTTCAGGGTGCCATAGATCGTGTAATCATAGGCCGAGAGTTTGATATTCGCCTCTTGCCCTGTGCGGACGTTGGCGATGTCTTCGGGACGGACCTGAGCCTCAACGAACAACTCGTCGTCCAATGGAATGATCTGGAAAATCTCTTCACCCGGACGGACAACGCCCCCAATGGTCGTGACAGCGAGGTTATTCACCACCCCCCGCATCGGCGCGACAATGACCGTGCGGTTCAGCTGGTCTTGAGCCATGCGGAGCTCTTGGGTCAGGGTGCCGATGATTTGCAGCACCTCTGAATATTCATTCGCCCGTTCCAGCTCTGCCCCCGTCACGATGTCGTTGTAGCGGTTTTGCGCATCCGAATGGGCTTTGCGGGCATTCGTCACTTCAAACAGCGCGACAATCTCGCGACGATACATATCCTCCATCGAGGCCAATTCGCGCTCTGTCTCGCGCAGGACCGACTGCGCGCCGCTCACGCGGCTCTGGTAGTCCGCCTGACGCGCCTGAAGAAGCGCGCGTTCGGAGGCAACCGCCGTCGGGCTATGCTGTGCGAAAATCGGTGCCACCTCGAAATCGGTCTGCCCCGCCATCTCGGCTTCTAAACGGACACGACGGATGCTCGCGGCGACGAGTTGATCAGCAAGGTCATCCACTGCCGCCTGAAACTGCGTCCCACGCAGCCGCGCCAGCACCTGCCCCGGTTCAACAACGGACCCTTCGCTGACCAAAAGTTCGGCGAGGATACCGCCTTCGAGGTTCTGAACGATCTGCGGGCGGGCAGCGGAAATAATCTGACCATCGGCGCGGACGATTTCATCGACCCACGCGAACTTTGCCCAGATCAGGAACACAAGCACGGTTGCGCCAACAAGCCAGATGATACGGCTGGAAGAGCTGAGCCCTTTTTCGAATTCTGCGTCTACCGTTGCCATTAGCCTGCTACCTTCTTGTTGCGCAGATGGGCCATGACTTCGTCACGAGGGCCATCGACGGCCAAACGGCCATTTTGCAGAATAACGGTGCGCCCCGTCAGTTGCAGGATCGGCACGCGGTGCGTCGCGATGATCGCAGTGCGCTGACCCAGCCAATGATCGAGACGCGATACCAGCGTCGCCTCAAGCGTTTGATCGAGCGCCGCGGTCGGTTCATCCAGCAAACAGACCTTCGGGTCTTGGAGCCACAAACGCGCCCAGCCAATCGACTGACGTTGACCGACGGACAAGCCCTGCCCCGCATCCGAAATCGGCATATCCAAGCCTTTGGGATGCGCACGCACGAACGGCCCAAGCCCCGCGAAATCCAGCGATTTCAGCAAACGTTCGTCATCGCGTTCGAGCATCGTCATATTGAGGTTGTCGCGCAGGGTGCCTGCGAAGAGACGCACCTCTTGGCCGAGGTAGCCAACGTTGCGACGCAGGTCGCGCGGCATGATCTGGCCCATATCAACACCGTCGAGCATCACGCGACCACCTGTTGGCGGATAGAGGCCCGACAGGATCTTGAGCAACGTGGATTTCCCCGACCCGTTCGCGCCGAGGATCGCAACCCGTTGACCTGCTTCGATTTTGAGCGACGAGATATCAACCACGCGGTCGCTGTCTTCGTCGTATTTGAACATCAGATCGCGTAGTTCGAACGCACCATCAACCGTGTCGCGGCGCAGATAGCTGCGGGCCTCATCCATGTCTTGCGGCGCGTCAGCGACCTTGTCCAAGGCATCCAAAGCAGCCTTCACATTCGACCAGCGTGCCATCGTCGCCGCCAATTGTGTCAACGGGCCAAGTGTGCGCGAGGTCAGGATACCCACGGCGATGATCGTGCCGACGGTATATTCGCCCGAGAACACCATGAAGGTGCCCGTCACCACTGCCGCAACATAGGTCGCCTGCTGGACGCCTTGGCTCCAGAACGTAAGGGTCGAGGCCAGTTTGCGCTGCTCTGACGTGGCCAGAGAGTTCAGCGCCGACAGTTCCGTCCACTGACGGCGGAACCGATCCTCGCCACGGGTGGCTTTGATCGTGTCGGATTCATAGACGATTTCGTGCAAAAGGCGGTTCGCCTTTGTGCTCGCCCCTTGGGTCTGGCGGGTCAGCGCGATCATCTTGCGCTGCAAGACAAAGCTCGGCGCGACCATGAGGACACCGCCCGCAAAGAGCACCCAAACCACGTTGCCACCAATCGACGCCACAAGCGCGAGGAACAGCACGATAAACGGCAAATCGGTCAGCGTGCCGATGGTCGAGGCGGTAAAGAATTCACGGATCGACCCGAATTCACGCACCGCGGAAAACGTCTGCGATGGGGAATTCGCAGCACCCGCTTTCATGCCCAGCACCTTATCAACAAGGAGCTGTTGCACTTTCATTTCGATCTGACGCCCTGCCCCATCCATCAAACGTGCACGCGCGATGCGCAAGAAGGCTTCCAAGATCATCGCGAGGCCAGCGCCAATCGCCAGAACCCAAAGGGTCG
>JAYPVO010000012.1:0-17196 GCA_038134645.1 Paracoccaceae bacterium
GAAGTTGACGACATGCAGAACCTGCGCACCAACCCCGAGCAGCGCCTCGACCTGGTTGTTGCAGGCACCAAAGATGCTGTGATGATGGTTGAATCCGAAGCTTACGAGCTGACCGAAGCAGAAATGCTCGGCGCTGTGAACTTTGCTCACCAGCAAATCCAGCCGGTTATCGACCTGATCATTGATCTGGCAGAAGAATCCGCAAAAGAGCCGTTCGAGTTCACTCCGCCGAACTACTCTGACCTCTACGAAGTTGTGAAAGCAGCTGGCGAAGAGCAAATGCGCGCTGCTTATGCGATCACCGACAAACAGGAACGCGTTGCTGCTGTTGCTGCTGCAAAAGAAGCAATCAAAGCGACCCTGACCGAAGAACAACTCGAAGACGGCAACCTCGGCTCCGCGCTGAAAAAGCTCGAATCCTCGGTTCTTCGTGGTTCGGTTGTGAAAGAAGGCAAGCGTATCGACGGTCGCGCACTGGATCAGGTTCGCCCGATCGTTTGTGAAACTGGCCTGCTGCCGCGTACTCACGGTTCGGCTCTGTTCACCCGTGGCGAAACCCAAGGTCTGGTTGTTACCACCCTCGGCACCGGCGACGACGAACAGATCATCGACGCTCTGCACGGCAACTTCCGCTCGAACTTCCTGCTGCACTATAACTTCCCTCCGTACTCGGTTGGTGAAGTTGGCCGCGTTGGTTCGCCGGGTCGTCGTGAAATCGGTCACGGTAAACTGGCATGGCGCGCGCTTCAGGCCGTTCTGCCGGCAGCGACCGACTTCCCGTACACCATCCGCGTTGTGTCCGAGATCACTGAATCGAACGGTTCGTCCTCCATGGCTTCGGTCTGTGGTGGCTCCCTGTCGATGATGGACGCTGGCGTTCCGCTCAAAGCACCTGTTGCTGGCGTTGCAATGGGCCTCGTTCTCGAAGACGACGGTTCCTACGCTGTTCTGACCGACATCCTCGGCGACGAAGACCACCTCGGCGACATGGACTTCAAAGTAGCAGGCACCGAAGCAGGTATCACCTCGCTGCAGATGGACATCAAAGTTCAGGGCATCACTCCGGCAATCATGGAGAAAGCACTCGAGCAAGCCCGTCAGGGTCGTCTGCACATCCTCGGTGAAATGAGCAAAGCTCTGACCTCGGCAAACGAGTTCTCGGTTCACGCTCCGCGCATCGAAACCATGCAGATCCCGACCGACAAGATCCGTGAAGTGATCGGTTCGGGCGGTAAGGTCATCCGTGAAATCGTTGAAGTGTCGGGCGCAAAAGTCGACATCAACGACGAAGGCATCATCAAAATCGCATCCGCCAACGGCGAAGCGATCCAGAAAGCCTACGACATGATCTACTCGATCGTTGCAGAGCCAGAAGAAGGCAAAATCTACAAAGGCAAAGTCGTCAAACTCGTCGACTTCGGTGCTTTCGTGAACTTCTTCGGCAAACGTGACGGTCTGGTGCACGTTTCGCAGATCGAAAACCGTCGCCTGAACCACCCGTCTGACGTTCTCAAAGAAGGTCAGGAAGTTTGGGTGAAACTCCTCGGCTTCGACGATCGCGGCAAGGTTCGCCTGTCGATGAAAGTTGTCGATCAGGAAACTGGCGAAGAAGCAAAAGCAGAAGAAGCAGCTGCCGAAGAATAAGGCGCTCTTCCTTCGAAATCTTGGGAACCCCGGCGCACGCGTCGGGGTTTTCTTTTTGCCCCACCCAATGAATCAAAGCTTGCCAGTTCACAGCCTCGTGTGTGACCTATGCGAAAACACGCATAAACTGTATTGTAAGGTATCCGTTCCATGAGGTTTGCCATGATCAACCGCCGCACTTTCCTGACAACATCCGCTGCCAGCCTCTTTGCGACCAGCGCATTTGCCCAGACAGCTCCGCAATCGACATGGATCGACGAACTGACCGCGACGTTACCGGGTAAAACCGAAGGCAATTACTCGATTCCAGAAAAATACTGGGCGACCGTGGTATCGGTGAACCCGAACCTACCTGTCGGGGAAATTCACATTCTCCCTCAGAGCAAACACCTCTATTTCACAGTCGCTGAGGGCTATGCCATCCGCTACGGCTGCGCCATTGGTCAGGAAGGTTTGGCCTATTTCGGCACTGGCGTGATCGGTCGCAAGGTCGAATGGCCGAGCTGGACACCGACGCCAGAGATGATCCAACGGAACCCTGATGCCTACGCACAATACGCTGACGGTATGCCCGGTGGTCCGCAAAACCCGCTCGGCGCTCGTGCGATGTATGTCTACGAAAACGGCCGTGACACAGCGATCCGCGTGCACGGCACGACGAGCCCCCGCAGCATCGGCAGCGCGTCCTCAAACGGCTGTTTCCGCATGTATAATAGCCACGTGATTGACCTCTATAACCGCGTTCCAATCGGAACGGTCATCCACGCCTATTAAATGATTTCGTCCTCATCAAAGAGCGGTTGAGCTTCAACCAACTGCTCTGCGAGGGTTTCCACCGTCTCGGTCGCAGCCTTCGGTCGTGGCAAGACCGCGATGTGGAACAGCGCGTCGCCTTCGTTGATCACAGGCAAATTCGACCGACCAATGATGATCCCCGCCTGATCCGCGACGATCTCTGTCTCATTCTCGCCGAACGGGTCAGACACAATGCCCAGAACCTCGCCCTCGCGCACTGCATCACCTGTCTGACGGAACATCCGCAGCAATCCACCCGCAGGCGAGCGGAGCCAGAACGATGTCGTTGCACGAACAGGGCGGACCTTGGGTTTGGTCACGCCACGAGACGTGATCATGCCGAGTTCTCGCATCACCCGAAGAATACCCATCACGCCCGTGCGTGCAGCATACTCATCGAACCGAAGCCCCTCGCCGGCCTCATAAAGAAGCATATCGCAGTTCGCCTCAGCAGCCGTCTTACGCAGACTACCATCACGCTGTTTTGATGGAATTATCACAGGAGCGCCAAAAACATCTGCCATTTTGATCAGACGTTCATTCCCAGGGTTAATTCGCACCTGCGGCAAGTTCGTCCGCTGGATAGCCGCGGAGTGAAGGTCGATGCCGAAATCAGACCGCTGAACAATCTCGGTCAAAAACAAATGCGCCAACCGCGCAGCCAGCGAGCCAGAAGGCGAGCCAGGAAAACAACGGTTCAAATCACGACGGTCGGGCAGATACCGCGATTGGTTCAAAAACCCAAAGGTGTTCACAATCGGAACCGCAATCAACGTCCCAGCCAAACGATCCAAATTCGGTGTGCGGAGGAGACGACGAACGATCTCAACCCCGATGACCTCGTCACCGTGGATCGCAGCCGAGACGAACATCACAGGCCCCGCTTTTTTGCCATGAATGACATGCGCGGACATGGTCACGGGGGTGTGATCAGACAAAGTGCTGACAGGCAAATCAACGGTGCCACGCTGACCGGGCGCGATACGGCGCCCCGCCATCTCAAAGGGCTTACGGGGCGTTGTCATCCTTTACCCTTTGTTCTGGTTTTTCCGATTTTCGCGTGTTTCTCAATGAATTCAATGATCTTGGTCGCGATATCGATACCCGTCGCAGCCTCAACGCCCTCAAGACCAGGGGAAGAGTTCACCTCCATCACCACGGGACCGTGGTTTGCGCGCAGCATATCGACGCCACAAACGTTCAACCCCATCGCCTTTGCCGCACGGATCGCGGTCGAGCGTTCTTCGGGTGACAAACGGACAACCTCGGCTGATCCACCGCGATGCAAATTCGAACGGAATTCGCCCTCGGCACCCGTGCGTTTCATCGCGGCAACGACGCGGCCACCGATCACAAAGGCGCGGATGTCGGTGCCGCCAGCTTCTTTGATGAATTCCTGAACCATGATGTTCACGTCCGCACCGCGGAATGCTTCGATCACGGACTTTGCCGAACGGTCGGTATCGGCAAGAACCACACCGATACCCTGCGTGCCCTCAAGCAGCTTCACCACCACAGGCGCACCACCAGCGAGCTTAATCACCTCGTCGGTAATCTTCGGATCATGCGCAAAAGTCGTGACAGGCAAACCGATACCATCACGCGCCATCAACTGCATCGACCGCAGCTTATCGCGGCTCCGCCCGATCGCGACGGACTCGTTCAACGGATAGACGCCCATCATCTCGAACTGGCGCAACACGGCGAGGCCATAGAACGTCACGCTGGCCCCGATACGCGGGATTACGGCGTCATAATGCGGCAGCTTTTCACCGTTGTAATAGACCTCGGGGCGACGGCTCGCGATGTTCATGTAGCAACGCAAAGTCTTAATGATATCAAAATCATGACCCCGCGCTTCAGCTGCTTCTTTCATGCGCTGATGGGAGTAGAGATCGGCGTTTTGCGCCAGCATCGCGATTTTCATTTGTGGTCCTTTCGGGTGCCATCCGCCAGATGCGACCGGCCGGGATGAACAAGAATATTTCGACGGCGAATCGCAGTTCGCCCAAGGATCAGAGGCAGGTTCATATTGGCACGGTTCGCCAATGACACTTCAACTTTCCATTTATGAGAACCCAGCACCAATTGCGTTTCGATCACCAAACGCTCTTGGGGAATTCCAGAGGTGTTCTTTATCTCACGACGATCCACCAGACGGGCTTCGCAGGTCACTGCGCTTTCTAAACCAGCATGCGGCACGTGGAACCGCACCCAATCCTGCCCGTCTTTTTCAAAGACTTTGATCCGCGTGGCATGGATCGCAGAGGTCCGCGCACCTGTATCGATCTTGGCAATAGCTTCCTTGATGCCCAGCTCTGGCAGGGCAACGGTTTCTCGCCATCCAATAATGATAGGGGGTTTGGTAGCCATCTGCCGACTCTGAGGTTCTTAACGTCCCGCTATCGTAACCCGACGGGCCTGTCTACGAAAAGAAAAAGCCCCGCAACACAGGCGGGGCTTTGACCTGATCTTCAACAGATTAGGCTTTGTGTTTTGCAGTGCGCAGATACGGCAGTTTCACGTCGATCTCGCCGAATTTTTCACGTGCCTGATCGTCGTTGAGCGACAGAGCAACGATAACGTCCTGACCAACGGTCCAGTTTGCAGGTGTTGCAATCGGGTTGCCAAAGGTTGCCTGCAGACCGTCCAGCGCGCGCAGAACCTCGGCAAAGTTACGGCCAACCGACATCGGGTAAGTCATTGTCAGCTGGAGTTTTTTGTCTGGGGAAACGATGAATACCGAACGCACAGTCGCGGTATCAGCAGGTGTGCGGCCATCGGGCAGGTAGGCCTCGGCAGGCAGCATGTCGAATGCTTTTGCAACAGCGAGGTCGGTGTCAGCGATGATCGGGAAACCAGCTTTTGCGCCTGCAAATGCTTCGATGTCGCCTTTCCATTTCTTGTGCTCTTCAACACCATCAACGGAGATACCCATCACTTTGGTGCCGCGTTTTGCCCATTCATCAGCGAGCTGAGCTACAGCACCGAATTCGGTGGTGCAAACAGGTGTAAAATCTTTGGGGTGCGAGAAAAGAATGGCCCACTGATCGCCAATCCAATCGTGCAGCGCAAAGGTGCCCTGATCGGTTTCGACAGTCAGATTCGGGATAATGTCATTAATACGAAGACCCATAATTACCTCCTATGGATGTCATTGGAGCGAGATATATGAAGTCTGTAACGTTATCGCTACCCACTCTTGCGCTTTTGTCGCACGTTGATAGGGTCCGCACAGATATGATCAAATTATCGGAGAGAGGGTGAGATGATCGAGAAACGCGAATTTTATATTAATGGTGAATGGGTTGCCCCAACCACGCCAAACGATTGTGCGGTAATCAATCCCTCGACAGAGGAACCCTGCGCCGTGATTTCGCTTGGCGGTCAGGCAGATACCGACAAGGCCGTCGCAGCCGCCAAAGCTGCGTTCCCTGCATGGGCCGCAACTGCGCCCGCAGAACGCAAGGCGCTCGTCGCTAAGATCCTAGACCAGTATCACCTCCGCAAAGAGGAAATGGCCCAAGCGATCAGCATGGAAATGGGCGCGCCCATCGATATGTCCCGCGACGATCAGGCGGAATGTATTCCGTGGCATCTCGGGAACTTCCTCAAGGCTTTTGACGAAGTTGAATGGATTCGTCCGCTGCGTGACAGCGTCACCGACACCCAGATCGCGCTAGAGCCGATTGGCGTCGTCGGCCTGATCACCCCTTGGAACTGGCCGATGAATCAGGTCACGCTCAAGGTCATCCCTGCCCTGCTCGCTGGCTGCACCATCGTCCTGAAACCCTCTGAGGAGTCGCCGCTGTCGTCGATGCTCTTTGCGGAATTCATCCACGATGCAGGCATCCCCGCTGGCGTGTTCAACCTCGTGAATGGCGACGGCATGGGTGTTGGCACCCAATTGTCCGCACATGAAGATGTGGAAATGATCAGCTTCACAGGTTCGACCCGCGCAGGCCGTGCAATCTCCAAAACCGCCGCCGAAACGATGAAACGCGTGACGCTCGAACTGGGTGGTAAGGGCGCGAACCTGATCTTTGCAGACGCGGATGAAAAGGCCGTCGTGCGCGGCGTTCGTCACTGCTTTAACAACTCTGGCCAGTCTTGCAACGCCCCGACCCGCATGTTGGTCGAGCGCAGCATTTACGATCAGGCCGTTGAAATCGCGAAAGAAACCGCTGAAAAGACCAAGGTCGCCCCAGCCGATCAGAGCGGTCGTCACATCGGCCCCGTGGTGAACAAACGCCAGTGGGACCAGATCCAAGGTTACATCCAAAAGGGCATCGATGAAGGTGCGCGTCTGGTCTCTGGTGGCCTCGGCCTGCCCGAAGGCATGAACAAAGGCTTCTACGTGCGTCCGACCGTGTTTGCCGATGTCAAACCGGGAATGACCATCGAAAAAGAGGAAATCTTTGGCCCCGTTCTGTCGATCATCCCCTTCGACACCGAAGAAGAAGCCATCGCGATCGCCAACAACACCCCCTACGGTCTGACGAACTACGTTCAGTCCACCAGCACCGAACGCCGCCGTCGCCTGTCGCGCGTCCTGCGTTCTGGCATGGTGGAAATGAACGGCCGTAGCCGCGCAGCGGGCGCTCCGTTCGGTGGGGTTAAGGCCTCTGGCCGCGCACGTGAAGGCGGCGTTTGGGGGATCGAAGAGTTCCTCGAATCCAAAACCATCGCGGGCTGGGACGAATAATCCCAAGACAAATCAAACGATTAAAGGAGGGGCTCGCCCCTCCTTTTTTATGACTAGAACGGCGCTTTAGCCGTGACCCGCATCCCTTGCCCACCATCTGGGTGTAAGAACTGCAACGTCTCTGAATGCAGCATCAAACGCGGGAAATCGCGTGCTGGACCTGTCGAATAAAACGGGTCACCCAAAATCGGATGCCCGATCTCTTTCATATGCACGCGCAACTGATGGGACCGCCCCGTTTTTGGGTAGAGCCTGACACGTGACTCCCCTTTGCCAACGCGCATCACCCGATAATCCGTCACCGCAGACCGCCCGTTTTCATGATCGACCATTTGCAACGGACGGTTCGGCCAATCCACGATCAACGGCAAATCAATCGTGCCAGTCTTTGCGGCCACTTCACCCCAAACCCTTGCCACATATGTCTTTTTCGTGCGGCGATCCTCGAACTGTTTGCCCAAATGCCGCTGCGCGTGCGGCGTCAGACCAAAGATCATCACCCCCGACGTATCCCGATCCAAACGATGCACCAAAAGCGCAGAAGGAAAAGCCGCCTGCACCCGAGCGATCAGACAATCAGCAAGGTGTTCACCCTTCCCCGGCACGGACAAGAGCCCAGAGGGTTTATCGACGACCAAAATCTCGTGGTCTTGATGAAGAACCACAAGCGGGTCTTGGGGTGGGTTATACTCGTCGCTCATGTCAGCGAACGCCCGAACACAGCCGCTAGAATGGCACTCAACTCCACGGCGTCTTCTTCGGTAAAGGCATCGGGTTGATTGCTATCAATATCGAACACACCGATCAGATCACCCGCACCGTTAAACACAGGCAACACGATCTCGGACCGCGTTGAAGATGAACAGGCGATGTGGCCCTCGAAGGCTTCAACATCAGGGACCAACTGGACCTCTTGGGTCCGTGCAGCCGCACCGCAAACGCCGCGCGCAAATGGGATCACCAGACAGCCGTGCCCACCCTGATACGGACCAATCTTCAGAACCTCTGGCTCAACCACACGGTAAAAGCCGGTCCAATCGAACCGATCATCGGCGTGATGCACTTCACACGCAACGGTTGCCATCAGCGCGACCTCATCGGTTTCACCCGCCGTCAGCGCCTCAATGGTTTTTGCCAAATCGGAATAGGTCACTCGCATGGTTTGAATGCCTTTCTCTCAAGTCTATTCGAACCTTGGGATAGTCTGACTAAACCGCAAAAACCAGTGCAGAGCCGACTTTAGAGTCGAAACAGTCTACAAGCATAGTGCAACTGCTCTAGGGTATATCCGATCGCGCCACGAGACTGCCCTTATTCGAACATGCGATTGCCCGCATAAGGAGAGATAATACAATCGTAGCTGCAATATGCTTCCCTCGGCGCTATGCACTAATGCCCCCACCCAGTTGTGTGGCGTCGAGGTTCAGCTACTCAGTTATACTGGACGTACATCTCGTATTGGCCGTCCTGAAACCCCCCGAAAAACTCTTCTAGGTCAGGATGACGAACGGGTTCGCCTGAATAGTCCGCGACGAGGTTCTGTTCGGACACATAGGCGACGTAGTAGCTTTCGTCGTTCTCAGCCAAAAGGTGATAGAACGGCTGATCTTTTCGGGGACGGCTATCTTCGGGGATCGCTTCATACCAGTCGTTGGTATTCGAAAACTCTGGATCAACGTCAAAGACGACACCACGGAACGGATGCTTCCGATGTCGAACGACCTGACCCAATTGATAGCGCGCGCGCGTTTTAAGCATAACAGTACCCCCGTTAACTACTATCCGCGCCGCGCCCCAAATGTCTACGCCAGTGACACGAAACGTTGGAAACAGTCTGTAAACCAATTCTCACCACGCCCAGTAAACTTTGTGACGGAAAAGGGAATTCACGTTTCATTGACCGCTGAAATCGGCTAAACTCTCTTAAAAATAGAAAGCGAGAGGCAGATGAGCAGAATCTTTCGCGCATTGTTGGTTGTGCTGGTGCTTGGCAGTTGTGGCGAGCGCGAAGGGACCGCTCCGCGGAACCTCGATAACGCCTGTGCAATTCTGACAGAGCGCCCGCAATACGTTAGTGCTTTCCGCGCAGCAAAGCGCAATTGGGGCGTCGAACCCCATGTTCTGATGGCGATGATCTATCAGGAAAGCAAATTCATCTCGAACAACCGCACGCCGCATCAATATGCGTTGGGCGTGATCCCGATGGGCCGTCAGTCGTCCGCGTTTGGCTATAGCCAAGCCTTGGACGGAACATGGCGCGAATACCAACGGGCCGAAGGCGGCATGGGCGCGCGTCGTGATGACATCCGCGACTCTGCCGATTTCATGGGTTGGTATATGACCCAAACGACCGAAGAAACGGGCATCCCGATCAACGACACTCGCAACCAATACCTCGCCTATCACGAGGGACGGACGGGGTATCTTCGTGGGACCTATCGTTCGAAGTCTTGGCTCGTTCGGATCGCAGGCGAAGTGGGCGATCGATCTGCGATGTATCAGCAGCAGCTATCACGCTGCCGCGCAGCTCGGTTCTAATGGAAAAGGCGGCCTAGGCCGCCTTTCTTATTTCTGCCAATCGCGTTCTTCCGCGATGATATTGAACAACCGCTCTGGCACCCGTCCGCCAATCCGCAGCGTATTCAGAACCATCGTCGTTTGCCCCCCCGCGTTATCGGTGACAATCCATTGGTTGAGCATCGGCGGATCGGTGAACACCAGTTTGATGTTCCCGTATTCAGGATGATCTGGGTCTTGGAGCGTGATCTGAGTGGTCGCCCCATCTGACCGATGATCAACCACCATTTCTTCATCGGTCAAATCCACGTCCCGACGCAGAATAATGCTCAATGGCGTTTCGCTCAGCGGATAGCGATCAGGGCCAGTGTTCGACCGCGGGTCAAAAATCGCGAGCGACCCGCCGCCTGCAATAACCATCGCCTCTTCGGGCGGATCATATTCAAAACGGATGCGACCTGGCCGCTTAATATAGAGCGTTCCCGTCGACATCGTGCCATCCGACGCGATCTGGGTAAACGTGCCCTCAGCCGTCTGGAGACCGTTCCAGAAATCCGAAATCTGCCCGAGCGACAAAGGCTCGGCCCGAAGTGCGTGCCCACCAAGTGCAGCCAGCAAAAGCGGCGCGACCAATAATGTACGGCGAAGTTTGTTCATCAACTTACCTTTATCAAAACAGGGCCTTCTTGCCCCAGAACATGGGGACAATCGACCCGTTTTCCAACGGATAAGCGATAACAAGCCAGTGTTATGTGCTGAAAAGGTAAGGCGCGGAGGGTCCTCATCCTCCGCGCCTTTCGCTCTTAGTGCTGTTCTGGCACCAATATCTCGCGTTTGCCGACGTGGTTAGCAGACGAAACCACACCTTCATCCTCCATCTGCTCAACAAGACGCGCGGCCTTGTTGTAGCCAATGCCCAGTTTGCGCTGGATGTAGGAGGTTGAACATTTACGGTCCTTGATCACGATCGCAACGGCTTGGTCGTATAGGGCGTCTTCCCCATTCGTGTTACCGCCTAGGCCAAGGACTGCATCGATATTAGCCTCTTTGTCCTCATCTGGACCTTCGACTACACCACCGACGTAGGTCGGCGGGCCGTAGGACTTCAGATAGGTCACGATCTCTTCGACCTCTTCGTCACTGACGAACGGGCCGTGAATACGCGTGATGCGGCCACCGCCAGCCATGTAGAGCATGTCACCCATACCGAGCAGCTGTTCAGCACCCTGTTCACCCAGAATGGTGCGGCTGTCGATTTTCGAGGTCACTTGGAACGAAATCCGCGTCGGGAAGTTCGCCTTGATCGTGCCAGTGATCACGTCCACGGACGGACGCTGCGTTGCCATGATCAGGTGAATACCCGAGGCACGCGCCATCTGTGCCAGACGCTGAATACAGGCTTCGATTTCTTTACCCGCAACCATCATAAGGTCTGCCATCTCGTCGACGATAACGACGATATAGGGCATCGCTTCGGGTGCGAATTCCTCGGTTTCAAAGATCGGATCGCCCGTCTCTTCGTCAAACCCAGTTTGAACCGTGCGCTCGAACATCTCGTTGCGGGCCAGCGCGTCGCGAACGCGACCGTTGTAGCCTTCGATATTGCGAACGCCCATCTTGGACATCTTGCGATAGCGCTCTTCCATCTCACCGACGACCCATTTCAGGGCAACGACAGCCTTTTTCGGGTCCGTCACAACAGGCGACAGAAGGTGCGGAATGCCGTCATAGACCGACAGTTCGAGCATCTTCGGGTCGATCATGATCAGACGACATTCGTCTGGCGTCAGCTTGTAAAGCAGCGACAGGATCATCGTGTTGATCGCAACCGATTTACCCGAACCCGTAGTACCCGCGATCAGCAAGTGAGGCATCTTCGCGAGGTTCGCCACGATCGGCTCACCGCCAATATCCTTGCCCAGCGCCAGCGGCAGACGATGGTTGCCATCGCCATAATCACGGCTCGACAGGATTTCGCGGAAGCTCACCATCTCGCGGTTGTCATTGGGAAGTTCGATACCGATGACCGAACGACCAGGAACAGTCGACACACGTGCGGAAAGTGCAGACATGGACCGCGCGATGTCGTCGGACAGACCGATAACACGGCTCGCCTTTAGACCCGGCGCAGGTTCAAGTTCGTACATGGTGACAACAGGACCCGGACGAACCGAAACAATTTCGCCTTTGATACCGTAGTCATCCAGAACCGCCTCGAGCATCCGCGCGTTTTCTTCGAGCGCTTCATTGGACAGAACGTGACGCTCAACATCCGCTGGGTCCATCAGCAGGTTCAGCGGTGGCGTCTCATAGTCCATCCCCTTGTCCTCGAACGACAGTGAAGGCTGGGCTTCGGCACGCGCCTGTTTCGACGGAACAACAGACCGCTTCAGGGTGTTCTGAACTACGCGACGCGGCTCTGCGGTCGGGATCGACGCACGGACTTGCGGCATCGGTGCAGGTTCATAGTCAGGTTCGTAATCGTCACGATCAATGTCAGCAAAGATGTTGGAATCGTCACCATCGACCAGAATTTCGGTCTCATCGTCCCACTGCGGCATCTCCATGCCCATCTCAGGCATCGGCTGACGCATCATAGGCGGCTCGACAGAATGAGGCGCTGCCATCATAGGCTGCGCGACCAACGGACGAGGACCACGCCCCGCAACCAAGGTCGGCTCAATCCGCACACCATCGGAGGTGCGAACAATCGGCGGCTGTTTTTGCTCGACCGCAGGCTGGACGTTACGGTTACGGATCACATCAGAAATACGCGCGCGAATACGGTCGTCATCAGGCGCTTGCGAACCTGCCATCATCGGCGGCTCGGATTCGATCAGTTCTGGCTCTAGCTCCACCTCAGGCGCACGACCGAACATTTTCGGCATCAGGCTACGCAGACCAGAGGGCTCGGCTGGGGCGGGACGCGCAGGTGCCGCCATCGCAGCCGCAGCTACAATTTTCGGCATCTTCGGCATAGCCTCTGCCGTCACAGGGTTGCTGCGCACAACATTTGCAACGCGCTGACGCTCTTCTGGATCGGGCACAGCGTAGAAGGCATCGATTTCTTCTTGGGTGTGCTTGCGGTCCGCACGCACTTGATCACGACGGCTCTGCACGTTGGCATATCCAACCTGTGCCGCACGAACGGACATATCCGCACCGCGCCCAACAAGGCGCAAAATCAGATCGTAGAGGACAACGAGGCCATAGAGGAAGAACCGCCAGCCCGTGCGAATTTCTGGCATCGTAAAGCCCAGAACAAACGCACCCAGCGCCAGCATCGCGATACCCGAAACCAAGGCCGCGACCTTCACCCACAGCAGCGAGCCCGCCACGAGCGGCGTCAGGATCATGCCCAGAACCGTATCACCAAGCATCCCGCCGTAACCAAACGAATGGGTCCAGCTCGGGTCGGCAGAGTATGTCGCAAAATAGATCGCCGCGACGACAATCGGGATCGGGAAGAACACCAGACGACCAAAGGCACGCTCTGCACCATAGTGCAGCGTCAGTCGAAGCCCCCAAACCATCGGGATCAGAGCCAGCCACCACGATGCCTTACCAACGACCAGCATCAACGGCGCAGCAATCGACGCCCCCATACGACCCATCCAGTTTTGAACAGGCGCATCAGTGGCGAGCATCCAGCTTGGATCTTCGGGCGAATAGGACCCGACCATCAGCCCCACAATGACCCCCAGCGCAATCAGGCCGAGGCCCAAAAGCTCTTTGCCACGTTTTTCCAGAATAGCCTGCGTGGTGCTATCCAAGAGCGGGTCGCGCTGACGTGTCGAATAAGAGGCCATACCAAAATCCCTTTAATCGTAGAGGCATTCGCGGATCAAAGTCAGACCGCGTCGCATCTCTTCCATCGGAGCCACCATGGCGACCCTAATGAACCCCTTACCGGGGTTTTTGTCGTTAACATCACGGCTCAGATACCCGCCGGGCAGCACACGCACGCCGGTTTCTCGCCATAGCTTCAATGCAGCTGCCTCGCCGTCTTCGACAGGCAACCACAGGAAAAATCCGCCCTCGGGCGTGTGATAGCCGGGCAGGTTCCCCAGAACCTCTTCGGCCATCTTGTATTTCGCGTTGTAGAGCGCGCGGTTCTCGATCACGTGCTCTTCATCGCTCCAAACACGTGTAGATACACGTTGTATAGGCAGCGGCAGAGGCGCACCCGAATAGGCCCGCAACTGACGGATCAGCCGTATAGACTCCGTCCCGCCCGCAACGAAACCAGACCGCAAGCCTGGCAAGTTCGACCGTTTGGACAGCGAATGGAAAATCGTGATCCGCTCTGGGTCCGCACCCATTTCCGCAGCGACTTCGAGAGCACCCACAGGTGCTTCATCGCGGTAAATCTCGGAATAGCACTCGTCCGCGAAAATGCGGAAATCGTGCTTTTCGGCCAGCGCAATCAGCTCGCGCCAGTAGTCCCGCGACGCCACAGCACCCTGTGGGTTCGACGGGGAACAGATGTAGGCAATCGCCGTGCGATCCAACACATCCGCAGGCATCGACGCGTAGTCAGGCAGGAACCCATTGTCTGCGGTCGCAGGCACGAAAACGGTCTCCGCACCCACCGAAATCGAAGCGATCATGTAAACTTGATAGAACGGGTTCGGCGTCAGGATCACAGGCCGTTTGCCGTTCTTCGTCTCAGGGCAAAGCGCCATTGCAGCGTTATACAGCCCCTCACGCGTGCCGTTCAGCGCCATGATCCGATCAGGCCCAACATCCACACCGTAGCGACGATTGATCCATGCGGAAATCGCGGCCAGCAGTTCAGGCTCGCCATCATTGGGCGGGTATTTCGCGAAACCAGCGATGTTGTCGGCCAAGACATCCCCAACCCACGACGGGAACGCGTGTTGTGGCTCTCCAATGGTCAAAGCCAGAGGCTCTCCGCCCGGTTCATGGACGTCGAGTAGAGCCCGCAAACGCGGGAATGCGTAGTCCGCAAGGTTCGAGAACCGCTCCGGATAGATCATTTCTGCCTCAAAGTTGCGAGATCATTTTCGTCCCGCTTTGTACCTTGATAACCCCCGACAGCCTGCGCTGTCCAGAAAAACGGAACAAATCCAGAGCGCCCCGCGTCAGAAATGTGGCATTTAGGCCAAGGCGCGCTCTGCCGCTGCACCGATCCGCAGCAACCGCGCTTCGCTAAACGGGGCCGCGTTGAACATGATCCCACAGGACGGAACGCCCGTCGGAAGCGTCAGAGAACAGCAGTTCATCAGGTTGCCCACGCGGGTATTGCGCAAGGCCATGAGGTTTTCAGAAACGAAGTAATCTCCATCCGTCTCAAGCCGCGCCGCATTGGGCGGAAGGATGGGCACTGTTGGCAGGATCACCGCATCA
The DNA here is from genome assembly GCA_038134645.1 of Paracoccaceae bacterium. Taxonomy (GTDB): domain Bacteria; phylum Pseudomonadota; class Alphaproteobacteria; order Rhodobacterales; family Rhodobacteraceae; genus Marivivens. The sequence continues at coordinate 15,032 of JAYPVO010000012.1, forward strand.
AACCGCGCCATCATCGCATGATATTCGTCACGAATTTCCATCAATTCAGCCCAAGCCGAAACGTAATCAACAGCCGTAAACCCTGCCCCAGCACGAATACGGGTCAGAATTTGGTGATACATTTTCGACGGGTCTGCCTCGATAATGTCTTGCCAATAGGCATAGGCATCCACGGTATAAAGCACCCCCGCCAGTTCAAACGCCCGTCGCAGCGGCTCAAATCGAACATGCCGAACCTTTGCGCCAGCCGCCTGCAACCGCTCGACTGCGCTGACGAACGCAGCCCGAGGTGCATCGCGCAAATCCTCCATCCCGATGGTGTCCAAGATCGCGAATTCGACACCCTCGAGCGAAGCGCCGTGAATGTCCGCCACGCGCCCACCCAATGCACCCAGCATCAGCGCCGCATCCTCGACCGACCGACACAGCGGCCCGACGGTATCAAAGGTCTTACACAGCGGCACCACGCCCGTAAGTGACAGCAAACCATGCGAGGTCTTTAGCCCAACGAGGTCGTTCCAAACGCTCGGCACCCGCACCGATCCACCCGTATCCGACCCAACCGCGGCGGCGGCCAAACCAAAGGCGACCGAGGCCGCGGCGCCCGACGACGATCCACCGGGAACGGCTTCGGAATCGTTCACACACGGCGGCGTTGCCGTGACCGGGTTTAACCCCAAACCACTAAAGGCGATCTCGGTCATATGGGTTTTACCCAAACAAACCAAACCCATAGCCGTCGCGTTCCGTAGAACTTCTGCATCCCGCGCAGGCACGCGATCCTTCAGATAAAGCGTCCCCGCCTCTGTCGCCGTCCCCGCCGTGTCGAACAGGTCCTTCCAACTCACGGGCACCCCATCCAGCGCCGATCGCCGCAAACCCGCTTTGGCCCGCTTTGACGCCGCCTCTGCTTCTGCCAACGCTCGCTCAGGCGTGACCCGCGCATAAATGCGGTCACGATGTTCGTGTTCATCAATTGCGGTCAGGAACACCTTTGTCAGATCGACAGGATCAATGGCACCCGCGCCGATCCCCCGACCCAAGTCTGCTGCTGTCATCCATCGCCAGTCCTGCATGATCCCCTCCGCATCGGAATTTATGCAACGCTAGCGGGCGGATGTCGCATGGACAATCCCGCGCGAAAGGCCATATTCACCCTATGACCCATGACCACGATATTCTGATCGTCGGCGGCGCCCTCAACGGCCCCGCATTGGCACTCGCTGCGGCCCACGCTGGCCTCACTGTTGGCGTGATCGATACGGTCCCGCTCGACACCTACAAAGACCCCTCCTTTGACGGCCGCGCCTATGCGCTGGCCCTCGCGTCACAACGCCTGCTCAAAGGGATCGGGATCTGGCCCAAGGTCGCGGCCGTCGCAGAACCCATGCTCGAAATCAAAGTCACCGACGGTATCGCAGGCCAAGGCCCAGCGCCTTGGATGCTCCATTTCGACCACGCCGAAATCGAAGAAGGCCCGATGGGCTACATGGTCGAAGACCGCCACCTCCGCCCCGCCTTTATGGAAGCGATGGAGGAAAGCGACCGTATTACCCTTTACGCACCCGAAACTGTGACGGCACAATCACTGACCCAAAACGGGATCAGCGTGACGCTCGCCTCGGGCAAAACGCTCACTGCGGCTCTTCTGGTTGGCTGTGACGGACGCAAATCAGGCACCGCAGAACGCGCTGGCATCAAGCGCACGGGTTGGACCTACGGACAAACGGGCATCGTCTGCGCCGTTGCGCATGAAAAACCCCACGGCGGTGTCGCCCATCAGTTCTTTATGCCGCACGGCCCGCTGGCCATCTTGCCGCTCAAAGGCAACCGTTCCTCAATCGTGTGGAGCGAAACCGACGCCCGCGCCGCCGAATGTGCCGCAATGGATGACGCGACCTTCCTTGAGGTCCTCAAGCCCGCCTTTGGCAGCTTCCTTGGCGACATCAGCCTCGAAGGAAAACGGTTCACCTATCCGCTGAACCTCACCCTCGCGAACAGCTTTATCGCCGATCGCGTGGCGCTGGTTGGTGATGCGGCCCACGGGATGCACCCGATTGCGGGCCAAGGCCTCAACGCGGGTCTGCGGGACATTGCGGCACTTGCCGACGTGCTCCGCGATGCGCGCCACACGGGTCAGGACATCGGTAGCCCGATTGTTTTGA
>JAYPVO010000012.1:17296-22914 GCA_038134645.1 Paracoccaceae bacterium
GTGCTCCGCGATGCGCGCCACACGGGTCAGGACATCGGTAGCCCGATTGTTTTGAACAAATACCAACAGTGGCGCCGCTTTGACACGGCAACGCTCGCGGTTGCGACAGATACGTTCAACAAACTCTTCTCGAACGACAACCCGCTGCTGCGGGCGGTGCGCGATGTGGGCATGGGCGTGGTAAATTCCATCCCCGCCCTGCGCCGCAATTTCGTCCGTGAGGCCGCTGGCCTCACAGGTGATCTGCCCAGCTTAATGCGCAGCTAAGTCTTAGTAGAACATCGCGATATTGTTGATCAGGATGATGCGGATCGCCTCAAGGCCCAACAGAGCCACGATCGGTGACAGATCCAACCCACCCATGCGCGGCAAGAAATTGCGAAGCGGGCGATAAATCGGGTCGAGCAACCGCTCCAGACCATACCAAACCTGCGCAACCAGAGGCTGACGCACGTTCAGAACTTGGAAGCTGATCAGCCAGCTCATGATAAAGTGCGCAAAGATCATAAAGCGTGCCACGCCGATGAGCATCAGCAGGATTTGGAAGATAGAGGTCATATCGCGTCCTTTCAGTTGAACATCAGGTAATGTGCGCAAGGCCATTCGGCAATCCCTGCCCCAACGTTCCAGTTGACCTTAGGTGCGCCTGACGTTTCTTTGCATCTGCAGAATGAAAGGTCACACATGTATCCGTTCCTTAGATTAATTTGGCAGATGTTTGTTCATCGCAACGACCCAAAGGTGAACTTTGGCGAAACTTATGTGACCACACATATCTGCTGGCCGTGGGACCTCGACCTCTGGTGGGAACTGAATAACGGACGGACGCTGACCCTGTTTGACATGGGTCGTTTACCGCTCGGTCAAGCATCTGGCCTTCTCAAGGCGCTCAAACAAAACGGTTGGGGACTGACGGTCGCAGGATCGACCCCGCGGTATCGCCGCCGTATTCGCATGTTCGACAAAATCACGATGAAGTCCGTTCCGATCGGTTGGGACGATAAATTCATCTATATTGAGCAGAGCATGTGGCTCTCTAACGGGGAATGTGCCAACCACGTTCTGATCCGCTCTGCCGTGACCAGCAAATCAGGCATCGTTGCCCCTGAAAAAGTTGCAGCAATCATGGGCCACACAGGACCGTCGCCCGACTTGGGCGAATGGGTCAAATCTTGGATCGAAGCAGAGACCAAACGCCCTTGGCCGCCGCAACACTGATAACGCCCTGTTCCTAAAGGCGTGCTTGCCATACCCGCTGTTTCTCTGTCTATATCATTGAAACGCATGGGGGGATGACATGTCAGTATCCGCGAAAAAGCGCATCTGGGGCTGGATGGCCTTTGATTGGGCGCAACAGCCTTATTACACGCTCGGCCTGACGTTTATCTTTGGCCCCTATTTCGCTGCCGTCGCCGCCGACTGGTTCACCGCGAACGGTTCCGCCACACCCCAAGCCGACGCGCAGTCCCTTTGGTCGCTCGGGTCTACTGTCGCGGGCGTGATCATCGCGATTTCGGCGCCGTTCTTGGGCGCCTGGGCCGACCTTAGCGGGCGAAAAATCCCGTGGATCGGTTTCTTTTCCATCATCTACGTCGTGTCAGCTTTGCTGCTCTGGGGCCTCACACCAGATGGCGCAACGCTCACCTTTTCGCTGATCGTTTTCTACATCGGCTTCATTGCCGCTGAATCAGGCCTGAACTTCGTCAACGCGATCCTGCCCTCTCTCGGCACGGACAAAGAGGTCGGCAAAATCTCTGGCTCGGCCTCCGCCTTTGGCTACTGGGGCGGCGTGGTATCGCTGTTCATCATGCTCTTGCTGCTGGCCGAAGGGGACAGCGGTAAAACGCTTCTGGGCATCGACCCCATCTTTGGCCTCGACGCCTCGACCCGCGAAGGCACCCGTTCGGTCGGACCCTTCATCGCGATCTGGTATCTCATCTTTATGATCCCGTTCTTCCTCTGGGTCCGCGATGACACCTCAACACCGCGCCGCAAAACCAGCATCGGCGAAGTCGTCCCCGAACTCATTCGGGCGGTGAAATCCATCCGTCACAGCCGCAGCCTCACCGCGTTCCTCGTGGGGTCGATGCTCTACCGTGACGCACTGAACGCGCTCTATGCCTTTGGCGGAGTCTACGCGAAATTGGTGCTCGGCTGGGCAACGATGCAGATCGGCGTCTTTGGTATCATCGGCGCAATCACCGCGGCGATCGTCACATGGATCGGCGGCCTTGCCGACAAACGCTATGGCCCGAAAATTGTAATCAGCGTCGCTTGCGTCGTCCTTATGATCGTCTGCACGATCATCGTCAGCATGTCGCGCACCAACATCGGCCCGATTGCTCTGCCCGAAGGATCGAACCTTCCGGACATCATCTTCTACGTCTGTGGTGCTGCAATTGGTGGCGCGGGCGGCGCGCTCTACTCTGCATCGCGGTCCTTGATGGTGCGCCACACAAACCCCGAACGCCCCGCCGAAGCCTTTGGCCTCTTTGCACTCACAGGCAAGGCAACCGCGTTCCTTGCGCCCATGATGATCGGCATCACGACCTATGCCACGGGCAGCAACCAGTTGGGCTTTATCCCTGTAATCGTCCTTTTCCTGATCGGTCTTCTGATGCTACGCTGGGTCAACAGCGAAGGAGATCGCGCAGCATGGTCCGCACACTAGGGGCATTGTGTGTATTGCTGGCCCTCACGGCCTGCAAGGCAAACGACACAGCACAGACAACGACATCATCATCGGTGATGTCGTCACAATCATCGAACGACACACGCGTCGCCAAAGAGGTGTTCGGCCACATCCCGACACCCAATAATGGCACGTCAGAGGCCATCGGCTCCTATGCCCGTGGGTGCCAATCGGGCGCGATGGAGCTGCCTGAAAACGGTCAAACGTGGCAAGCGATGCGCCTTAGCCGCAACCGCAACTGGGGCCAGCCGCAGCTTGTGTCCTTTGTCGAGGATCTCAGCGCCTTTGCCGCGACCCAACCCGGTTGGGACGGCCTCTACGTTGGCGACATGAGCCAGCCGCGTGGTGGCCCGATGCTCACGGGTCACGCCAGCCACCAGATCGGCCTCGACGTTGATATCTGGATGCTACCGCCCAGCCGCCTCGACCTGTCCGAAGCTGAACGCGAAAACCTTTCGTCCATTTCCATGCAGCGGTCTAGCGGCGCTTATGTGAACAGCGACTGGTCGCCTCAACACGAAGCGATCCTGCGTCGCGCTGCCGAAGACCCCCGCGTCGCCCGTATCTTTGTGTTCGCAGGGGCCAAAGTCGAAATGTGCAAGAACGCGACGGGCAACCGCGACTGGCTGCGCAAAATCCGTCCGTGGTGGGGTCACCACTACCATTTCCACGTGCGTCTAAACTGTCCTGCTGGCGATGACTCTTGTCAGGATCAGGCCCCTATTCCTGCGGGCGATGGATGCGCAGATGCGCAAGTATGGGTCGACAATATCCTCAACCCACCACCGCCATCAGGCGAGCCGCCTGCTCCGCCACGTGGTCCGTTGCGGATGAATGACCTTCCCGATCAATGCGGTGTTGTGGCTGGGCGCTGACATTGAAGCATTGGATGACCTTTATCGTGGCCCTGTTTGGGGCCACCCCTGCGCTATCAGATGCGCAGCTCGTCTCTGAGATTGCGTTCAACATCGATGGCGCAGAGGAGCTGTCCGCCATCGAACTCGATCAGACAGGGACGGCGTTCACAATGGTCACGGACCGCGGCTATCTGCTGACGGGGGAATTGACCCGAACCGACGAGGTTCTGACGGGTTTGTCCGTCAGGCAGATAATCCCGCTGAACGGTGAGGATGGTCAGCCTCTGCGCGAGAGACAAACCGACTCCGAAGGGCTCGCCTTTGGTCCGAACGGCCAGCTTTATATCAGCTTCGAAGGCCGTTCCCGCATCGTGGCCTACGATCAGCCCGACGGTGCGGCGCGGCCCTTCAAACGCGCCGCCGCCTTTGACAACTTTCAATCCAATTCAGGGCTAGAGGCGCTCGCCACTGATACAGACGGAACGATCTATACGATCCCCGAACGGTCTGGCCGCTTTGATCTACCGTTTCCCGTCTACCGCTACCGCAGTGATTGGGACGTCGCTTTTACGATCCCCCGCAGTGACTCTTTCCTCGTGACGGGCGCGGATATCGGCCCTGATGGGAAATTCTACCTGCTTGAACGCGACTTCCTCGGCATCGGGTTTCGGTCCCGTGTCCGTCGTTTCGACATGGACGGCACCAACGCAGAAACCCTCCTCCAGACCGAGCTGCGCACCCACAGCAACCTCGAAGGCATCGCCGTCTGGCGTGACACAACAGGCCATATCCGCCTGACGATGGTGTCCGACAACGGCCAGACCTTTGGCCCGAGCACACTGGTCGAGTATCAACTCACCGATTGACAGAAGGTCATTGCGGCACTAATCAGCCGCGTCCCCGAAAGGGGCCAAGTCGCCGCTACCTTGTAAAAACGGAATATAGACATGACCCGTATCCTCTCTGGCGTTCTCGCCATGGCCATCGTTGTTGTGGCCTCAAACATCCTCGTTCAGTTCCTCATCCTTGATGGGATCCTGACATGGGGTGCCTTCACTTATCCGATCGCGTTCCTCGTGACCGACATCATGAACCGCGTCTATGGCGCGCAGGCTGCTCGCAAGGTGATCTTTGCTGGCTTTGTCGTCGGTATCATCTGCTCGCTGATCGGCAACCAGATCCAACTCGAGTTCGGCCCAGCCGTTCCGCTGCGTATCGCGATCGCGTCCGCAACGGCGTTCCTCGTCGCGCAACTCCTTGATGTTGCTATCTTTAACCGCCTTCGTGATGGCAACTGGTGGAAAGCTCCGATCATCTCGACCGTCATCTCATCGACTGTTGATGCTGTGCTTTTCTTCACCATCGCTTTTGCGGCGTTCATCAATTTCGGGGAAACGGCGAATGCTGAGATTTCTTGGGCTTGGGACGCGATGCCGTTGATGACGGTGGGCGCTGAGATGCCACTTTGGGTGACTTTGGGCGTTGCAGATTATGCCGTGAAACTGGCGATTGCGCTTCTCGCGCTTGTGCCTTTCCGCGTCATTGTCGGCCAAATGATGGCCAAAAAATCGGCAGCGTAACAAAAGTTTCACTAAATCTGGCACAAAAAGTTTTGACATACACGACATCTGTGTCACCCTGAGTTTACAGGCGAAACTCATTGAAAGGAGGTGATCCAGTGTCAAGAAAGGTATTGGAGAATGGTGTCGGGACAGCTTGGGGGGATCGTAGCTAGGGCAGCCCTTGGCTGACGACGAACTCAGGTGGGACGACCTAACCGCACCCACCTCCTGGACTTTCGAAGGGTCGCCTCATCGCCGGGGCGGCCCTTTTCCTTGCAATCGCACCTGTTTCGGGCAGATTCAGGACGTATTTGGGGAGCCACGGACGGTATCCAGATACCGCAAAACCCGCAATCGCACCCTTTTCGCCGCAAAACAGGTCTTATTTACGCTTATGCTACGGATTTCTAACGAAATCACCCTGCAAGACTGGGAACTGACCGAGCAATTTGTCCGCGCCTCCGGCCCCGGCGGTCAGAACGTGAACAAAGTGTCAACGGCGGTCGA
>JAYPVO010000013.1:0-22564 GCA_038134645.1 Paracoccaceae bacterium
CCGCGATGGCGCTGGTCTTTGATCCGCTGCGCCGTTTGGGGCAACTGTCGGGGGCCATGCAAGCCGCTGCGGTCAGCGCCAACCGTGTCCGCGAAATTCTGAACATCACGCCAACGATTTCCTCACCCGCGACAGTGGCTGCGGCGCCAGTGGGTGCCCCTGAAATTCGCTTGAACGATGTCCACCTCGCCTATGGTGATCTGCCCGTCCTTCAGGGGGCGACCTTCACCGCTGCGGCGGGTAAAACGACGGCTCTGGTCGGGTCGTCGGGTGCGGGTAAATCCACGGTCTTTAACGTGCTGACCCGCCTTGTTGATCCAGCCTCGGGCCTCGTGACGATTGGTGGGGTTGAGAACCGCGCGATGGGGCTCGCTGATCTGCGGGGGCTGTTCTCTGTCGTCAGTCAGGACGCCGCGCTGTTTGATGAAACCCTGCGCGACAACATCCTTTTGGGCCGTGATCTGGATGAGGCGAGCATTGAACGCGCGCTAACCGCCGCCCATGTGTCGGACTTCTTGCCGCGTCTTGCGGACGGTCTGAACAGCCCTGCGGGGCCGCGTGGGTCGAACCTGTCGGGCGGGCAACGTCAGCGGGTCGCAATTGCGCGGGCGCTGGTGCGGAACACGCCGATCCTCTTGTTGGACGAGGCGACATCGGCACTCGATACCAAGAGCGAACAGATCGTCCAAAGCGCGCTGGAAACCCTGTCCGAAGGCCGCACCACGCTGGTCATCGCGCACCGCCTGTCCACCGTCCGCAATGCTGATAGCATCGTCGTGATGGACCGTGGCCGCGTGATGGACCAAGGCACCCATGACGAACTGCTGGCACGTGGCGGAATTTACGCTGATCTCTATCGTCTACAGTTCAAAACCGAAGACTGAGCCCTATATCCACCCCTAGCGACTTAGGGAAAACCGATGACCGACAGAACCATTCTGGCCGTGACTGGCAGCGACCGTGTGAAATTCCTGCATGGGCTGACGACAAATGACCTCCGCACCCCGACCGAGGGGATCGCCTATGCGGCGCTGTTGACGCCGCAGGGGAAATATCTGGCGGATTTCTTTATGGTCGGGCAGGCGGATCGAATTCTGATCGACGTGGCGACGCCGCTTGCGGCAGGGCTGATGCAGCGTCTGACGATGTATCGTCTGCGGGCCGATGTGCAGATTGCAGCGACCGACCTGCAGGTCAAACGCGGCACGGGCGATGCGCCAGAGGGTGCCCTGACCGACCCGCGTGACGCGGCGCTGGGCTGGCGGCTCTATGGGGCTGAAGGTGGCGACGATGGCACCGATTGGGCCGCGCTGCGGATAGATCATCTGATCCCAGAGACGGGCGTGGAGCTTGGCCCTGATAGCTACATCCTCGAACAGGGCTTTGATCGGCTGAACGGCGTCGATTTCAAAAAGGGCTGCTATGTCGGCCAAGAGGTCACCGCACGGATGAAGCACAAGACCGAGTTGAAAAAGGGCCTTGTGCGGGTGCTGGTCGATGGTGCGGCAGAGGCCGGCACGCCGATCATGGCGGGCGACAAAGAGGCGGGCGTGTTGCACACCGTGTCGGGCGGCAAAGGGATTGCCTACCTTCGGTTTGACCGCGCCGACGGCGAAATGACCGCCGGCGAGGCTAAGGTTACCCGCGCTTAACCCTCTTGGGCGGCGCGGTTACGCAGCACGTATTTCTGCACCTTCCCTGTTGAGGTCTTTGGCAGCGGCCCAAAGATAAGCGTCTTTGGCGCCTTAAAGTGCGCCATGTTTTCACGGCAGAACGCGATCAGCTCTTCGGCGGTGACGGTCGCACCTGCCCGCAGATCGACAAAGGCACAGGGCGTTTCGCCCCATTTTTCGTCAGGTTTTGCAACCACTGCGGCCTCGGACACGGCGGGGTGACGGTAGAGGACATCCTCGATCTCGATCGAAGAGATATTCTCGCCGCCCGAAATGATGATGTCCTTAGAGCGGTCCTTGATCTCTAGATACCCATCGGGGTGCATCACGGCCAAATCGCCCGTCGCGAACCAGCCACCACGGAAGGCCTCGGCGGTTGCGGTCGGGTTCTTGAGGTAGCCTTTCATCACGATATTGCCGCGCATGAAGATCTCACCGATGGTTTTGCCGTCTTTCGGTGTGGGTTCCATCGTTTCGGCATCGGCCACCATCAAACCGTCCAGCACGTGATACCGCACACCCTGACGCGATTTCAGTTTCGCCTGATCGTTCAGCGTTTCCTCGTTCCATTCCTCTTTCCATGCGCAAGACACAGAGGGGCCGTAACATTCGGTCAGGCCGTAGGCGTGGGTGACCTGCACGCCCATCGCTTCCATCTTGGCGATGACAGAGGCAGGGGGCGGGGCGGCTGCGGTCATGACTTTGACCTCGTGGGTAAAGTCCTTCAGCTCGTCAGGGGCGCTCGCCAGCATGTTCAGAACGATGGGCGCGCCGCAGAAGTGGGTGACCTTTTCGTCGCGGATCAGTTGGAAGATCGGTTCGACCCGCACAGCCCGCAGACAGACGCAAACGCCCGCCATCGCGGCGATGGTCCAAGGGAAACACCAGCCGTTGCAATGGAACATCGGCAGCGTCCAGAGGTAGCGCGAGTGGCTCGGCATGCCCCATGTCAGGATATTGCCCATCGCGTTCAGCGCGGCACCACGGTGGTGGTAGACAACGCCCTTGGGGTTGCCTGTCGTGCCCGAGGTGTAGTTCAGCGAAATCGCATCCCATTCGTCGGCTGGCATCTGCCAGTCAAAATCCTCGTCGCCTTCGGCCAGAAGGTCGTCGTAGGTCATGCTGCCGATCTTGTGGACGGGACCGTCATACATCGCGTCCTCAAGGTCGATGACCAGCATATCGCGGCCGCTGATCTTGATCGCGCGGTCGACGACTTCTGCGAATTCTGGGTCGACCATGACGACTTTGGATTCCGCGTGCGACAGGATAAAGCCGATGGTTTCCGCCTCAAGCCGCGTGTTGATCGTGTTCAGAACAGCGCCCGACATTGGCACGGCAAAGTGGGATTCGAACATCTCTGGCGTGTTGGCCGCGATGATCGACACGGTGTCGCCTTTGCCAATCCCGCGTTTGTTCAAGGCCGATCCGATGCGGCACATGCGGGCATAGGTTTCGCGCCATGTCAGGCGGCGGTCCCCATGCACCACGGCCAGATAATCGGGATACACCGATACGGTGCGGGCAATGAACGACAGCGGGGTCAGCGCTGCGTGGTTGGCGGCATTGCGGTCTAGTCCCGTGTCATAAATGGACGGAATGGCGGTCATAACTCTCTCCCCTACGTGCCCGACCTCTCCTTGATCGGGGCCGCGCGCTGGCGGCATTGGGCAGAGTTTAGGGTGAATTTTCGGACAAGGTCCACGGGGTTATGCGCGGGCAGACCGTTTGTCGCGGCGTCAAAAGGATAGTCGCATAGAAAAAGGGCGGCCCGATGGACCGCCCCTTCTTTACCATTGATCAACCCGATCAGCCGATTTCGGCCAAACGTGCCAGAGCGGCCTTCAGCTGGGTCTCTTCTTCTTCGCGCAGGGCGAGGTTGGCGCGGGTTTCTTCGATCACTTCCTCTGGGGCACTTTCTGCAAATTTCGGGTTGTTCAGGCGGCCACGCAGACCCCCGAGTTCCTTTTGCAACTTGCCCAAGACCTTTTCCACGCGGGCTTTTTCAGCGGCCACGTCGATGATGTCCGCCAGAGGCAGCGCAAAGGTCGCGCCTTTGGTGGTGATGGTGATCGACCCTTTGGGGGCTTCGGCGGATTCGGTGATGTCACCGATGCGAGCCAGACGGGTGATGAGCGTCTGGTTGTTCGCCAGTGCCGCCTTCGCGCCGGCGTCGGCCTCTTGCATGACAACGGGGACGTAGAGACCCACAGGCACGTTCATCTGTGCGCGTGCCGAACGGATGCCTTCGATCAGCGAGATCGCCCAGTTCAATTCGGCGTCCGCATCCGCGTCCACCAGATCGGCGGCGGTGTAGGTCGGCCAGTCGGCGTGGACGAGCATTTTCGATCGGTTGTCCGCCAGCGTGCCCCAGAGCTCTTCGGTGATGAAGGGCATGAAGGGGTGCAGGAGGATCAGACACTGGTCGATGACCCAGCCCATGACCTTTTGCGTTTCGGCCTTTACCGCGTCGTCGCCGTCCATGATCAGTGGCTTCGAGAATTCGACATACCAGTCGCAGACCTTGCCCCAGACAAAGCCGTAGAGCGCGTTGGCTGCGTCGTTAAAGCGGTAGGCCTCAATCGCGGCGTCAACCTCTTCGCGGACGCGAGCGGTTTCACCGATGATCCATTTGTTCACGGTCGCCGTTGCGGTCGGGATTTCAGTCGCGCCATGCACCGCACCGTTCATTTCTGCGAAACGGGACGCGTTCCACAGTTTGGTGCCAAAGTTGCGGTAGCCTTTGATGCGGTCCTCGGACAGTTTCAGAACGCCGCCAATCGCTGCCATCGACGCATTGGTGAACCGCAGCGCGTCTGCGCCGTATTCATCAATGATCACCAGCGGGTCGATCACGTTGCCCGTGGTTTTCGACATCTTCTTGCCCTTCTCGTCGCGGACGAGCTGGTGCAGGTAGACGGTGTGGAACGGGATTTCGTCAACAACAGCGAGCTGCATCATGATCATGCGGGCAACCCAGAAGAACAGGATGTCCTGACCCGTCACCAACACATCGGTCGAGAAGTATTTCGAGGTGCTCTCGTCCCAGTTCGGCCAGCCCAGCGTGCCGATCGGCCACAGACCCGACGAGAACCATGTGTCGAGAACGTCGGGGTCACGGGTGAGCGATTTGCCACCCGATTGCGCAACGGCCTCAGCTTCGGTTGGGGCGCAATAGGCGGTGCCTTCGGCGTCATACCACACAGGGATTTGGTGACCCCACCAAAGCTGGCGCGAGATACACCACGGCTCGATGTTTTCGAGCCAGTGGTAATAAGTCTTTTCGCCCGACTCTGGCATGATCTTGATGTCGCCATTGCGGACGGCATCCAGCGCAGGGCCAACGATTTTCGAGGTTTCAACGAACCATTGGTCGGTCAGCATCGGCTCGATCACGACCTTCGAACGGTCGCCGAACGGCTGCATGATCGGTTTTGCTTCGACCAGCGGAACCAGCGCATCTGCGCCCTCTGCATCTGCCTTCAGCGCGGCCTTGCCGAGACGTGCGTCCGTCGCAACGGTCATCACGGCGAGGCCCTCTGCGGTGATCGCAGCAACGACCTTCTCACGCGCTTCAAAGCGGTCGAGGCCACGGTATTCTTCGGGCACGAGGTTGATCGCGTCGATTTCCTGAACGGTGAACGCTTTGCCCGCTGCGTATTCGGCGGCTTTCGCGGCTTCGTCAGCGTAAGGTGCACCATCAGCACGCATCGCGCCACGGGTGTCCATCAGACGGTATTGCGGGATGTTGCCACGCTTTGCGACCTCGTGGTCGTTAAAGTCGTGTGCGCCCGTGATCTTCACCGCACCCGAGCCAAAGGCCATATCGGGGTATTCGTCGGTGATGATCGGGATCAGGCGGCGCTGTTCTTTCGGACCAACAGGGATTTCGCAGAGCTTGCCCACGATCGGCGCATAGCGTTCGTCATCAGGGTGCACCGCAACCGCGCCGTCACCCAGCATGGTTTCAGGGCGGGTCGTCGCGATAGAGATGTAATCGCGTTCCTCGCTAAAGGTGACATTCCCGTCCTCGTCTTTTTCGACGTAGGTGTAGGTCGCGCCACCCGCCAGCGGGTATTTGAAGTGCCACATGTGGCCGTCGGTTTCGATGTTCTCAACTTCGAGGTCGGAAATCGCGGTTTCAAAGTGGGGGTCCCAGTTCACCAGACGCTTGCCGCGGTAGATGAAGCCCTTGTTGTACATTTCGACAAAGACTTTGATCACGGCGTCGTGGAAGTTGCCCTCTTCGCCAGCAGGGGCGTTCGGCGCGCCCGACATGGTGAACGCGTTGCGGGACCAGTCGCAGGACGAGCCCAGACGTTTCAGCTGGCTGATGATGGTGTTGCCGTATTGGCCTTTCCATTCCCAAACCTTGTCGAGGAACGCCTCACGGCCCAGATCACGACGGCCCGGTTGACCCGTTGCGGCGAGCATCTTTTCGACCTGAAGCTGGGTCGCGATCCCTGCGTGGTCCTGACCGGGCTGCCAGAGCGTGTCAAAGCCGCGCATACGGTGCCAGCGGATCAGAATATCCTGAAGCGTGTTGTTGAACGCGTGGCCCACGTGCAGCGCGCCCGTCACGTTCGGCGGCGGGATCATGATGGTAAAGGTTTCGTCGCGCGATTTGTTCGCGCCAGCCGCAAATGCGCCTGCGTCTTCCCACTTTTTGTAAATGCGGGCCTCGGCTTCGGCCGCGTCAAAGGTCTTTTCCATCGCCATCTTTATGATCCCTTCTGGTCTTGCCCTGTGGATTAGCCAAAAGGGGCCGAAAGGGAAAGGGCGAAGGGCGTTAAACTGCGCGGTTGATGCGGGTTGAGAGGTGGATAAGGCTCTCCATCGCCTGAACGCCGTCAATCTCTCCGATTTTGTCGAGCGTTTGATCGAGTTCGAGCGTCGATCCCGTCCGCAATTGGGCGCAGAGGTCGAACCGACCAGAGGTGGTATGCACCACCTCGACCGAGGACATCCGTTTCAACTGCACCAACACCGCTGCCTGCGCCGAAGGGCGGATGTGGATCAGCACGGTCGCCCGAATGGTGCTGCGTTGCACCTGATCCGAGAGCCGCAAGCTGTAGCCCGCAATCACGCCCGTCCGTTCCAGCCGATCGATGCGGGCCTGAACGGTTGTCCGCGCCAGTCCGAGCGTCTGCGCGATCTTTGCGACGGGCAGGCGGGCGTTTCGGGTGAGTTCCGCGATAACGGCGCGGTCTGTGCTGTCTAATTCTGTCATATCGTCGATGATACCGTCATTTTGCCGAAAAGCAGAGTCATTTTGTTCAATCTGCCACGACACATCGTCTGAATTTTCGCCAACACTGGGGAAAAGCGAACAGGAGAGGCAGATGTATCAACAGCCCGTAGAGGCCCAAACCATTGCGGATGTGTTGTCAGTACGGTCCGACACCGCGCCCGTGCATTTCTTTGCGCCCGACCTTCTGGACGCCCGACGGGCCGAATTTCGGCGCGGGTTTCCGGGTCTTGTAACCTATGCGGTCAAGGCGAACCCGACCGAGGACGTGCTGCGGCGTCTGTGTGCAGGGGGCTTGGACGGGTTCGATGTGGCGTCACCCGATGAAATCGCTCTCATCCGTCGGATCTGCCCCGATGCGCCGATGCATTACAACAACCCCGTTCGCAGCAAGGCCGAAATCGCCGCTGGGATAGCGGCCGGCGTTGTGTCGTGGTCGGTGGATGCGCTGTCAGAATACGAAAAGCTGGTCGCTGCGGGTGTGTCGCCCGCCGCAGAGGTTGCCGTGCGGTTCAAACTGCCTGTCGCAGGCGCGGCCTATGATTTTGGTGCGAAGTTCGGCGCAGAGGTCGATCACGCGGTCGATCTGTTGCGCCATGTTGCGACATCGGATCGGCCATTGGCGCTGACTTTCCACGTCGGCACGCAATGCACGGACCCAGCGGCCTATGTGACCTACATCAACGCGGCGGCACAAATTGCAGAGCGGGCGGGCGTGACGCTGGACCGCCTAAACGTCGGCGGTGGGTTTCCTGCATCGCGCGATGGCTCCCCCAAACCGCTAGAGCCGTTCTTTGCCGCGATCCGCGAGGCGATGTCGGCTTTTGCCGTGCGTCCTACCTTGATCTGCGAACCAGGGCGGGGCCTCGTGGCGGATAGTTTTGCCTATGCCGTGCAGGTGAAATCGATCCGTGGGCAGAGCGTTTACCTCACCGACGGGATTTACGGGGGTCTGTCCGAAATGGTGTCGATGCCCGCGCCTGCCTTGGCCGTCATGAGCGCCGAGGGTGATTGGCGTGATACCGCGCGGCAGGGCGTGCGGGCCTTTGGGCCGACCTGCGATAGCCTTGACCAATTGCGCGATCCGCTAGCCTTGCCCGAAGGTCTGACAGAGGGCGATTGGATCGTGTTTCGGTCGATGGGCGCCTATGTCACGGGCGTGACCACGCGGTTCAACGGCTACGGCCTGTCCGATCCCATCACGGTAAAGGATCTGTGCGCGCCCTATCACTAGGCTGGACACCTTTGGGTTGTGCGTTAGGCTGAGGCGTAACGGCATAACCTGTTCACCAAAGGGGACAAAGTGGCCATTCGTGATTGGGTTTTAGGTCTCCTTAACCGTCGTCCCCGCAGCGAAGAGGGCGGTGGGCGCAAGCGTGGACCTGCGACCCATGTGGTCATCCTAGACGGCACGATGTCCAGCTTGGCCGAGGGGTTCGAAACCAACGCGGGCCTGACGTTCAAACTGCTCCGCGAGGCGGGGCATAAGGCCAATTTGACCGTCTATTATGAGGCGGGGATTCAATGGCGCGATTGGACGGAAACCTTTGGTGTGATCGCAGGGCGCGGGATCAATCGGCAAATCGAACGGGCCTATGGGGTCTTATGTTCGCGCTGGCACCCTGGGGATCGGATTATCCTGATCGGCTATTCGCGGGGTGCCTTTGCCGTGCGGTCGCTTGCGGGGGTGATCCAGCGGGTGGGCATCGTCAAACACCACGATGCGACCGAACGGCATGTGAAACTGGCCTACCGCTATTACACCCACGGCGCGCGCAGTCCCTTTGCCCGCAGGTTCAAGGAACTCTACTGTGATCGCTCTGCCGATGTGGCGGCGATTGGCGTGTGGGATACGGTGAAATCGCTGGGTCTTCGGCTGCCGATCCTGTGGAAGTTTGAGGAGAAACGTCACAGGTTTCATTCGGACGGGTTGGAACCTTGCGTTCGCTCAGCGTTTCACGCGCTGGCCTTGGATGAAACCCGCGATGCGTTTTCGCCAGAGATGTGGTCCCCGCAGAACCGTTGGAATGGGCAGATCGAACAGGTTTGGTTCAAGGGCACGCATGGCGATATCGGCGGGCAATTGGGCGGGCGTCTAGAGGTACGTCCCCTGTCCAACATCCCGCTCGTGTGGTTGCTGGATCGGCTCGAAGGGCAGGGGTTGCCCTTGCCTGATGGCTGGCGAGATCGGTTTCCCTGTGATGTGACCGCGCCGTCCGTTGGCACGTGGTCGCAATGGGGCAAGCTGTTCTGGTCGCGTCACCGTCGCAAGGTCGGGCGTGATCCGTCGGAACGGTTGCATGACACTGTCGCGGACCGTGGGCTGGACATGAAAAAGCCCACTCCGAAACAGAGCGGGCTCGAAGCCTGATGGATGGGATCAGGCCACGTTTTCGAGTTTGACCTCAGGGGTCACACCCAAAGCATGGCAAACATCGCGGGTCAGGTCCGGTTTGTTCAGCGTGTAGAAGTGGAGATCGTTCACACCGCCACGGATCAGGTCGTCGCACAGTTCGGTCGCCAAAGCGGTCGCCAAGAGGTCGGTCGAACCAGACTTGGCCGCGTTGTCAAAAGCGTCCGCAACGATCTGTGGGATCGAGGTGCCGCACATTTGGGCGAACTTGCGCGCGCCGTTCCAGTTCTCAATCGGCAGGATGCCCGGAATGATCGGCGCGTCGATGCCCGCTTTTTCGCAAGCGTCACGGAAGCGGAAGAAGGTCTCTGCCTCAAAGAAGAACTGAGTGATCGCGCTGGTCGCACCTGCATCAATCTTGCGCTTCAGCCATTCGATGTCAGCGGCAGAGTCGCCTGATTCTGGGTGCTTTTCAGGATAAGCACCAACGCGGATTTTGAATTTGCCCGTGTCAGCCAGCGCTTCGATCAGTTCGATGGACGACTGGAAGCCATCAGCGGTTGGGCGGAATTTCTCTGCGCCTTTGGGGGCATCACCACGCAGGGCGACGATTTCGGTCACGCCGACTTCGGCATATGCATTCGCGATTTCGAGCGTTTCGGCGCGGGTTGCCTCAACACAGGTGAGGTGCGCTGCCACGGTCAGACCGATGTTTTTGTGAATGGCACCAACGGCTTCGTGGGTGAGCTGGCGGGTTGTGCCGCCTGCACCGTAGGTCACCGACACAAAGGTCGGGTTCATCGGAGCAAGGGTCGTCGCGCAGTTCCAGAGCCGGAACGACTGGTCCAGCGATTTGGGCGGAAAGAATTCGAACGAGACATTGGGGCGCGACATGATTCACCTATTTGTTGATGCCCCCTTGTCGCAAAATAAATGATGTGAGACAAATTCATAACTTTCACGACGATCATGAGGTTTGTTCATGATGCACATTGAGATACGGCATCTTCGCACGATTAAGGCGATCCATGACACGGGCGGGTTAGCCCGTGCTGCGGATTTGCTGAACATCACGCAATCGGCCCTGAGCCACCAAATCAAAGGGATCGAAGATCAAGCGGGCGTTGAGCTTTTTGTGCGTCGGGCGAAACCTCTGCGTTTGTCGGCATCTGGTTTGCGTCTCTTGGCAGCGGCGGAACAGATTTTGCCGATCCTCGCTGATCTGGAAGTCGAGTTTGAAGGCCTGCAAGACGGGCGTGCGGGACGGCTGCATATCGCGCTGGAGTGTCACGCCTGTTTCGAATGGCTGCTGCCTGTGTTGGAGCAGTTCCGCAAGGTCTGGCCTGATGTGGATGTCGATATCCGGTCGAGCCTTTCGTTTGATGCGATGAGCGCGTTGCGTCGTGAAGAGGTCGATTTGGTGGTGTCCTCGGACCCTGAGGATCAGTCGGAAGTCGATTTTAACCCGCTGTTTGACTACGATCCCGTGTTCGTGGCCTCGTCCCACCATCCCCTCGCGCAAAAGGCAGTGATCGAGGCGCAGGATTTCGAAGGTCAGACCTTGATCACTTACCCCGTCGATCGGTCGCGGCTGGACATCTTTAAGATGCTGCTGTCGCCTGCGCGGGTCGAACCGGCGGCGGTGCGGCAGGTCGAATTGACGGCGGTGATCCTGATGCTTGTGGCGTCAAACCGTGGGGTGTCTGTGCTGCCCGACTGGGTTGTGCGTCAGGTGCGGCAATCGTCCGATTACGTCACGCGGCCTTTGGGTAAGGACGGTAAGGTCGGGATGACGCGGCGGATGTTTGCGGCGACCCGCGAATCCGAGAACACGCGACCCTACCTCGCGCACTTTATTCGGCTGGCTCGGCAAGAGGCGGTGAAACTTCAGCGGGGCTAAGGTCGCGGCTGGATTCGGCAAAGAGGCGGATGCGGGTTTCATCAATCGGCATCGCTTTGCCAAAGAGATAGCCCTGACCGAGGCGGCACCCGAGACGGCGGAGGTGATCGACTTGGGCTTCGGTTTCGACGCCTTCCGCGATGACAGAGACGCCCAGACCGTCGGCGATTTCCAAGAAGCCACGGATCAGCACTTCGGCGGTGGGATCGCGGCCAAGGTCTGCGACGAAACTCATGTCGATCTTTAGCTCATCGAATTCCAGTTGGCGCAGGTGCTGGAACGATGCAAAGCCAGTGCCGAAATCGTCGAGCGACACGCGCAAACCCTCGGAGCGGAAATGGGCGATGCTGGCCTGAATGGTGTCGGCAGAGCGGGCAATAAACACGTCCTCTGTGATTTCGAGCGTGATGTGGCGGCGGGCGTTCGGATGGCGGCTGAGGAGGTCGTCGAGGTCGGCGCGGCCCGATTGTGTGGCAAGTGCGACCTCGGGGACGTTGATCGACACTTCACCCGGATCGAGCCCTTCGGCCAAAAGCTGTTCGATATCATGGAGCACACAGCCCGCCATATGCGACAGGAAATCACCGTGCAGGCCAAGTTCATTGATCTGCGGGATAAAGAGGTTCGGGGGCAGGGGGCCTTTGGTCGGGTGAATCCAGCGGGCGAGGGCCTCGAACCCGATGCTGCGGCCCGTGGCGAGGTCGACCTTGGGTTGGTAATAGGGACGGATTTCGCGGTTATGCATCGCGGCGAGGATTTCGCGGCGGTCTTCAAGCGACAGGCGACGTTCGAAATCATCGGCTCGGTAGATCGCGGCTGAGATGCCAGAGCTGTTTTTCGCGCGATACATCGCCTGATCGGCTGCACCACATAGCCCTTCGACCGTAGTGCCCGCGTGCCGTGTGAGGCCGATGCCGACCGAGGCCGAGATATGGAGTTCCTTTTCGTGCCATTCGACGGGCGCTTGGATCGCGCGGGCGATGTAGTCGGCCAGTCGCAGCGCGGCCCTCTCGGACGTGATCGTGCGGAAGGCGATGGCAAATTCGTCGCCGCCCAGACGGGCCACGATGCCCGTTTCACCAACCAGTTTGGACAGACGGCTCGCCACAGCTTGAAGCACCTGATCGCCTGCTTCGTGGCTGTAGGTGTCGTTGATCGGCTTGAACCCGTCGAGGTCGATGAGGAACACGCCCAATTCGCTGCCCAAGCGGCGCTGGGCAATGAGGTGTTCTAGCTCTTCATCAAACGCTCGACGGTTCAATAGGCCCGTGAGTGGGTCATGGCGGGACAGATGTTCGAGAGCACGCAGGCGGGCGTTCGCCTCTTCGCGGGCGGCGTTGAGGGCGCGCTGGGTGTCCTTTTGTTTGTGCAGGGTTTCAAACGTGTTGAAAATATAGACGACCATCATGCCCGTTGTGATGATCCATTCCCCCTCGCTCGACGGGAGGAACGCGTTTTCGCTGGCGAGCCAGAACACGGCGAAGGCAGAACCAAAGGAGGGGGCCATCAGGCTCCAGTTATAAAACGGGAGGGCGGCGAAGGTGTTGGTGATGTGAACAAAGACCCCAAAGAGCCACAAAAACCCCGCGAGGAGCATGGCGGACGACGGCTCTGCCGCCAAAAGGAACGCGGGCGCGAGATAAAAGAGGACGGAGCTACAGTTCACCAGCCAGACGGTAAAAATATAGCTCCCCGTAATGTCCTCGTCCCTGTCGGGTAATTTACGGGCAAGCCAGTGGGCCGCGAGTTCATAGGCGACCAGAATACCAGACATAGAAAGGGCCACGGTGCCGTAGCCGACCCACCATAGGATCACCAACATCATCGCTGCGGACGCGAGGCGTTTGGCGATGTCCCGCGTGGCCACGTGAATGGCAAAACGGGTTTGATAGCGGATCTTATCAAAACTCTGCGCGATCATGGGCCTCTTCCTGCCTTTGGGCCCAGTTTGCCAATCAAAACCAAACAAATCGTTAACGGTGCGTTTTTCCCGAAAGAGTGCCATTCGCGGCCTTGCCCGATTGATCGGATTTGCCTATACGCGCTGCTTGGACCGTGAACGGAGGCCCCGATGGCTGGTAGTGCAAACCTGAACGTGATGATGAAGACCGCCCGTAAAGCTGGGCGCGCCTTGCTCAAAGACTTTACCGAAGTTGAACAGCTACAGGTCAGCACCAAAGGGCCTGGTGACTTTGTCACTCGCGCCGACCGCAATGCCGAGGAAATCATCCGCACCGAACTGATGGAAGCCCGCCCGACCTACGGCTTCCTCGGTGAAGAGTCCAAAGAGATCGAAGGCGAAGATCCGACCCGTCGCTGGATCGTTGATCCGCTTGATGGCACAACCAACTTCTTGCACGGTCTAGGTCACTGGGCTGTGTCGATCGCCCTTGAACATAAGGGCCAAATCGTTGCGGGCGTGGTTTATGATCCCGTCAAAGACGAGATGTTCTATGCCGAAAAAGGTTCGGGCGCATGGATGAACGAGACCCGTATTCGTGTGTCGGGTCGTCATCGTCTGATCGACGGTATCTTTGCAACTGGTCTGCCGTTCGCTGGGAGCACGGACCTGCCGCAGACCCTGCGTGACCTCGGTCAATTGCTGCCCGCGACCTCGGGCGTGCGCCGTCTGGGCGCTGCGTCGCTGGACCTGTCCTACGTGGCCGCTGGTCGTTTCGACGGCTTCTGGGAACGCCGTTTGAAGCCGTGGGATATCGCCGCTGGCCTCGTCATCGTGCGTGAGGCGGGTGCTCTGCTGGAGCCGATTCACGAAGAGGGTAACATCCTTGAGGATGGCAACCTGATCTGCGCGAACGAATCCATGTTCAGCCCATTTGCCAAAGTCATCCGCGGCGCGGCAGTTTAATCACTGTTCGACCGACAGATTTGAGGGCCGTGCCGCAAGGCGCGGTCCTTTTTCATTCGATTGTCCTGTTTTGAGGGTTCAGCGCAGGACTTTCAGAAGCGTTTGGCAATCGGACGACGAATTTGGCGGGCAATTTATTCAGAATTTTCGAATTTGCTGCGAAATTGGGTGGTTTGCCGTAAATTTCACTTGAAGCTTCGCCTTTCGCGGCGCATTCACGACCAAATTCGCCGACGTTTAGGCGATATTGCTTTGAGAGAGGCCAAGATGATCCACCACAGCACCGATCTGGACGCATTCGACCGTAAGATTTTGGATATCGTCGCGATTGAGGGGCGGATCAGTGTGACCGAGCTGTCGCGTCGGATCGGCCTGTCGAAATCTCCGACCCAAGCGCGACTGAAACGGCTTGAGGAAACAGGGCTGATCCGTGGTTATCGTGCGCTCTTTGACCCGATCCGGTTGGGGCGCGACCACGTGGCCTTTGTCGAGGTGAAGCTGACCGACACCCGCGAGTCGGCCTTGGCCGAGTTCAACGCTGCCGTCATTCGCGTGCCAGAGATCGAACAGTGTCACCTGATCGCGGGTCAGTTCGACTACCTGCTCAAGGTCCGCACGGCGTCGATGTCGGCTTATCGACTTGTTCTGGCAGAGAAAATCTCGACCTTGCCGTATTTGGCGAACACATCGACCTATGTTGCGATGCAGGCCGTCAAAGAAGAAGGCGTCGGTCCTGTCGCCACGGGCGGATAATTCCGACAAAGCGGCTTTTGCGCCTTTCGCCCCTTGCCCATCGGCGCGGGGCAGGGCAAAACACCCTCGTGCCCGCGTGGTGGAATGGTAGACATCGGAGACTTAAAATCTCTTGGCCTTAGTGCCGTGCCGGTTCGAGTCCGGCCGCGGGTACCACCCCAAAAAAACCTTAGTAGACTAGACCATGTGATCGCCCGTGCGGTCCGTCGTTTTCCCAGTTCGGCATAGAAAAAGGGCGCGAACCGGTTGGTCGCGCCCTTTTTGGTTATTCGGCTGCTTTGGCGGCAGTCATGCCAGTGAGCTTGGCCATTGCCTCGAATTGCGAGAGGAACACCTCGCCCGTCATTTCATGCAGGAAATGCGCGGTTTGGAGGCGGTCCATCACGGGGCCTTTGACTTCGGACATGTGCAGTTTGATGCCCATATCTTTGAGGCGGGTGTTGATGGCTTCGAGGCTTTCGAGGGCGGAGAAGTCGATGGCGTTCACCGCCGACATCATCAGCACCACGTGTTCGATGCCACAATCAGCCTGCACACGGTCGTAGATGTAATCTTCGAGGAAGCGTGCGTTGGCGAAGTAGAGGCTTTCATCGACGCGCATCATCACCAGACGATCATCGGTTTTCACCTGATGGCGTTTGATGTTGCGGAAGTGTTCGGTGCCTTCCATCAGGCCCACTTCGGCGATGTGCGGGCGCGATGTTTTGAAGAGGAACAGAAGGACCGAGAGGCCAACGCCCGAGGATACACCCGTTTCCACGCCAAAGGCCCAAGTCATCAGGATGGTTGCAGCCACCGCAAAGAAGTCAGCTTTGGAATAGCCCCACGACCGTTTCAGGATCGAGAAGTCAACGAGCGACAGAACGGCGACGATGATCGTTGCGGCCAGCGTTGCCTTGGGGAGGAAGTAGAGGAGCGGGGTGAGGGCGAGCGCCGCGATGCCGAGGCCGATCGCGGTGAAGGCACCAGCCGCAGGGGTTTCCGCACCTGCGTCAAAGTTCACGACCGAACGGGCAAAGCCACCAGTGACCGGATAGCCGCCCGTAAAGGCCGCACCGATGTTTGCAGCGCCCAGACCGATGAGCTCTTGGTCAGGGGTGATGCGCTGGCGTTTCTTTGCAGCAAGGGTTTGCGCGACCGAGATCGATTCAACAAAGCCGATGATCGAGATCAGGAGGGCAGGGACAAAGAGTTTGCCGATCAGATCCAGCGAAAGGTCAGGCATGGTGAAGGGCGGCAGGCTCTGCGGGACTTCGCCGACCACTTTGACACCCCAGTTGTCGAGACGGAACAGCGCGACAAAGGCGGTGGTGACGACGACGGCGGCAACGGGGCCAGCTTTGGTCATCACGTCTGCGAGTTTCGGCGGCACGCCTTTGGACAGGAGGAGTGGTTTGAGACCTTTGCGCACCCAGAACAGGAATGCGGTGGCCACGATGCCGATAAACAGCGTGAAGAAGTTCAGTTTGGTGAAGTTCTCGAACAGGCTCTCGAACATATGCGGCAGCGAGTGGCCCGAGACCGAAATACCGAGGATGTGACCGATCTGGCTCGATGCGATGAGGACGCCCGAGGCGGTGATAAAGCCTGCGATCACAGGGTGGGACAGGAAGTTCGCGATCCAGCCCAAACGCAGCAGGCCGAGGCCCAAGAGCATCACGCCAGAGAGGAACGCCAGCGTCAGCGCGGCGGTGGCATAACCGATGTCACCCGACTGGGCGACCTTGCCAATCGCGGCGGCAGTCATCAGCGACACAACGGCCACAGGGCCAACCGCGAGCGACCGCGAGGTGCCGAAGATGGAATAGAGCATGATCGGCACGATCGAGGCATAGATGCCCGCTTCGGGCGGCAGACCAGCAAGGAGTGCATAGGCCAGCGACTGCGGCACCAGCATGATCGTCACGATCACGGCGGCGACGAGGTCGTTCTGGAACGCTTCGAGGTTATATGTGCGGCCCCAATCAAGGACTGGGAGATATTTAGTGAGTGGCGAGCGGGCCATGGGCAACACCTTGGCGGAGGAAAGAAAAAGAACGGCGGAGCCGGCGAAGGCCCCGCCAGTTTCTGCTCCGGCATGGACACCGGAACAGGAAGGTCGTTATTTCGCGGTTACCTTTTCAGGTTTGATCATCCATTCACGGCCACGCAACATGGCTTTCCAGTAGATCGGCGGGAGTGCGGTTTCTTTGAGCCACCACGCCAGTTTCGACGGTTTGGTGCCATCGTTGATCCACTTCGGGAAGGACGGCAGCAGCGCGCCGCCGTAACCGAATTCGGCCAGAACGATCTTGCCGCGTTCAACGGTGAGCGGGCAGGAGCCGTAACCGTTGTATTGCGCGACAGCCGATTTGCCGTCGATGTCTGCGCAGACGTTTTCAGCCACAACAGGCGCCTGAACACGGGCCGCAGCAGCGGTTTTCGCGTTCGGAGCGTTCATCACATCGCCCAGCGACCAGATGTTGTCGTAGGTTTTGTGGCGCAGCGTGGACTGGTCCACATCGACCCAACCCGCAGCGTCAGCCAGCGGCGATACGCGGATAAAGTCTGGTGCGACCTGCGGCGGAACCACGTGGATCATGTCGAAATCGACGGTGACGGTGGTGGCTTCGGTTTCAGGCTTCGCAACGGCAAAGGTTGCCTTCTTCGCAGGACCGTCGATCGAGATCAGGTTGTGGAAGAAGTTCAGCGATGCGTCGTATTTCTCGACGTATTTTTCCAGTGCGGGCACGTAGTCTTTGACGCCAAAGAGCACGCCACCAGCATTCATGAACTGGATGTCGATGTTTTTCAGAGCGCCGTTTTTGAACCAGTGGTCGCCCGAGAGATACATCGCTTTTTGCGGTGCACCTGCGCATTTGATCGGCATCGGCGGCTGGGTAAAGACGGCTTTGCCCTCTTTCAGCTCTTGCACCAGTTTCCAAGTGTAAGGCGCGAGGTCATAGCGGTAGTTCGAGGTCACGCCGTTTTTGCCGAGCGTATCCACGAGGCCTTCGATGCGGTTCCAGTCGAGTTTGATACCCGGTGCAACGATCAGGCGTTTGTAGCCAACCACGCGGCAGCCATCGAGGATGACAGCGTTGTCTTTGGGTTCAAAGGCAGCAACCGCCGATTTGATCCAGTGGACGCCTTTGGGAATGAGGCTGCCCATGGTTTTCGCGGTTTCTTGGGGATGGAAGACGCCAGCGCCAACCATCGTCCAGCCGGGCTGGTAGTAGTGGATGTCGGCAGGGTCGATCACCGCGATGTCGAGGTTCGGCTTGCGGGCCTTCAGCGACGAGGCGACTGCGATACCGCCAGCGCCACCGCCGACGATCACAACGTCAAACGATGCGTCGGTGTTGTCGGTCGGGGTTTTGCCGCCGTTTGCGATACGGCGCACAACGCCGCCCATGTCATAGCCTGCGGCCTTTGTCGCGGCGAGGATGTCAGAGACGGGCATGGATTTCGCTTGGCTCAGCGACCAGAGGGTCGCAGAGCGGGTGCCTGTGCGGCAGTAAGCCAGAACAGGACCAGGGAGCGCATCAAGGGCATCACCGAATTTCGCAGCATCCGCATCCTCAACCTTGCCCGATACGATCGGCAGGTAGAGCGCCTGAAGGCCAGCAGCCTTTGCCGCGGTGTCGATTTCTTCGAAGGTGGGCTGGTCAGCGCCTTCGCCGTCAGGACGGTTACAGATGATGGCACGGAAGCCCGCATCGGCAATCGCCTGAACATCAGCTGCAGTGATCTGTTCACTCACGCTGATGCGTTTATTGATGTCCTTAATGTCCATGATATCTCCCCTTTGTTTTTATTGTGAAAGGAACGGCCCTTAGAGGCCGTTCACTGGAACTTTGAGCATTGGGCGACCGTCTTTGTCGGTCGGGATTTCGCCAGCGCGCATGTTGACTTGCAGCGACGGAATGATCAGGCGCGGCATGTCGAGCTGCGCGTCACGCTCGGTGCGGAATTTGACAAAGTCCTCTTTGGTTTTGCCAGCACCGACGTGAATGTTGTGCTCTTTCTCTGCGCCAACGGTGGTTTCCCACTCGATATCGCGACCGTTCGGGCCGTAGTCGTGGCACATGAACAGACGCATGTCGTCTGGCAGCGCGAGAACCTTTTGGATCGAGTCATAGAGCGTGCTTGCGTCACCACCCGGGAAGTCCGCACGAGCAGAACCGCCGTCTGGCATGAACAGGGTGTCGCCCACGAAGGCCGCGTTGCCAGTGACGTAGGTCATACAAGCAGGGGTATGACCCGGAGTGTGCATAACGGTCAGGTTCAGGTCGCCGATTGCGAGAACGTCACCGTCTTCGAGCAGGGCGTCGAACTGCGAACCGTCACGCTGGAATTCGGTGCCTTCGTTGAACACTTTGCCGAATACGTCCTGAACGATGGTGATGTTTTTACCGATGCCGATTTTGCCGCCGACTTTGTCCTGAATGTAAGGCGCAGCCGAGAGGTGGTCGGCGTGGACGTGGGTTTCGAGCAGCCATTCAACTTCGAGGCCGTTGTCCTGAACGAACTTGATCAGCTCGTCTGCCGATTCATAGGTGATGCGGCCAGCGGCGTAGTCGATGTCCATGACAGAATCGACGATCGCGCATTTGTTCGATGCAGGGTCTTTGACCACATAGGAAATGGTCCAAGTCGCAGGGTCGAAAAACGCGGTAACTTCTGGTTTTACATCCATATTTACGGGATAATCGGTCATGTCAGGTCTCCTCGGTCGCCCGCAGAGTGGGGCACAATCGGTTGTTTCGCTTTGATGTAGCACAGATCGGTATATATCTGCATACATTTGAATTTAGAAATGTATATGCGGACTCAGAAGGCTCTTGTCAACAGTTCTGACGCATAAGTCGTAAAATATATGTGAAATATAAAATATTTTACGCAAGGTCAGTAAGATAGGCGTTTTCGGGCCGAGTGTGACTGCGGAATTGGCCTTTTGGCAACCTATCCTTGTGCGATCGCTTGTCCTCAGGCTGCTATCCCTCTGAGCAACCCTGCCTAATAATAGTGCAAGATGTCTGTTTTGGCCGAAACTCTATGGTTGAAAGGGCGGGTGACTAAACGCAGCGAGCAGAGGGTCCTAGGGTCGGGGCAGGGGAAAGGACCACGGATGAATTACGATAAGATCGATAAGAAAGCCCGCAAGATCCTTCAGGAAAACGACCGCGGTTTATACACCGTCCCGACCAAGGGGCTGTATCCTTATCAATGGAACTGGGACAGCGCCTTTGCCGCGTGGGGATTTTCGACCCATGATCCGCGCCGCGCGTGGGCCGAGCTTGAGACGTTATTCACAGGCCAATGGGACAACGGGATGGTCCCGCATATCGTGTTCCACAAACAGGCCATCGGCTATTTCCCTGGTCCCGATATTTGGAACGTTGAACGGGTGCCGCATACCTCTGGCATCACCCAGCCCCCGATTGCGGCGACGATGGCGCGTGCGGTCTATGAGGCCGATAAACATTATGGCCGTGTGCATATGGAGCTGATGTATGGGCGGCTCGTGTCGTGGCATCGGTGGTTCGTCAAATATCGCCTGCATGACGGGATGGTGGTGATCACGCATCCTTGGGAGTCTGGGCGCGACAATGCGGTGGATTGGGACGCGGCGCTGGCCAATGTGGATGGGTCGAACGTCGGTGAATACCATCGACGCGACATTGATCACGTAGACCCTGCCATGCGGCCCAAGAAAGAGGACTACGACCGTTACCTCGCGCTGGTCCAATTCAGCCGCGATTGTGGCTATGACGAGGACCACATCCGCGACCACGGCCCGTTTCGTGTGGCCGATGTCGGGATGACATTTCTGTACCTTCGGGCCTGCCGCGATCTGTTGCATATCGCGGTCGAACTGGATCACGGCGTCGATGAAATCGAGGGCTGGATCAAGACGCTCAAGCAAGGGGTGGAACGCCACTGGAACCCTGAACGCGGTCACTACGATTCCGTCGATGTGCGGACGGGTGCGTTTACCAATTCGCTGTCGAGCGCGTCGTTCCTGTGTTGGTTTGCAGGGATCAAGGATGATCGGATGCTCGCGCATTATGATCGGATCGTCGGGCAGGTGGGCTTTGGTATTCCGTCGAACGATCCCGAGGACCCGCATTTTAACCACCTTCGCTATTGGCGCGGGCCTGTGTGGGGGATGGTGAACGCGTTGATCGGGATTGGCCTCGCGGAAACGGGGCATACGGTCCACGCCGAACGGCTGCGTAAACAGACGCAAAAGCTGATCGCCGAACATGGGTTCTGGGAGTATTTCAGCCCGCTCGACGGTGCCCCTGCGGGCGGACCTCAGTTCACTTGGACGGCAGCGATTTGGCTGACATGGGCCTCGCCTCACGCCAAGGGACGGTTCTGACACAGCCTAAGAGTTGCGGCGGGAACGGCAGACCCGTCTTTTCCGCGAATTCTGTTGTTCCAAAAGTCACAAATGAGGGTATTTCTGCGTCGACCAGATAATAAGAATATACGTTCGAATAAAAATTAATACCTTTGGCGTGTCTGCTACCTATTGGAGCGTGTCATGCGCAAAAAATCATTAAAGGTTTCACTGGGTAAAGTTGGGTTTCATTTCTTCCAATTAAAGATCGGTCGCACACCGCGCCCGTCGATCCGTGTGATGAACTACGATTTTCGTCCGAACACAGGCAAAAAGCCGTTTAGCCAAGCCTTGGTGAACGTGAGTGCGATTGGGGATGCGCAGCGTCACCCCGTCATCGCGTTTAAGGGCGAGGTGATCGAACAGCCCGCCCTTCGTTTGGTCAAGTAATTACAGACGGGGCGTCACGGCCTGTAAGGGCAGTAATCCCCGCGATTGCGTCGGCGGTCGCAATGATATGGGCCAAGGCCTCTTGGGGGTCTTGGTCCAATTTTGTCGGATCAGTCTCTAGCTCTTCGAGATAGACCCGCAGGGTCGCACCAACGGTTCCTGTGCCAGACAAACGGAACACAACCCGCCCACCAGACGAGAACCCGATGCGGATGCCTTGCTGTTCGCTGCGGCTGCCGTCAACGGGATCGTCATAGGCGAACTCATCCGCGCTGCTCACGGTGAGGGGGCCAAACTGCTGGCCGACGAGGGTCGCGAACTTTGCCCGCAGGCCGTCCATCACTGCATTGGCGCTGTCGGCATCGACATCTTCATAATCATGACGGCTGTAGTAGTTGCGGCCATAGTCGGCCCAGTGATCGCGCAGGATTTGCGTCGCGGGTTTGCCCGTGACGGCCATGATGTTCAGCCACAAAAGCACCGCCCAAAGGCCGTCCTTTTCGCGCACGTGGTCCGATCCCGTGCCTGCGCTTTCCTCGCCACAGATGGTAACGCGGCCTGCATCCAGAAGGTTGCCAAAGAACTTCCAGCCTGTCGGCGTCTCAAAGCTCTCAATGCCGAGGCGTTCCGCCACACGATCCGCAGCAGCAGAGGTAGGCATCGAACGGGCAATCCCTGCGATCCCGTCCTTATAGGCAGGGGCGAGGTGTGCGTTTGCTGCGAGAATAGCGAGGCTATCGGAAGGCGAGACAAACAGACCCTTGCCCACGATCATATTGCGGTCGCCATCACCGTCAGAGGCCGCGCCGAAATCAGGGGCATCGGGGCCTGTCATGAGCGCCATCAACTCGTGCGCCCAGATCGGGTTTGGGTCGGGGTGACCACTGCCAAAGTCGGGCAGGGGGGTGCCGTTCACGACCGTTCCTGTGGCAGCACCCAGTTGCCCTTCGATCAGGGCTTTGGCGTAGGGGCCAGTGACCGCGTGCATCGCGT
>JAYPVO010000014.1:0-22018 GCA_038134645.1 Paracoccaceae bacterium
CTCATAACCTGAAGGTCGTAGGTTCAAATCCTACCCCCGCAACCAACAATAATTCTTCAATACATTCAGTACCTTGTAGCCCCGCCAACGGGGCTGTCGGCGTTGATAATGCGGTATTCAGCCACCGCGTATTAATAAGATAGGAACGATTTTAGTGCTCTGATGTGACACCACATGTCTTGCGAGGGCGCTCTGTGTTCGGGTTCACATCTACATCAAATCTGTTGAGGCCATTGGTTGAAATCCGTCGATCTATGGGAGTGGTCGGGGTTTTTAGTGCTGTTATCAATCTAATGATGTTCGCGGGCCCCGTATTCATGCTCCAGGTGTATGACCGCGTATTGATCAGCGGGTCTGTGATCACGCTTACGGTGCTTTTTTGTATTGTCGTCTATTGTTACGGCCTCATGGGGGTACTTGATGCCTACCGTGGGCGGATACTTGCACGCGTTGCCGCAAAGTTTCAGGTTTCACTGGATCGGCGTGTTTTTGATACGACGATGCTGAGACGCAAGATCGATGATAATTTGCGTAATGTGGGGCAGGTACATGCTGTCTCGGTTGCGCTTGGAGTAGGCGCACTCTTTGATCTCCCGTGGACGCCCTTGTTCATCGGTGCCCTTTTCCTCTTTCACCCATTGTTCGGTGTTTTCGCACTTTGCGCTTTGGTCTTAGTTCTTTGTTTTGCAGTTCTAGCTCATGCCCTAACGACCTCAACTCGGACTCAAGCCGTTAAGGCTGCAACGCTCGCAGAGGCGTATGTCACTGAAGTTAGAACGGTAGCTGATACCGCCAAAGCGCTCGGAATGGGGGCGGCTCTTGGGGACGTTTGGCACGACGTGAGGCAGCAGTCGCTCAGAGCGTCGCTTAAAGCCACAGATAGATCAGCAACGATTATGGCTGCGAGCCGTTCGGTTCGGATGGTTCTGCAATCGGCTATGCTCGGCCTTGGGGCCATTTTGGTTATTCAGGGGCAATTGACGGCCGGGGCTATGGTTGCAGGATCGATCTTGCTTGGACGGGCGTTATCGCCTGTTGAACAGGTCGTAGCCCATTTGCCGCAATTGCAGAGGGGGTATGGGGCGTGGAAATCGCTTGAAAAGCTCTTGGTTGGGCAGACCGATCAATCCATGAAGTTGCCGCTACCGCGCCCAGTTGCGCTCATTGAAATGAGGAACGTCGCCATCTGTCCTGAAGGTGGCGGCAGACCGATCCTTCAAGGTATTTCGTTCAATGCCGCTGCAGGTGATGCGATTGCTGTCATTGGTCCGACTTGCTCGGGTAAATCGACGCTCGCTAAGGTTATAGCCGGTGCATGGCCTGCGGCCATTGGTGAGGTTCGATTGGGTGGCGCGGCATTGGACCAGTATGATCCCGAATTGTTGGGCAGTTATTTTGGTTATGTTCCTCAAGACGTTGCGTTGATTGCTGGAACGGTGGCGCAGAACATCTCGCGGTTTTCTCACGGCGCAGATCCCCAACAGATCATCGCGGCGGCGAGGGCGGCCGCGGCCCATGAAATGATCCTTGGATTGCCTAACGGGTATGACACCGTCATTGAGCAGGGCGGTGCGGCTCTATCGGCTGGTCAAAAACAACGGATCAGTATCGCAAGGGCGGTGTTTGGTGATCCTGTTGCGCTCGTTCTTGATGAACCTAAAGCGCATTTAGATGACCCGGGGGTCCAAGCGCTGAACCAAATTATCGCACAGGCAAGGGACATTGGGAAAATCGTGTTTGTGATGACCAATCATCCATCCGCCTTGACTGAATGTAACAAAGTGTTGGTGCTGAATGACGGCCAGATGCGTGCCTTTGGTCCTCGCGAGGCCGTCCTTAGACAATCCGCTGCACCCCGCGAGGTTCTCACATGACGATCGTCGATGAGCTATCACCTGACACTTCAATTCGACGCGGTATGTGGGCTATTTTGGTCGGCGTTGGTGGACTTTTGTTGTGGTCTCTTTTCGCCCAAATTGACGGTGCCGTGGTCGCGACTGGTCAACTGAAATATGCCGTGGGTCGTCAAGTGGTTCAGCATCCCGACGGTGGTGTTGTCAGGCAAATCCATGTGAGGAATGGGGCGGCCGTCGAAGCTGGCGATCCGATTGTCACGCTCGACGGGGTTGAGATAATCGCCCAACGCGCCATCCTCGAACGACAATTGCATGCGGTGCTTTCGCAGATGGGACGCCTGCGGGCCGAAGCCCTCGGTTTGGACAACATCGATTTCGATGGGCTCATTGACGCAGAGGACCAAGCGATCTTTGACGCGCGGCGTAACGCGCGGCTTGAGGCTCAGGATCAACTCCTACAACGACAACAGCAGGCCGAGGCAATAGCTGCGGGCAGGGAACGCCAATTGGTGGCTGTTCAGGCGCAGAAAGAGATCGTTCAAAATGAGCTAGCAGAACAGAACAGGTTACTTGCGGTCGGCCTGACCCAAGCCAGCCGCGTCTCTGCGCTTGAACGGGAAGAAGCGCGCCTTGCTTCGCAAATAGCAGAAATTGAAATTTCGATGATTGAGGCAAACGGCGCAGCCGAAGGATATGTTTCTGAAAGCGTCCGATTGATAACCACAGCCAAAGAAGCCGCGCAAACCGAGCTGGGAACTCTCACGCCCAAGGCTGAGGACCTAAAAGAGCGCTTACAGTTGGTTCAATCACTCATCGATCGCTTGGTCATTCGTGCACCTGTTGCTGGGATCATCACGGACCTTCAGGTCGACACTGTTGGTGCTGTGGTTCCATCAGGCGCGGACATCGTGACTATCACTCCTATCGGTCAGCCTCGCATCATTTCAGCCGAGGTTGATCCAACGCAGATCGACCGTGTTTACATCGGACAATCAGCGCGAATTCGCTTTCCCAGCGTTGATGCGAACGCGACACCCGAAGTGGAGGGCGTGGTGCGCATGATATCAGCGGACACTTTGATCGACGCACAATCAGGTCGACCGTTTTATGCCGTTGAGGTGTCACTTCAAGGCGACTTGAGCCAGCTCCCCGCGGGTGTGCCGGCTCAAGTGTTATTAAAAACGGGCACCAGAACCATCGCGTCCTATCTGACGAAGCCAATCGCGGACTACTGGACGCTCGGGATGCGAGAACGATAACTCGCGGGGACCGTTAAAGGCTTGCGATCTCGACGGTTTGTCCTGTCGCTGCCGATTGTTTGATCGCGGTGATCACCTCAACAGCGGCGAGCCCGTCGGCACCACTTGCGATAGGTTCTGCTTTGCCATCGATCACATCTGCGAAATGCGTAATCTGAATCACGAGCGGATCGTCGAATTCAAAAATCGGCTTAGTCGCGGAAATTGGTGACCACCACCCGTTTGGACCGTCGTGCGTCCACACGGCAAGGTTCGGCAACGAAAGCGACCCTTCTGTTCCGCCGAGCCAATAGCAGTTCTCACTCGTTGCGGCGTAGTGCGCATTTTCTCGCGCGGTTAGCTCCCAACTCCACGGTGCAGTCGCTGCATCGCTCACGTTCACGGTGCCCAGAACGCCACTTGCGAATTTGAGCAGGACCACAGCGGTTTCTTCGACCTCGTTACCACGCACGGCATTGGACTCCATTGCATGAACCGAAGTGATCGGTCCGCACAGCGCATGGAGCAAATCAATATCATGGATGAGGTTCAAATAGACTGGCCCCGCTCCCGCTTTGCGACGCCAATCGACATCGAAATAGTGGTCGGGCTTTAGGAACCAGGTTTGCGCCTGAACGGTGTTGATGTGCCCGAGCTTACCACTCTGCACAATCTCAACAGCCTTTTGGATCAATGGGTTGTAGCGGCGGTGGTGACCCGTCAAAAGCGGAACGCCCGCTGCCTTGGCTGCGGCCAAAACCTTACGACCCTCTTCGAGGTCTGTGGTGAATGGCTTTTCAACGATGGCCGGAATGCCCGCCTCGATGCACTGCAACGCGGTCACGCCATGTACGGTATTCGGGACAGCCAAAACGACGCCATCCACATCGCCCGCTGCAAAAAGAGCGGCAAGGTCTGGAAACCATCTGGTTCCCAAATTTTGCGCAAATGCTTTGCCGTCATCCGTCGGGTCGACAATCGCGCATAGGGTAGCAGCGGGTGATAATTGGACTGCTGCAGCGTGACGCCGCCCGATCAAACCCGCACCGGCGACTGCAATTCTCTTGGTCATGATGAGCCTTTGGAAAATCAGATTTTACAACGAGGTAACTGCGCCGAGCATCCTCAGCGCAGTCGCTCTTTGACCTCAGATCAGTGTCGCAACGTGGCTGGTCGCGAGCGCGTAGCCGTTGATCCCAAAGCCAGCCATCACAGCGTCAGCACGCATGCTGACATAGGAATGATGGCGGAAGGATTCACGTTTGTGCACTTGGCTGATGTGAACTTCGATGACGGGGCCTTCAAATGTGTTCAGCGCGTCGAGAACCGCGATGGAGTAATGCGTCAGCGCACCAGGGTTGATGATGATTGCCGCTGCCTTCTCGCGTGCTTCATGGATCCAGTCGACGATCTGACCTTCATAGTTCGACTGAAGCAACTTCACGTCGAAGCCAGCAGCTTTTGCGACCGCAGAGCAGTTCGCTTCAACGTCTTCCAGAGTGTCGTAGCCGTAAATTTCAGGCTGGCGTTTGCCCAGCAGGTTTAGGTTCGGTCCGTTCAGAATGTAGACTGTTTTGGACATTGTGTTCTCCTCACAAAAAATCTTTGGCGTGTTTTTCAAATAAGACGCCGAGGTCATTGCCTGTGCGTTCGATGTGTCGGGCGAGCAGGGTCGGGCCGAGTTCGGCATCTCGTGCAAGAGCCGCATCAGCGATAGCGGCATGCTCTCCGGCCATGTCGCGACCAGCGCCGTCATAGTTCAGGATGTTGGCGTATCGTTTGTGTAGATTGCCGAACATCGCGCAGAGATCTCTCAGCATTGGCATCGCGCATCCGCGAATCAAACTCGCGTGGAATAGGGCGTGCGCATCGGTCGATTTCGACCCTTTAGAATTGTTCATATGGTGGATCGCTGCGGGAATACGGCTTTCCCAATCCAGCGTGCCAATCGCGATTGAGTGCTTAAGAGCGAGCGCTTCGAGGTCTGCGCGAAGCCGCGTGACCTCCAACAGGTTCGCCATACCGAGAGGCACGATCCGGAACCCTTTTTTGTCTTCAAATTCAACGAGCCGATCGGCAACCAATCTCGAAATCGCTTCGCGCATGGGCGACAGCGACACGCCGTATTCTTCTCGGAGTTGGTCGAGGTTCACCTTGGAACCTGGCCGCATTGTGCCAGCAATAATTGCATCGCGGATCTCGTTCGAGAGGCGGCTTGCACGGGTGAGTTTTGAAGGGTCTTGAAGCGCGTCGTAGATCATTTTTCTGGCCTTTACTTAGATCAGATCATTGGCGGATAATCGATTTAGGTCAAGTCTGTTGCACTTCTAAATATCCACTCTATCCTCAATCGGGCTGGGGAGAGGCGCAAAGTCAGGGATCGAAATGAGTAAACTCGGGGACGATATTTACCGCGCAATGCGTCACGACATCGTCTTTGGGCGATTGGATGCGAATTCGAAAATTCGGCTGTCTCACCTTAAGGCCACCTATGGTGCCTCGATCCCGACCTTGCGCGAAATCCTCAATCGTCTCGTGTCCGAAGGCTTTGTCATTGCTGAAGGTAAGCGGGGACATATCGTTGCGCCGATCTCCGAAGATGGGCTCAAGGAAATCGCTGATCTACGTATTTTGCTTGAGTGCTACGCACTGCGTCAGTCACTGGCTGAAGGCACGACCGAGTGGGAAGCCCACGTTATTTCTGCGCATTATAAGCTGTCTCAGATGGAAAAGAGGATGCAGGCGGGCGATGACACCGCGCGCGAGGCGTGGAAACAGTACGACTGGGAATTCCATCAGGCTCTCATTTCTGCCTGTGGCTCCGCGGAGTTGCTGCAGATCCATGGAATCGTTTTCGACAAATATCTTCGCTATCAGATGCGCCTTTTGACATTCCGCGGGGCGGTTGCCAGCGCCGAACATAAGACTCTACTAGATGCTGCACTGAACAGAGATGCCGACGCAGCAGAGGCCGCGTTGCGCGCGCACATCAATGGCGGCGTGGCGCATAGTCTCCAAATTTTCTCGAATTGAACGTGGTTTAGGGGTCTTCAGTTTGTTCTGAAATTAAAAAATCGATTATTTTAGCAAAGTAAGGTTTATCTAAAATTTACATACAAAACAAAACTCGCCTGTTGATTTAGATTTTTTATCTGTCAGCATCCCGTCGATGCTTCATCTGCCAACATAGAAGCACCGGCATATAAACGGAGGAGACATTATGCCCCTTACTCTCGCACGTCGCGGTTTCATTGCTGCCGCCGCCGCAACTGTTGTTGCAAGCACCCTCGGCACCGCAGCTCTCGCTCAGGACAAAATTCAACTGCGCCTGTCGGCTGTCATGTCTGACACTGACCAGCGTGCTGTCGCACTGGTCGAAAAATTTGGCCCTGCAGTTTCCGACTTTGCGTCGTTTGAACCGCACTGGAACGGCACCCTCTTTGGTCAGGGCACCGAACTCGAAGCGATCGCTTCTGGCGACCTCGAAATGGCAATCACCTCGGCACAAGAACTCGCAACGTTCTTCCCTGAGTTCTCGATCTTCACCGCTGGCTACGTTCTGCAGAACGCTGACCACCAGGTAGCTGTGTTCAACGACGCTCTGTTCGATCCGTTCAAAGCAAAAGCTGAAGAAGAGCTCGGCGTTGTCCTTCTCGCTCCGATGTACCTCGGTCGTCGTCAGGTTAACCTGCGCCAGACCAAAGACGAGCTGACAGTGAACACTCCGGCTGACCTCGCTGGCGTGAACCTGCGTATGCCGGGCACCGATGCATGGCAGTTCCTTGGCCGCGCACTGGGTGCAAACCCGACCCCGATGGCATTCACCGAAGTTTACACCGCGCTGTCGTCTGGCGCTGTTGACGGTCAGGACAACCCGCTTCCGACCGTTGTGGACGCAAAGTTCTACGAAGTGACCAACCAGATCGTTCTGACCTCGCACCTCGTTGACTGGAACTTCATCGCGGTTTCCGCTGAGAAGTTTAACGCCATGACCGCTGAACAGCAGGACGCAGTTCGCGCAGCAGCATGGGAAGCAGCAGACTTCGGTCGCGCAAACCAGCTCCAGAAAGAAGCTGACCTCGTGTCGTTCCTCGAAGAGCAGGGCATGGCGATTTACGAGCCTGATGTAGCTTCGTTCCGTGCGGCTGTTCAGGGCGCATACCTCGAGTCCGAATACGCTGCGACTTGGCCGGCTGGCCTGCTCGACGCTGTAAACGCGCTCGGCAACTAAGCTAACGGCATCTTCGGGGGGAGGTCCCATGCAAAAACTGTTTAGGATCTTCTCTCGAGTAACCGAAGGGGTGGCGGCACTTATGATGGCCGCCATCTTCCTCACTTTCCTGCTACAGATCGCAGTCCGATATATCGTCGGCTCGGAATGGTTCGCGGGTCAGTTCGGGCACTTGGTCGACGCCGCCGATTTCGGCTGGACCGTCGAGTTCATCATGGTCATGTGGCTATGGGTGATATTCTGGTCCAACGCTTTCATCGTGCGAGAGCGGGATCATGTGACCTTTGACATTCTCTACAACAGTGTTCGCCCTACCGTCCGTAAATGGTTTGCGGTCATTGGTAGCCTCATCATCACGGTCGCACTCTGGTCGTCGATTGATCCGACCTACAGCAAGATGCGCCTCCTTTGGATCAAGTCCTCGGCCACCTTGCCCGTAAAGATGATGCCGATTTATTCAATTTACTTCCTTTTCTTGGCTGTCGTCGGTCTGCGCTATGCCTACCGCGCGTATGATGTGTTCCGTAATGGTGCCGAACAGGAAGCACACCTTGTGCCAGAGGATCACGAAGCATGAGCGTTGAAATTCTCATTCTGCTGGGGTCGTTGTTCGTCCTAGCTGGGATCGGTATGCCCATCGCCTACACGATCATCCTGTCGTCGATGGCCTATGTCGTTATCTCTGGCGGGAACGTAGGCACGATCCACAAAGGCCTGGTGGACGGCGTTTATCAGAGCTTCCTGCTTTTGGCGGTTCCCTTGTTCATCGTCGCTGCAAATATCATGAACGCAGGGACGATCTCTGACCGCCTTTTGAACTTCTGTATTGCGACCGTTGGGCGGTTCAAAGGCGGCCTTGGCCACGTGAACGTCATGGCGTCGTTGATCTTTTCGGGTATGTCGGGTTCGGCGGTCGCTGATGCGGCAGGCATCGGCAAAATCATCATCGATATGATGCGCAAGGATGGACGTTTTCCGGCTGGCTATGCCGCTGCGATCACTGCCGCCTCAGCCACCATCGGCCCCATTATTCCTCCATCCATCCCAATGGTCCTCTATGCGCTCGTGTCGAACGCATCGATTGGCTACCTGTTCCTTGCAGGGATTGGTCCAGGCCTGTTGATGGGCGCGGTTCTGATGGCGATGAACTTCTGGATGGCGCATCGCCGTGGGTTCGGTGTTGAGCCAGCGGTTCCGCTGCGCGACATGCCTGCGGTCACAATGCGTGCCTTCCCAGCGCTCTTGATGCCCGCAATCTTGCTTTACGGCATCTACGGTGGCGTCACGACGCCGACCGAGGCGGCTGCCGTTGCCGCTGCCTATGCGCTCTTGTTGTCGGTCGTATTCTACCGCGCCGTCAAACTGAGCGCCCTCTGGGACATCCTTATCGAGAGCGCCCGTTCGTCCGCATCGGTTGGCATCGTCATCGGCGGCGCGCTGATCCTTAACTACATCGTTGCGTCTGAGAACATCCCGGCGATGCTCTCGGCCTATATCCAAAATCTGGATATGTCGCCGCTGGCGTTTTTCATCGGCGTCAACATCCTGATCCTGATCTTGGGGTGCCTGCTCGACGCGACGACGATTATCCTCGTGATCGTTCCCCTGTTTATCCCGACCTGCCGTGAATTGGGCATCGACCTCGTTCACTTTGGTGTCGTGATTGTGGTGAACTGTATGATCGGTTTGATCACGCCGCCTTATGGAATCTTGTTGTTTGTTATCAACGCGGTCACCCAAATCCCGCTGAACCAGATCATTCGCGAAGTTGTTCCGTTCTTGGTCGTCTTGGTCGCAGCCTTGGTGGCAATGGTGTTTATCCCAGAAATCACTCTCTTCCTTCCGCGCCTCTTTGGCTACGAAGGCTAACAGGTCCAACATGTCCAAAATTCAACTCGGCCTCATCGGCGATAACATCAAAGCCTCCCGCGCTCCGATCCTTCATCGGTTGTGTGGTCGTATGACGGGACTTGATGTTGCCTATGATCGACTGATCCCCAAAGACATGGACCTCTCGTTCGACGAGGTGTTTTCATATGCCCAGAACAATGGGTTTCGTGGTGTAAACGTGACCTTGCCCTACAAGGAACGCGTGGTCGAAAAACTGATCATCGAAGATCAGGACGTGTTGCGGATTGGCGCAGTGAACACCGTTGTTTTCACTGCCGAAGGACCCAAAGGCTACAACACTGATTTCAGTGGTTTCGTAACTGGCTACCGCACCCAATTTGGTGACAAGGCCCCAGGTCGCGTTGTGATGTTCGGCGCTGGTGGCGTGGGCAAGGCCGTTGCGTTTGGCCTGAAACGCCTCAAGGCCTCTGAGATCATTTTCATCGAGCGCGACACCGCAAAGGCCCAAGAATTGGCCGATGCGATCAACGACAGCGAAAAAGGCGTTACCTTTGCTCGTGTAGGGACATTGGACGATCTTGCGACAGCCGACGGTGTAATCAACTGCACCCCGCTGGGTATGGTGGGTTACGGTGGCTCGCCCGTTCCCGAAGGACAGTTCCCGCCTGCGAAATGGGCCTTTGATGCGGTCTACACCCCTGTTGATACTCCGTTCAAAGCGCAGGCCGAGGCGGCGGGTGCAGAGTTCATGTCAGGGTATGAGCTGTATTATTTCCAAGGTGTCGATGCCTATGAGTTCTTTACGGGCATCAAGCTAGAGGATCACGAAGCGATCCGTAGCGAATTGGCGGCAACGCCAGATGATCCGATCGCCTAAGACGCCCGAACGCGCTCCATCTCTCGTTTGAGATATTCAACCATCTTATCGCCGAACACAGTGCGCGGAACCTGCGCGTTAAAGGCGGCATAGGTTCTGAAAATCGTCGGTTCGACCAGAGGGCGCACTGCGATATCGGGATGCTGAGCAGGCCCAGCAAGCGACAATTCATCGATGACTGCAACGCCCAACCCTTGACCGACAAGAGAGGTGAGCGTTTGCCCCGTGCGGGCAATGATCGATAGATCGACGGTTAGATTTTCGGCGTAGAACGGCTCCATCAAAATGCGGCCATAGGGGTCGTCCTGTTCAATCCCAATCATCGGTTCGCGCACCAGATCATAGACCGAAATCGCATCCTTTGCGGCGAGGGGATGGTCATTGGGAACGATGGCTTTGAGGTGACCGCGATACAGCGGCAACATGGTCAAACCAGGGTGATCGAGCTTGTAGGACAGGGCGACCATTTCACCGCGTTGCAGCAAAAGGTAATCAATCGCTTCTTCGATTTTCAGGACGTTCAAGTTCAGTTTGAGGTCCGGAAAATCCTCGCGCACCGACCGAATTGCGGCAGGGAAAACATACTGTGCGATGGATGGCACGGCCGCGAAACCGACGCTCCGCCCAGAGCCTTGCTTGAGCGAAGAAATCATATGCTGAAGGTTTTCGACGGACTGATACACGCCGCTGATTTGCGAGAAAATATCGCGTGCTTCTGGGGTCGGGGTGTAGCGCCCGTGAGTGCGTGAAAATAACCTCAACCCCAGTTGGCTTTCGGTATGTTTCATCAAACGGCTGATGCCTGGCGCAGACACGCCCAGCAGATCAGCGGCCCCCTTGACGGTGCCTGCTACAGTGATCGCGCGAATGACTTCGATTTGGCGGAGTGTCAGCATTTTCAAAAATTAACATTATGTTGCCTATAATGTAAATTTGGATATTCGATATTATTTTTCGGGGCAGGTAAATTACCTCCAATATCCGCGCGCGAGGGGCGCGGCAGGAGGACCCCAGCATGTATAACCTGAGCGGCGCAGTCCTGATCGAGGACGAATTCCTGCGCGATGGCCTGCAAAACGAAAAACGGATTTTTTCGATCGAAGAGAAGCTCGGCTTTCTTGCTGATCTCGAAAGCGCAGGCGTGCGTCGTATCCAATGCGGTAGCTTTGTTCACCCGAAATGGGTGCCGTCGATGGCTGACACCGACGAACTTTTCGACAAAATCACTCCCAAAGACGGTATCGTTTACACGGCTCTCATCCTGAATAAGGCTGGTTTGGACCGTGCGCTGAATGTCGGTGTAAAGCACCTGTCGATGTCGGTTTCCGCCTCCGAAACCCACTCGAAAAAGAACCTCAATCGCACAGTAGACGAGGCTCGCGCCGCGCTCATGCCAACGATCGAAAAGGCGCTGGGCGAAGGTGTTGCAGTTCGGGCAGGTATTCAATCCGCGCTGGGCTGCGGTTTTGAGGGCGCCATTGACCCGAATACCGTGATCGAGATCGCCCGCGAATACTCTGCGGCAGGCGTACACGAGATCAACATCGCCGATACCTCTGGCCTCGCCAACCCGCGTCAGGTCTATGACCTGTGCAGCGCTGTTCGCGATGCTGTTCGCCCCGATGTAAGCCTGTCCCTTCACCTCCATGACACGCGCGGCATGGGGATCGCCAACATGATCGCGGGCCTCCAAGCGGGCGTTCGCATCTTTGACGCCGCCCTTGGTGGTCTGGGCGGATGTCCCTTTGTGCCAAAGGCAACAGGCAACATCGCGACCGAAGATGCGGTGTTTACCCTGACTGAAATGGGTCTCGAAACTGGCATCGACTGGCGGGCCCTCAAACCTGCAATTGCCCGTGCAGAGACCCTTCTGGATCGCCGTCTCCCCGGCCGCATGGGTCACATCAACCAACCCAACGATGAACTCGCCACAGAAGGAGCTTGCGCATGAGCCGACTATTCTCCCTCGAATATCTGACTTTGCCTGGTTTAACGCCGGTCGAACTGACCAAAGTCGCAGCCGAAGCTGGCTACTCTGCGGTATCCTACCGACTGATCCAAATGGGCGTTGCGGGCGAGCCAGACATTGATCCCTGCGCCCCCGAAGTCATCCGCGAAACCAAACGCGTTCTGGCGGACACGGGCCTTGTGGCATTCGACGTCGAATTGGCGCGCATCCTTCGGAACCATGACCCGCGCGAATACGAACGTGCTTTCGCGGCGGGTGCAGAGCTTGGGTGTTCGCAAGTGATCTCCTCGGCATGGACCGATGTGCGGAACGATGGCAACTTCGTCGTCGAGCAGTTCCAGAAAATCTGCGAACTGGCAAAGCCCTACGGCCTGACCGTTAACCTTGAATTCCCAGCGTTTTCGCGTCTGACCTG
Source organism: Paracoccaceae bacterium (assembly GCA_038134645.1). Lineage (GTDB taxonomy): Bacteria > Pseudomonadota > Alphaproteobacteria > Rhodobacterales > Rhodobacteraceae > Marivivens. Next base: position 12,438 of record JAYPVO010000014.1, read on the forward strand.
CCTTGACGATGCACTCGGTATTTTGCGCCGTGCGAAGTGTGAAAATCAGGGCGTATTGGTTGATACGCTTTATCACCACTTCAATGGTGGCACCGCCGAAGAACTCCTGTCTGTGCCCGAAAAATGGATCAACTTCTTCCACGTCTGCGATACCGACCACGTCGCATACGCGAAGGACGAAATGATCCACATCGCGCGGGACGAACGTCTCTACCCAGGTGAAGGTGTGGTTGATTTCCAATCCATCGCCGACGCCATCCCCCATGCCCATGTCGCTATCGAATTGCCGAACCTCGCCCGTATGGCGTCCCTCGGCCCCGTCGAACATGCGCGTCGCTGCCTAGAAGGGGCGAAGCGTTTTTTTAACGAACCGGTGCGCACAGCGTTTCGCACCGGCAAAGCCGCCTAAGTCGGCCAAGACTATCAAGGAGAGAGCATATGGCTCGTGAAATCACCCCCGAAGAAATCGCAATCGCCGACGAGATGATCGCCCGCGCACGTGCTGCGATGGAAGAAATCAAAGATTACGATCAGGAACAGGTTGACCGTCTGGCCCGCGCGCTGGGTTGGAACTGCGGCAACGAGACGACCTTTGTCCGTATCGCGCAAATGGGCGTCGATGAATCCGGCATCGGTGACCGTGCTGGCCGCGCTGGTAAGCGTTTCAAAATCCTTGGTGTTCTGCGTGACGCCCTGCGCGGTAAATCCGTCGGCATCATCGAAGAAGATCCGGTTAAGGGTCTGACCAAAATCGCAAAACCTGCGGGCGTTATTGCGTCCCTGATCCCGACCACGAACCCAGAACTGACACCTCCGGTCACCGGCATCTACGCGATCAAGTGTAAAGACGCCGTGATCTTCTCGCCGCACCCGCGTGCCAAGGCGACCACGTTTGAAATGGTCCGCGTGATGCGCGAAACCCTCGCGAAACTCGGCGCGCCGCGCGACATGTTCCAGTGCGTCGAAAACCCATCGATCCCGATGACCGATTACCTGATGGCAAACTGCGACCTGACAATGGCGACAGGCGGTAAACCGATGGTTCAGGCAGCTTATTCTTCGGGCCGTCCTGCTTATGGCGTTGGCGCTGGCAACGCGACCATGGTGATCGACGAGGATGCGGACATCGAAATCGCAGCAATGAACTCGCGCATTTCGAAAACCTCTGACTTTGGCTCGGGCTGCTCTGCTGACGGCAACCTTGTGATCCACTCGAAGATCTACGACGACATGAAAGACGCGCTGGTCAAAGAAGGCGGCTACCTGTGTAACGCTGACGAAAAAGCGCTGCTGGCTAAGGCTCTGTGGAAAGAGGACGGTTCGCGCCGTATCGAAACCGTTGCAATCGCTGCTCAAAAGATCGCTGATTATGCGGGCTTCTCGATCCCTGACGACCGTAAGTTCATCATGGTTGAGCAGGACGACATCGGCTACGAGCACAAATTCTCAGGCGAGAAATTGTCGGTTACTATGGCGCTCTACAAAGCGGCCGACTTCGACGACGCGATGGCCAAGGTTCGTGCGATCTACAACGTGGGCGGCAAGGGCCACTCCTGCGGTATCTACTCGCACAACGAAGACCACATCATTCAGCACGCTATGAACGCACCAGTATCGCGTGTGATGGTGCGCCAGCCGCAGTCCAAGGCAAACGCTGGTTCGTTCGAGAATGGCATGCCGATGACATCGTCGCTCGGCTGCGGCATCTGGGGTGGCAACATCACCAACGAAAACGTGTCGCTCAAGCACTACATGAACGTCACTTGGGTTGCGCGTCCGATCCCTGCTGACCGTCCGTCCGACGAAGAACTGTTCGGCGAATTCTACAACACCGAGGTGATGTAATGGTCACGAAGAACATCGAAGCAGGCAAAGACCTGATCGCAAATCAGCTCTGCCGTTACCTTGAGGATCGCGGCGTAAAGCACGTCTTTGGCCTCTGCGGTCACACCAACATCGCCGTTCTGTCGGCCATGGCGGACTCGGGTCTCGAGTTCGTCAACGTCCGCCACGAACAGATCTCGTCGCATGCCGCTGACGGTTACGCCCGCGTGACTGGCAAGGCGTCGGTGGTCCTGTCGCACCTGTCGCCGGGTCTGACCAACGCTGCAACGGGTGTTGCGAACGCGGCGCTGGACTGCATCCCGATGGTCGTGATCGCCGGTGACATCCCGTCCTACTACTACGGCAAGCACCCCCACCAAGAGGTGAACCTGCACGCCGACGGGTCGCAGTACGAAATCTACCGTCCGTTCGTAAAGCGTGCGTGGCGCGTCGATACGCCCGAACTGCTGCCGGAGATCATGGAAAAGGCGTTCCAACTGGCCGAAAGCGGCCAGCCGGGTCCCGTTCTGGTCAACGTGCCGATGGATTACTTCTCGGCCCAGATCGACAACACCCTGTGGGAAAAACAGTCGGCGAACACCAAGTCGCTGAAAAAGCCCTCCATCGATGACGAAACCGCGCGTGAAATCATTCAGGCGCTTCTCGATGCCGAACGTCCTGTAATCTACGCAGGTGGTGGCGTTGCGCTGGCCCGTGCATGGGATGAACTGGTCGAGTTCGTCGATCACCTCCAACTGCCCGTCGCCCATTCGCTGATGGGCAAGGGCTGCGTGCCGGACGATCACCCGCTGGTTCTGGGTATGACTGGTTTCTGGGGCACGTCCTTTACCAACCAGCAGACCCTGAACGCTGACTGGATCATCGGTCTGGGCTCGCGCTTTAAAGAAGCTGACTGTTCGTCGTGGTATCCGGAATACACCTTCAACATCGGTGAAGGCGCGTCCAAACTGATCCACATCGACATCGAAAGCCAAGAGATTGGCCGCAACTACCCTGTTGAAATCGGTGCCGTTGCTGACCTGAAATCCGCGCTCAAGGTGCTGAACCGCGTCGCCAAAGAGATGAAGCCCGAAGGCGTCAAACGTCCCGAGCTGGTCAAGGCGATTGCCGACTTCCGCGCCGAGTTCAAAGCTAAGAACACTGATATGCAGAAGTCGGACGCGTTCCCGATGATGCCCGAACGTATTCTGGCCGACCTGCGCGAAGCGATGCCGCGCAACGCCTATCTGACCTCGGACGTGGGTTGGAACAAGAACGGCGTGGCGCAGCAGTTCGACATCTACACCCCCGGTTCGATCCTGATCCCTGGCGGCTTTGCCACCATGGGCTTTGGTCCTGCGGCAGCTGTCGGCGCACAGGTCGCGGCACCGGATCGCGTTGTGATCTCGCTCGTGGGTGACGGTGGCTTTGGCCAGAACCCTGCGGTGCTGGCAACGGCTGCTGCTGAAAACCTGCCAGTGATTTGGGTCGTGATGAACAACAACGCGTTCGGTACCATCGCTGGTCTGCAAAAGGCGCACTACGATCTCACCTACGGCACAACCTTTGCCAAGGCGAACAACGTGCTAGAGCAGACCCCTGACTACGCAGCAATTGCGCAGGCTTATGGCTGCGTTGGTATGCGCCCAGCATCTGCGGCAGAGTTTAAACCTGCGCTCGAAGCCGCAATCGCCAGCCGTAAACCGACCGTGATCGATATCGCCATGATCAACAACCCGACCCCGACCTCGGGCCATTGGAACATCCTTGATATCTACTCGCCCGAAGGTGGCGTAGGTCACGTTTCGACCTAATAAGTCGATCAAAAACAACGATTGCGGCGTGCAATTCGGTGGGACTTGGGCGATTGTCCAGTTATCATCGGGTTGCGCGCCGCGACTTTTATAACGGGTGAATGTCATGAAAACCTCGATCGCTACTGTCTCAATCTCTGGCGACCTTCGCGAGAAGTTGACCGCCATTGCCAATGCTGGCTTTGACGGGGTTGAAGTGTTCGAGCAGGACTTCATCACCTACGATGGATCGCCCAAAGATGTAGGTCAGCTGATCCGCGATTTCGGCCTGACCATCGACCTGTTCCAACCTGTCCGTGATTTCGAAGGCCTGTCGGGCGCCGCTCGCCAAAAAGCGTTTGATCGGATCGAACGTAAGTTCGACGTGATGCAGGAATTGGGCACGGACCTTTTGCTGGTGTCCTCGTCGACCCATGCAGATGCAGATGGTGGCGTTGATCGTCTGGCAGCTGATTTCGCAGAACTAGGCCAGCGGGCTGCGGCTCGCGGTCTTCGGATTGGCTACGAGGCGCGGGCATGGGGTAAATACGTGTCTTCCCCTCTCGACGCGTGGGAAGTGGTGCGCCGCGCAGATCATGCTTCGGTTGGTGTGATCCTTGATAGCTTCCACACACTTGCCGCTAAACACGACCCCGATACCATCCGCCGTATTCCAGGGGATAAGATTTTCCACGTCCAACTGTCCGATGCGCCGCTCATCCAGATGGACCTCGAATACCTGTCGCGTCACTTCCGGAACATGCCGGGTGAGGGCGATCTGGCGATCACAGACTTCCTGCGCGCGGTCCTGTCGACTGGTTATAAAGGTCCGTATTCGCTCGAAATCCTTAACGATCAATTCCGTGGTGGATCGTCACGGATGATTGCTGTGGACGGAAAACGCTCGCTCTTGGCAGCGATGGATTTGTTGCGTCGATCCGAGCCTGACCTCAAAGTTGATGCCCCCGCGATGCCTGCCCCCGCGAAAGTGCTTGGGGTAGAGTTTGTCGAATTCGCTGCGAATGACGAAGAAGCAAAATCGCTTGAGGCGATGCTGACGACCCTTGGTTTTGCGCATGTTGGGCAGCACATCCATAAATCGGTGAACCTCTGGCGTCAGGGTGACATCAATATTGTGGTCAACACCGAACAAGAGGGCTTTGCCTATTCTGCCTATGTGACCCACGGCACCTGTGTGTGTGATATCGGCCTGTTGGTTGACGATGCACTCGCCGCCAAAGATCGCGCCGAACAACTGAGCGCTAGCCTGTTTTCGCAACGTCGCGGGGATGGCGAGCTTGATATTCCCGCCGTGCGGGGTGTCGGCGGGAGCGTTCTGCACCTGCTTGATCGCAAATCTGAATTGGCCGAAGTTTGGGATACGGAGTTCAAATCCGTTGACGGCGGACAGAGCCAGCCCGTCGGCCTGAAGCGGATCGACCACTTGGCCGAGTCAATGAAGCACGAAGAGCTCCTGACTTGGACGTTGTTCTACACATCGATCTTTGACCTGAGCCGAAGCGCTGTTGTTGATGTGGCTGACCCGTCTGGCGTGGTTCACAGCCGCGCCCTGCAAAGCGCGGATGGCGCGTTCCGTCTGACCATGAACGGCGTCGATACCCACCGCACTTTCGCAGGACAGTTCCTGTCAGACACCTTTGGGTCGTCTGTTCAGCACATTGCCTTTGAAACTGACGACATTTTCGCCACCGCAGAGGCATTGGCCCAAAACGGGTTCGAGGCACTTCCTGTCTTTGAAAACTACTTTGCCGATCTGGATGCGCGAGGCTGCCTCAGCGCCGAAGAGATCGCTCGCCTAAAGGCTGCGAACATCTTGTATGACGAGGACGAAAAAGGGGCCTACTATCAGCTCTATAGCCGCCCTTACGGCAATGGTTTCTTCTTTGAGATCATCCAGCGCACAGGCGACTATACGGGTTATGGCGCGCCAAATGCCCCTTATCGGACGGCCGCGCTGAAACGGCTCGCCCGCGATATTCACATTCCCAAAGTGTGAGGCGGATTAGAGGCCGACTGTCTTTTCGGCCTCTGCCACCGCGAGGGCGGCCATTTTCTGAATGGCCTCATAGCTGTTGGCCACCGCGATAAAGCGCGCGTTGTGACAGAATTTCGCGCCTTTGACACCCGACGCGCGTTCGAGCGCGTCGTCGGTCAACCCAGCCCAAGCCGCGGGCAGATCGGCGCGTTGGTCAAATGTATCGCCCGACAGTTTGATCCCGTTAATCGCCCAATCGTTATCGCGTGGGTGAATGACGAATAACAAATGATCCGCGCCGGCTTTCTCAATAGCAGAGCGGTAGGGCATACCCATTGGCAACTCTAATACCTTGGATGCCCCTGCCTTTTCGATGGCATCGCGTACCATCGCTTCGGCTCGGTATTTTGCGACGAGGTTCTGGATACGGGCTTCGACAAAGGCGCGCGCAATGGGAAGGGCCGATCGGAACGCATCATCGTCGGCTGTAGGTGAACGGTCGTCGAATACGGGCTTGAGGCTCTCAAGCAGCACGGGAAGCGTGAGCCCAGAGAGTGGTCCCGCAACCGAAGGCGCCACAGCGCCATTGTCCAGCAGATCGATAGGCAGAACAAAGTTCTTATCAAAGCTGGCGAACACGTCCTCAACCATCGTGCTCGGCACGTCCATAGCCGCCAGATATTCGCGCCCGTACTGCGCCCAAATTAGGCCAAAAGAGCTATAAGGCTGACCGTCCTCACGCAGAGGGTTCGGGCGTTGATGATGGTCGAAAATCTGAGCCGTCGCGTCAAAGCCACGACCCACATCATAGATGATTTTGGACGGGGCAGGGGTAATCCATGCCTCATCACGACTGCGCACCAGTTCAGCCTGAGGGAACAATCTGGTCAGGATGACAGAGGACAGCAGTTCATCAGCATGAAAACCGCCAGAGTGAGTAACGAGGTGCGTGATGGTCATAAGATCAGTGGCCGTATCTTGAAATGAAACGGGCGACCTATCGGGCCGCCCTTTCGGAAATTCTGGTTGTTTTGGACGGAACTGGAAACTCAGTGGGTCCAAACGGTGCGGCGATTGGTGGCGAAGTTGTCGCCGTAGCCGCCGGGGCGCACGTTGGGTTTGCGTGTTTTGGGGTCTTGGACAACGGCTTCGATACCGTGTGCTTCTGCGTAGTCTATCGCCGCTTCTTTGGAGTCGAACTTCAGTTTGACTTGCGCTTGCGTGTCACCCGACGAGGTCCAGCCCATCAGCGGGTCAACTTCACGTGCCGAAGCCGGAGCGTATTCCAGAATCCACTGTTTCATCTTGGCGGTGCCAGACGACATTGCAGTTTTTGCTGGGCGGTAGATTCGTGCGCGCATCGGTATGCCTCCAAATTCCTTGGCCCCTTATCGTGAAAAACGCGGGCAGATTCAAGCTATGTCAGCAGATGATTGCTCCCCCCTTGAAGGTGAACAAAAAGAGGACATTATAAGGGCCGACACAGGAGCCCAGATGCACAACAACAACCCCCAAGACATGCCAATGCTGCACCGCGCGCCTCAACAGCGCGAAAAGCTGGAAGGCGGCAAACGGTTTGTCATGAGCACAGAGTTTGAACCCGCAGGCGACCAGCCTACCGCGATTGCGGAGCTGTCGACGGGTGTTTTACAGGGCGAACGTGATCAGGTGCTATTGGGGGCGACGGGCACGGGTAAGACTTTCACCATGGCCAAGGTGATCGAGGAAACCCAGCGCCCTGCGATTATCCTCGCCCCGAACAAAACGCTCGCCGCGCAGCTGTATGGGGAGTTCAAAGGGTTTTTCCCCGACAACGCCGTCGAATATTTCGTGTCCTACTACGATTACTACCAGCCCGAAGCCTATGTGCCGCGGTCGGACACCTACATCGAGAAAGAAAGCCAGATTAACGAACAGATCGACCGTATGCGCCACTCGGCCACGCGGGCGCTGTTGGAGCGGGACGATGTGATCATCGTGGCGTCGGTTTCGTGTATCTACGGTATCGGTTCGGTCGAGACCTATTCGGCCATGACGCAGGACCTGTTCGCGGGCAAAATGTATGACCAGCGTCAGGTGATGGCGGATCTCGTGGCGCAGCAGTATCGGCGCAATGATGCGGCGTTCCAGCGGGGATGTTTCCGTGTGCGTGGTGACAGCCTAGAGATATGGCCTGCTCACTTGGATGATCGGGCGTGGCGGTTGTCGTTCTTTGGTGAAGAGCTTGAGGTTATTCACGAATTTGACCCGCTGACGGGCGAGAAGACCGATACTTTCGATAAGGTAAGAATTTACGCGAACAGTCACTATGTGACCCCGCGTCCAACGATGCAGCAGGCGATCAAGGGCATCAAAGAAGAACTTCAAGTCCGCCTGAAGCAATTGCAGGACGAAGGGAAACTGTTGGAAGCGCAGCGCCTTGAGCAGCGGACGAACTTTGACCTCGAGATGCTCGAGGCGACGGGGGTCTGTAACGGCATCGAAAACTATTCACGGTATCTGACGGGCCGCGCCCCGGGCGAGCCACCGCCAACGCTGTTCGAGTTTATCCCTGACAACGCGATCGTTTTTGCCGACGAAAGCCACGTCTCCGTGCCGCAGATCGGCGGCATGTATCGGGGCGACTACCGTCGCAAGTTCACGCTGGCCGAACACGGGTTCCGCCTGCCGTCCTGTATGGATAACCGTCCGCTCAAGTTCGAAGAATGGGACGCCATGCGCCCGCAGTCGGTCTATGTGTCGGCAACGCCTGCCGCGTGGGAGCTGGAACAAACGGGTGGTGTGTTTACCGAACAGATCATTCGACCCACGGGCCTCCTCGACCCTGTTGTCGAAATCCGTCCTGTTGAGATGCAGGTCGATGACCTCTTGGACGAGGTGCGCAAGGTTGCAGCGGAAGGCTATCGGACGCTCTGTACCACGCTGACCAAACGCATGGCCGAAGACCTGACCGAATACATGCACGAGCAAGGTATTCGCGTGCGCTACATGCACTCGGACATTGATACGATTGAACGGATCGAAATCTTGCGCGACCTGCGTTTGGGTGCTTTTGACGTGCTGATCGGGATCAACCTTTTGCGCGAGGGTCTCGATATCCCTGAATGCGGGTTGGTTGCGATCCTCGATGCGGACAAAGAGGGCTTCTTGCGCTCTGAAACCTCGCTGATCCAGACCATCGGTCGTGCGGCGCGGAACGCCGAAGGCCGCGTGATCATGTATGCGGATCGGATCACAGGGTCGATGGAACGGGCGCTGGGCGAAACCGAACGCCGCCGTGCCCGCCAGATGGCCTATAACGAAGAGCACGGGATCACCCCGCAGACGGTCAAAAAGAACGTCGAGGACATCCTCGCGGGCCTCTACAAAGGTGACACGGATCAGTCCCGCGTTACGGCTACGATCGACAAACCGCTCCACGGTGGGAACCTTGAGGCGGTTCTGGAAGGGCTTCGCAACGATATGCGTAAGGCCGCCGAAAACCTCGAATTCGAGGAAGCCGCCCGCCTGCGCGATGAAGTCAAACGGCTAGAGACGGTCGATCTGGTGATTTCCGACGACCCATTAGCCCGTCAGTCCGCAGTCGATGATGCGGTCGAGGAAAGCCGTAAGGCATCAGGTCGGTCATCCGCTGGCCGCGCAGGGCAGCGTGGCGGCAACAAACGCAGTCGTAAATCGCGTTAGATAAACGGCACCAACGGCACGCCACCACATGCGGTGAGAAGTGTCAGGGTGATCAGGGCAAGGGTGGTGCGCATTGTGTGTCTCCTCGTTTGCGTTCAGAGAACACGAAGTTTGGCCACGAGGAAACCCGTGGCCAAATGTTTTTCAGTGATCAGCGCATGACGTGAACGGCGCATTGCGCATGGCGCACAACCCGCGCTGCGGTCGAACCGATCAGATAATCGCCCAGACCCGGATGGTGCGAAGCCATCACGATCAGATCGACGCCGTGTTCTTCGGCCCAG
>JAYPVO010000015.1:0-21941 GCA_038134645.1 Paracoccaceae bacterium
TCTCGGACAACGAAGATTTGGCGCTCCTGTCGGGCATCAACCCGAACCGCGTTGTCATGGTGACTTGGGTGATCGTGGCGATGCTCGCGACGACCGCTGGCGTTCTCTATGGCCTTGATAAGGCTTATTCACCCTACACTTACTTCCAGCTTCTGCTGCCGACCTTTGCGGCTGCGATCGTTGGTGGTCTTGGCAACCCGCTCGGCGCGATTGTCGGTGGCTTTGTCGTGTCCTTCTCCGAGGTCATGGTCACCTACGTTTGGAAAAAGGTAGCCGTCTATCTGCTCCCAACTGCGCTAGAGCCGAATGGCCTGCTGCAGTTGATGTCGACCGAATATAAATTTGCGGTCAGTTTCGCGATCCTCGTTGTCGTGCTTCTGTTCAAACCGACCGGCCTATTCAAGGGGCAATCCGTATGACCCAATCCATGCGTGCAATCCTATTCTTCGGCTTCATGGCTGCGCTCTTTATCATTGAGGGCAGCACGAACTTCTGGATTTTCTCGGGCTCGTGGAACACCTCTTTGGTGATCCTGAACATGGCTCTGGTTTCGGCTGTTATGGCACTCGGCGTAAACCTCCAGTGGGGCTATGCGGGTCTGTTCAACACAGGGATCATGGGCTTTGTGGCCTTGGGTGGTCTGGCCGTTGTTGTCACCTCGCTCCCTCCCGTGACCGAGAGCTGGTCGGCTGGTGGGTTCAATATCATCCTTGGCCTCATCCTCGGCGCTCTCACCATCGCTGGCACGATCCTGATGCGGATGAAACTGCCCGAAGGTCGCCTACGTGGCGTTCTAACCCTTGCGATGTTGATCGGTGGTTTCTTCCTCTACCGCGCTGTGTTCGATAGCGGCGTTCAAGCGGTTGAGGCAATCAACCCGTCTGTGACTGGTAACCTTGGCGGCCTCGGCCTGCCTGTGTTGGTGGCGTGGCCCGTTGGCGGTCTCCTTGCAGCGGGTGCTGCGTGGATCATCGGTAAAACGGCTCTAGGTTTGCGGTCTGACTACCTCGCTATCGCGACACTCGGCATCGCTGAGATCATCGTGGCGATCCTTAAGAACGAAGAATGGCTATCGCGTGGCGCAAAGAACGTAAACGGCCTGCCCCGTCCTGTTCCTTATGAAGTGGACCTTCAGCAGAGCGCAGAGTTCGTGGCAAGCGCGGCAAACATGGGCCTCGACCCCGTAACAGCATCGACGCTCTACGTGAAAATCGGCTACGCCCTTCTGTTTACTGCGGTGCTCGTGATCATCCTTGTTCTGTCGCAACTTGCCCGCCATAGCCCGTGGGGCCGTATGATGCGTGCTATTCGGGACAACGAAACCGCCGCGCGTGCGATGGGTAAAAACGTCACCCGTCGTCACCTCGAGATCTTTATCCTCGGATCGGCTGTTTGTGGTTTCGCGGGCGCGATGATGACAACGCTTGATGGTCAGTTGACTCCTGCGTCGTATCACCCGCTGCGTTTCACCTTCTTGATCTGGGTGATGGTTATCGTCGGTGGGTCGGGTAACAACCTCGGCTCTGTGCTGGGTGGCTTCCTGATCTGGTGGCTCTGGGTCAAGGTTGAACCGCTCGGTCAGTGGCTGGCGCAGGTGACAACCTATGGCCTACCCGAAGGACACTGGATTGCCGTTCGTATCACCGACGCGGCAGCGCATATGCGACTGTTCACGATGGGCTTGGTTCTGCTCTTTGTTTTGCGGTTCAATCCACGCGGTATGCTGCCAGAAAACTAACAAAGCGGGGCCTTAGGGCCCCGTTTTCATTTTGGCCTTGGGCTTGTTCCTTTTGGTTTTGCCGAATATGCACCATCACGGTAAGTAAAGCCGTCGGCACCATTTAGGTCGTCGGTGGTGTTCGTTGGGGGCAGTATGATCACGTTGTTTCGTTGGATGTTTTGGCTTGCGTCTGGCTTACTTGGCCTGACTTTGGCGGCCTTTGGGCTCGCCTATTATTTCGCGTCGCGGTCACTTCCTGATTATAACGAAACGGTCTCTGTGGACGGTTTGAGTGCCACCGTTGAAGTCGTTCGCGACAACTCTGACGTTCCACATATTTTCGGTGATACCGACGAGGATGTCTTTTTTGCGCTTGGCTTTGCCCATGCCCAAGACCGCATGTGGCAGATGATTACCGACCGCCGCACGGTCCAAGGGCGCATGGCCCAAGTGTTCGGCCAGTCGATGTTGCCCTCCGATATTCTGATGCGGCGCCTTGATCTCTATAACCTCTCGCTAGAGAGCGTTGAGGCGCAAGACAATCGGACCAAATCCGCACTCGAAGCCTATAGCGCCGGTGTGAACGCATGGTTGACCGAGGTGAACAATGGCGTGCGGGGTCGTGGTGCGCCTGAAATGTGGGTATTCAATCAACCGATTGCGCCATGGCAGCCCGCTGACAGTATCGCATTGTTTAAACTCTATGCCTTCCGTCAAAGCGGTCATCTACAGGCAGAGGTCTTGCGTGCCAGCGTGTCGCAACGCATCTCGGACGACCGTATTCACGATATTTTGCCCGATGTGCCGGGGACGAGTGTCACAGCGCTTCCGTCCTTTGCATCCCTCGTTCACGACCTCCCGACCGATGTCGCCTTTGATTGGTCCGATGCATCGCGCGCTGGTTTCCCTGCGGCCAATTTTGCTGGGGCATCGAACGCGTGGGCCGCGGGACCATCACGCTCGACCTCTGGCTCTACGTTGCTTGCCAATGACCCTCACGGGATGCTGACGGCGCCCTCGCCGTGGTATTTGGCAAGGCTTGAACTATCGACGGGTGGCGTGATTGGCGCGACAATTCCCGGTGTTCCCGTCGTCCTCACGGGGCGCAGTGCAAGCCTCGGCTGGGGGATTACCAGCGCATGGGCGGACGACATGGACCTCTACCTCGAAGAGGTCGATGACACCCAATCCAACCGCTACAGAACCGCCGATGGTTGGGCAGAGTTTGAAACCCGTGAGAGCATCATCGAAATCGCTGATGCACCCGCTGTCACGCTAAAACTCCTCTGGACTGAAAATGGTCCGATCCTGCCCCCAGACCAATTTAACCTCGCGGCCATCCGACCTGCGGGCCATGTGGTGTCACTGGCTTGGACGGGGCTCAGTGACCACGATACATCGTTGACGGCCGCTATGGGCATCATGCGGTCACGGTCTGTGCGTTCGGCAATCACGGCAGGCCGTAGCTATGTTGCACCTGCCCAGAACCTGATGCTGGCTGATCCGAATGGGATTGCGATGCAAACCATCGGTGCAATCCCATCACGGGACGAAGCACATCAGAGCAATGGCCGCATGCCGACTTACGGCTATCTGCCGCAGAACCAATGGCTCGGCACCCTGCCCTATGACACCAATCCGTCGATCGTCGATCCCGAGGGTGGCATCATCGGCAACACGAACAATAAAACCAGCACCGCTGCGTTCCCGAACCATGTGTCCTTTGTCTGGGGCGACAGCCAGCGGATCTATCGTTGGCAGCGTCTCATGCAGGCGCGTGGCGTGCATACCCGTGAGAGCTTTATCGAGGCGCAGTTGGATACAGTGAGCTACACAGCGCGCTCTCTCCTGCCACTCGTTGGCGCTGATCTGTGGTTTACGGGAGAACCGGCACCTGATGGCACGCCTGAACGTCGTCGCCAGAAGGCGCTCGAATTGTTGGCGGCTTGGAACGGTGAGATGAACGAACACCTGCCCGAACCATTGATCTATGCTGCATGGATGCGTGCGCTACAGGATCGTTTGATCCGCGATGAATTGGGCGAGGTCGCTGATGCCTTTATTCATGTTGACCCGATTTTCATCGAACGCGTGTTCCGTGATATTGGCGGGGCCTCTGTATGGTGTGACGTTATCCAATCCGCGCCAGAGGAAACCTGTCTCGACATCGCCCGTCAGTCCTTGGACGAAGCGTTGATCTGGATTTCAGAGAACCAAAGTGGATCGCTTGAATCACTCCGTTGGGGGGATGTCCACACCGCCGTTCATGTGCATAAGGCGCTCGCGGATGCCCCGATTTTGCGATGGTTTGTGAATATTCAGCAGTCCACATCAGGCGGAGACAACACACTCTTGCGCGGTCTGACCTCTGGCGTGGACCCTACCCCGTTCCGCAACGTCCACGCCGCTGGGTATCGTGGGGTCTACGATTTCGCCGATCCTGACAGTTCTGTCTTTATCATCTCCACAGGGCAATCAGGTCACCCGCTGAGCCGTTATTACGACGACATGGGGGAACTGTGGCGACGCGGGGAATATATCCCCATGTCGCTTGATCCATCCCTTGCGCGTGCGGGTGCTGTGGGCGTTACCGTGCTGGTACCTAACTGATCAGAGGCGTTCGTAACGGTCTTTTTGGATTTGCGTCCATTTGACCGTCATCTGATAGCCTTCATCCGTCTGAACGTCAGCCTCAACCACGCCCTGCGCAAACAGCCATGCGCGTGCTTTGCCTGCGCTAAACGGCAGCGTCAGAACCTCGATCATGTGGTCGGGGCGCAGTTTCAGCGAAATCGCGTCGAGCAGCGTATCAAGCCCTTCGCCTGTGATCGCCGAAATCGCAAAGACATCGTCGGTCCGCTCAGCTTGCGTTCGCACAGCCTCAGCTTGCTCGTCATCCAGACGGTCAACCTTGTTCCAGACCTCAATCATCGGCGCCGTTTCGGCAACGCCGAGCGACTGTAGGATTGCATGAACATCCTCGGACTGTTCTTCGGTCTGTTCGTGGCTGATGTCACGGACGTGAACGATGAGATCTGCGTCGAGCACTTCTTCGAGTGTTGCGCGGAACGACGCCACCAGTTCGGTCGGCAAGTCAGAAATAAAGCCCACCGTATCAGAGAGAATGATCTCTTCACCGCTCGGCAAATTGAGGCGACGCATGGTCGGGTCGAGCGTTGCAAAGAGCATGTCCTTGGCAAAGACCTCGGCACCCGTCACGCGGTTAAACAGCGTCGATTTCCCTGCGTTGGTATAACCAACGAGGGCAACAATCGGGAAAGGCACTTTCGCGCGGGCCTTGCGGTGCAGTTCGCGCGTCTTAACCACTTTGTCCAACTGGCGGCGCAGTCGAACGAGTTGTTCGTCGATGGCGCGGCGGTCAGCTTCGATCTGCGTTTCACCCGGACCACCCACAAAGCCCAAACCACCACGCTGACGCTCAAGGTGGGTCCATGCCCGGACCAGACGCGTGCGCTGATAGGACAATGCGGCCATTTCGACTTGCAACACACCTTCGCGGGTGCGCGCACGATCCGAGAAGATTTCGAGGATCAAACCTGTGCGGTCGAGGATCTTAACGCCCCAGTCCTTTTCAAGGTTACGCTGCTGAACGGGACTCAGGTGGCCATCGACCAAAACGAGTTCGATCTCTTCAGCTTTGAACTGTTGGTTCAATTCCTCGATCTTGCCCGAGCCGAACAAATACCCTGGCTGCACTTTGGGCAGCGATACGACCGTTGCGCCAAAGACTTCCAACGACGGAAGGGCCGCCGCAAGTGCGACAGCCTCATCTAGCGCCGGAGCAGCAGCACGGCGGTTACGATCTGATTTAATGTCTGGGTGGAGCACCCAGGCCCGCGTTGCGGGCCTGTCCGTTTCCATGATGGTCTTACTCTTCGCCGTCATAAAGGCTGACAGGTGCAGCCGGCATTATTGTGGAGATCGCGCTCTTATACACCAGTTGCGATTTACCATCGCGGCGCAGGAGCACACAGAAATTGTCGAACCACGTGATGTCGCCCTGCAGTTTTACACCGTTCACTAAAAAGATAGTGACCGAGATTTTAGCTTTGCGAACATGGTTAAGAAAAGCATCCTGAAGGTTCTGCTTGTCGGCCGCCATTGATATTATCCTTTATTCTTGTGGCCGCGGACCGGCCTCCGTCTTTGGTGTGAGTATGTCTAACCCGCGAAAGAGATTCCAGCCCCAAAATCAACCATCTATCGTAGGGTTTATTTGCGCCAAAAATCGGGGTTGAAAAGAGCAATAATCGCGAGTGCCTCAAGCCGTCCCAGAACCATCGCGAGAGCCAGCACCATTTTAGCTTCGTTGGTCACGCCAGAGATGGAAATCGGTGCCTCAGCAGCGATCTCTACCAAGGGACCCGTGGTGGACAGTGCGGCAACGGACAGCACCATCGCGTTCTCAAACTGCACGCCAGTTAGTGAAAGCGCAGTGAGCACGCCCACGATGGACAGCGCAAAGAGCATAAAAAATACCCATGCGATCTGCGCCCCTTGCCGACGAATACGACGCGCCTCTTGGCCCGATCCACCGACTGAACTCGGATGAACCAGCCGCTCTAATTCGCGCTCGGAATGGCGGAACAACGCATAAACCCGCAAGAGTTTAACCCCGCCCGCAGTCGTCGCAATCCCGCCGCCTGTGATCGACAATCCAAGAAGGACCAAACCCGGAGTCGACAATTCAGACCAATCCGCAACAAGCGACCAGTAACGTGATTCAAAACCCGTGGTGGTCAGGAACGACATCACCGTGAACACGCTACCCCAAAGAGCTTTGAGGCCAGTCAGAAGCCCATCGATGCGATGTTCCTCGAGCACGCCAACATAATGACGCAGATACAGAAGCGTCGGCACAATCGTGATCAGCAAAAGTGCCATTTGAATTTCGGGGTCTTTGCGGAGACGGCCTCGTTCTTGGGCGAGGATGTCACTGCTGAAGGTCAGACGAGAGACCGCAAAGAACATGAAGGCAAAGATCAGCACTTCGCCAAGGATACCGCCCTTGGCCCAATACAGACCGCCCGTCGCGGAAATCCCCGAGGTAGACATTGTGGACATCGCGTGGATCAGCGCGACAAACGGGCGATCCCCAACAGCCGAAAGACCAACCCAAAGCGCAAAGGTCAGCCCGATGTAAAGCGGCGCAAGTTGCAGGGTGTACCGAGTCAAACGCTCGGACGTGTTTGCGACCCGCGTGATTTGGACGAAACTCTGCACTGTGCCCTGTGGCGCACCAGCATTGCGAACCTCAAACCCGCCCAAGTTCATCGGTGCAAGGATCGCGACAGCAGTGATCCAGATAAACAGTCCACCCATCCAGCCCACGATTGCCCGCCACAGGTGCAGCGCCGCATTCATCCGCCACGGACTGTCATAGAGTGTGGACCCCGTGGTGGTGAAATCCGACACCATCTCGAACCATGCATCAAAGAAGGTTGTGCGACCGTGCGCTTCGTAAAATGGAACGGCGAGAAGAATGGGCAGGATCAGGTAGGCGCCCACCAGCGTGATCAGGTGGCTACGCGCTACGCGGCGCGGTTGCTGGCCATGTGTTGCGAACCCGATCAGGGTCGTAAGCAACATGAACAGGATCATCGAATAAAAGAACGGACGCGCAATCGCGTGATGCCCATGCGATAAGGCAAACCCCGCAGGCGCAATCATCGCCAGCGACGAAATCCCCATAAGGAGCACAAAAAACGGAAGGTCTGTGATCCGCTTAAGCATCAGAAGAAATCAATCGAAACCTGAAGCAATTGCTCCACCGCTGGAACATCTGGCGTCATTGCAAAGATCGCAACGATATCGCCCTCTTCGACCCGAAGATCGCCGTGCGGTTTGAAGTATTTGCGATCACGGAAGATACCGCCAACCAGAACGCCTTCTGGGAAATCGATGTCGCGGATACGTTGACCCGAAATCGGCGAGGTGCCGAGGACGTGCGCCTCAATAACTTCAGCCTCAGCATCGCCAATCGAATAAACAGCGCGGACGCGGCCGTGGCGAATGTGACGCAAGATCGACGAAACTGTTGTTGCGCGTGGGTTGATGTAAGCGTCGATATCAAGTGGCCCCATCAGCGGAACCAAGGTTGGATCGTTGGTCAAACAAATCGACATCCCCGCGCCGAGCGATTTCGCACGCACCGCCGCCAGCATGTTTGTCTTATCGTCATCGGTGATTGCCAGAACGGCGTCGGCACTGCTCACATTTGCCTCTTCCAGCAGTGCTGCGTTTAGGCCGTCACCGTGCAGCACAATCGTGCGTTCAAGAGAATCCGCAGCGATCTCAGCCCGCGCGCGATTTTTCTCGATGACCTTTACCCGAACACGGTCCGTGCTGGACTCCAAGGCACGCGCCACCGCAAGCCCAACGTTGCCGCCACCGATGATGACCACCCGCTCTTGCTTTACGTTGGTTTTCCCGAACACCTCGAGCGTCCGCGTCACATCGTCTGAGCTGGTGAAAACGTAAACATCATCACCTGGGAAAATCTGATCGTTGGGTGCAGGCGCAAACAGCGTTCCATCGCGCCGAATACCAACAACAATCGCGCGAAGCGTCGAGAACAGATCGGTCAACTGCCGCAAGGGTGTGTTGATAACGGGGCAATCGTCACGCACGGTAATGCCCAACAGCTGTGCTTTGCCGTCAAAGAAGTTCTCGGTGTCGAATGCCGCTGGCGAGGACAAGCGCTGCAATACGGCCTCGGCGACTTCGCGTTCGGGGCTAATGACCACGTCGATTGGCAAATGATCTCGACGATAGAGGTCCGAATAAATCGCGTCCAAATAGCTCTGTGCCCGAAGACGCGCGATTTTACGCTGAACGGCAAAGACAGAGTGGGCCACCTGACAGGTGACCATATTGACCTCATCCGAATGGGTCGCTGCGATGATCATTTCGGCATCACGCGCCCCTGCCCGCTCGAGCACGTCCGGATATGACGCGTGACCCGTGACACCGTTCACGTCCAGTGTCTCTGTCGCGCGGCGAACCAGCTCTGCGTTGTTATCAACGACCGTTACATCGTTTCGCTCCGATGACAGGTGTCGCGCAATTTGCCAACCAACCTGACCAGCGCCACAAATGATAACTTTCATGACCGAACTTCCTGAATATCGTTGTCGAGATACAAGTGGCAGATGCGCAAGAAAGGGTCAATGGAAGCCCACCTTTTGACGCGCAGGTAAGGTATTCCCTACCATACCCATGCGTGTGTTCAATTACCTATCGTATCGCTTGAATTGTAAGGATAAAATTCGCGCAAATTTATCAGGTAAGAAGAGTTTAGTGATGTCTCAGTTGCACAGATCAATGGTTCAATCCACGGGGCGGGTGGCCCAAAAAGCTAAAACCAGAAACCTACTCTTGGTTGCGGCTCGCGAATTGATGGCGGAGCAGAGCACCGTAACGGTGGCCTCTGTTGCGGAACGCGCAGGTATTTCGACCGCGACCGCCTACCGCTATTTCCCGAACCCCGAAACGCTCAAGCTTGAGGCTGTGACCAGCCAAGATATTGGTGCACAAGCCGATTTTATTCAGCAATTCCAGTCCGTCTGCACGGATGATCTATCAGTTGCTGACCGCGTGATCCTCGCCAACAAAATCGTCGTTGAATTCGTGGCCCGTAACGAGGCTGGGTATCGGTTGTTCATCGCAAAAACGCAGGAAAAACTGGCGTCTGCGGCGAATTCTGACACCTCGACAGTGCCCTATGCCGCTCGTCGCCTTGCCTTGATCCGTCTTGCAATGGACCCATTGCGCACACGATTGGGGACGTCGTTCTATCAGGCGTGTGACATGGTCTTTGTTGCCTCAGGGCCTGAGGTATATTTCATGCTGCGCGACACATGTCGCAATAGTGCTCAGGATGCGGCACGCAGTATCGAAAACAATCTGCGTGCCATCCTATCGACGTTTTAACGGGACTTAGTCCTGTTCGATTTGGGCGATCCGCGCGCCCGCTTTGCTGGTCGTAACAACGCCCAGTGATTTGAGTTTGCGGTGCAGCGCGGACCGCTCCATTCCCACAAAAGACGCCGTCCGGCTGATATTGCCGCCAAAGCGGTTAATCTGGGTCAGCAGATATTCCCGTTCGAACAATTCACGAGCCTCACGCAGTGGCAAAGTCGCCAGAGCACCCGAAAGCACGATACGCCCTTCGGTCGCGGCACTTTCTTCGACATTAGGAAGCTCTTTGGCACTGATCGGTTCAGAGCTATCACCGAGGATCAAAACGCGTTCGATCACGTTTTTCAGCTGACGGACGTTACCAGGCCAAATCATCGTCTGGAGCATCGCACGAGCGTCCTCAGACAGTGCACGAATTGGTAAGCCCTGCGTCTTATTCAATTCCGCGATAAAATGCTCAGCCAAGAGCGGAATATCATCACGACGCTCTTCCAAAGTCGGAACCTCGATCGGGACAACGTTCAGACGGTGATAGAGTTCTTGCCTAAACGTGCCCGCTCCAATCTCGGCGTTTAGGTCACGATTGGTTGACGAAATGACCCGTAGGTCCACTTCGATCACATCAGTCCCGCCAACACGAGAGAACTTTTGGTCGACAAGCACACGAAGGATTTTCGTCTGCGTTCCCAATGGCATATCAGCGATTTCGTCGAAATAAATGACACCGCCATTCGCCTGTTCGAGCAGGCCTTTTTCGAGGCCGCGTTCGGTTCCTTCGCGACCGAATAGAACTTCTTCCATACGATCTGGATCGATGGATGCAGAGCTCACCACAACAAACGGAGCATCAGCACGGTTTGAATTCGCGTGGATATAACGCGCCGCAATCTCTTTGCCTGCGCCCGGTCCACCTGTTAGCATCACGCGACCATTGGATTTTGTTACCTTATCCAACTGGGTTTTCATGATGCGGAAGGTCGCACTCTCTCCAAGCATTTCCGCGGCAGGTCCATCCGAGCGCTTTAATGCAAGGTTTTCGCGACGAAGACGTGATGCCTCCATTGCGCGTTTAATCACGACCAACAACTGATCGATATTAAACGGTTTTTCGATAAAGTCGTAAGCGCCCTGTTTGATCGCAGCCACAGCAATTTCGATGTTGCCATGACCTGAAATAATGACAATCGGGATCTCGGGGTGGTCTTTCTTCACTTTGGACAGAATATCGATCCCGTCCATGTGACTGTCTTTCAACCAGATATCGAGGATCATCAGCGCAGGTTTCTCCGCAGCAATAGCGCCCATGCACTCATCGGCATTGGCAGCCATTCGGGTCGAAAACCCCTCGTCTTTCAAAATATCCGAGATCAGTTCGCGAATATCGCGTTCGTCATCGGTGATCAAAATATCGCCCATAAGTCCCTCATAAACTCACGTTTTTTGGCCAAGCGGAGCAACCGCCAGCACAGGTAATTCAATCACAGCCATCGCGCCAAAATGGCCCGTGCCGTCATAGCTTTCAGCGTCCTCTAGCGTGAGAGTGCCGCCATGTTCTTCGATAATTTTGCGGACAATCGGCAGCCCCAGTCCGGTGCCTTTGTCGCGGGTTGTCACATAGGGTTCGAACAAACGCGCCCGATCTTCGGGCAGCCCAATCCCGTTATCAGAGATATTGATCCGCGCCTTGTTGCCCTCCACAGTCATCGTAATGTGGATCTCTGGAGCAAAGTCCGAACCCAGCTTTTCTTGACGTGTTTCAATAGCTTCGCCCGCGTTTTTGATCAGGTTTGTCAAAGCCTGCCCGATCATCGTCTGGTCGATCTCTGCATCAACCACTTCAGTCGGTATCGCACTCACGAATTTGACAGAAGGTTGCCCAACCTCTTGAAGTGCAACGGAATCCTTCAGCAGCTTCACCAAATCAAATGCCGTTTTAACGGGTTCGGGCATCCGAGCGAACTTCGAAAACTCATCAACAATGCGCCGCAAGTCATTGGTTTGACGCACAATAACGTCAGTCATTTGCGTTAGGCTATCGCTTTCATCGCCAAGTTTAGGTGAAAACTTGCGTTTGATCCGCTCTGCCGACAATTGGATCGGTGTGAGCGGGTTCTTAATTTCATGCGCAATGCGTTGCGCCACATCACCCCATGCCGCAGTCCGCTGAGCAGTCACAAGGTCAGTCACATCGTCGAACGCAACTACGTATCCTTCGAGTTCGGCATCCGTATCAGTCAGGGCTTGGCCGCGACGCGTCCCCATGCGAACCAACAAAGTTTCCTGTTTTCCGGATCTTATCAAATTCAATTGCTCTTGAACGACTTCACGCCCTTCGGTCCTGAGCGCAGTCAGGACGGGCCCAAATTCGGGAACAGCAACCGACAAGGCCACATCTTTTTGCATGCTGTCGATGTCGAGCAATCGGCGCGCCGAGCGGTTCACAAAGCTGATATTTCCATTCGGATCGAGTCCAATCACACCAGACGTAATCGAACCCAGCACAGAGTCGAACAAACGGCGGCGTTCTTCGATTTGATGTGTGTTTTCCAGAAGCTCGGTGCGTTGTGCTTTCAATTGTTCGGTCATCTTGTTGAAATCACGACCCAATTGCGCAATTTCATCGTCGCCGACAATCTCGGGCACGCGCACATCTAGGTCCCCTTCACCGACGCGATGCGAGGCCGTCACAAGTCGCCCAACGGGCCGCGCGAGGCGTTCAGCAAACCAAAGGCCCAGCCAGATCGCTGCGAGGATCAGAATGGACGCAAAACCAAGGTAGACGAGGCCGAATTCAAAAAAGAGCCGCCCGCGGTCCTTTTCTAGCTGGTTGTAGAGCCCGACAGTTTGCTCGGTTTCATCAAGAAGGGACAGAACACTACCGTCGACGGCTCGACTGACGTAGAGATACCGATCGAGATAGCTTTCTAAAGGAATGACGATACGGAATTCGTTGTTGTCCCAGTCCTCAATCAACAACTGTCCGTCGATGTCCGATACGGCGATCTCGTCTGGCGTCAGGCGTTCGAGGTCAAATTCATATGATCCGACCGCACGAGCACGGAAATCCCCTGCGCTATCAATGACAAATGCTTCACTCAGTGTTCGGTCGATTTGCGGTTGAACGGCCGCAAGTGCTTCGCGAATTTGACCATCGGTCATAAAGGGCGTCGCTTGACGTTTCAGGTTCAGGTAGGCGGCGAGCGCTTCACCATCTCGGGTCAACTCACGACGGTGCTCTTCTTTGTAGGCCTGAGCCGCGGAAAGTGAGCTGTTGAGAACGTTGCCCACCCGTTCAGAAAACCACCCCTCTAGGCCCATGTTGATGGAAAGCACCGCAAAGATTGCGACCATGACTGTTGGGATCAGCGCTAAGAGCGCGAAAACACCTGTGAGACGAAGGTGAAGACGAGAGCCAGCGGACCGCGCGCGCCGTGCGGCAACCATCTTGGCCACGCGCTGCATGACCAGCGAAGCCACGACGAGGATGTAAACAAAGTCGGCAAGGAGAACGAGGCGGAGCGAATTGTCAGCGGCACCCTGATCCAGTGGACCCAAAACAATAAAGGTCAAAGCCACCAGAACCGGCCCCAGCAGAACCAATCCGAGCGTTGCTGCGTTCTGGACTGAACGCTTCCGTCTCCACCAGCTGAACTGGCCGAGGATTTGACCCAAGAGGGAGTGTTGCACCCGCTCGTCCTGTAAATTGCGAGGTTTTCCCCGCTACCGCCTTATGTGGTCAAAAGGTCATTGCGACTCTTCCGCCACTGTTGTGTGGCGAATTTACATCAACTTGCGGCGCCGAGTCACGCGAATATCGAGCTCTGTGATCTTCTTTCTAAGTGTATTTCGGTTGATCCCGAGAAGATCGGCGCATTTCGCTTGATTGCCACCCGTTGCGTCGAGGGCAATTTCGATCAGTGGCGTCTCAACTTCGCGCAAAATACGCTGGTGCAAGCCCGGCGGAGGCAGCACGCCGCCATGCAAGTCGAAATAGCGCCGAAGATGTTTGCTCACCGAAGCGGAGAGTTTGTCACCAGAGTCCCCACTACGCAGCGGCTCCATCGCGGGCTGGTTATTGAGGATCATCTCCATTTCGCCACGCGTGATTTCTTCTTCGGCGGCGGTTGCCACCAATCGGCGCATGGCGTTTTCCAACTGGCGGACGTTTCCGGGCCAACTATAGGCGCGAGCCAAATCCAGAGCCCCTTGGGACAGACGGCGTGCGGGCATGCCATCGCGTTCTGATTTCGATAGGAAGTGTTCGGCAAGGATCGCAACGTCATCAACCCGTTCGCGCAGCGATGGGACGGCGATTGTCACGCCCGAAAGACGATAGAACAGGTCCTCGCGGAATTCTCCGGACTCCATCCGTGACATCAGGTCGATCTGGCTCGTCGCCATGATCCGCGGTGCGTTTTCGCCCAAAGCGTCCAGCATCCGCACAATTCGCGCTTGGGCATCGTGGCTGAGGTCGCCGACCTCATCGAACAGGACCGATCCACCTTTGGCGCGGGCGATAACTGCACTCGGTCCATCCATGCCTTCGAGATCAGATGGTGCAACGACAACGAACGGCAGGCTACGACGGTCGGAAAGGTCATGGATCGCGCGGGCAATCAGCGATTTACCCGTTCCGCTTTCGCCCGTGATCAGGACGGGAAGCGGCGTGTTCATCACACGTGCGACGAGCCGATATAGCGCCTGCATCGCAGCTGTCCGCCCCACCAACGGCAAATCACCCGTGCGCTCATCGCTGTCACTACGCGGCGCAGGCGCGCGGCGTTTGACTTCCAGCGCGCGCGCCGAACGTTTCATCAGGTCAGGCAAGTCGAACGGTTTCGGCAGATAGTCATAGGCATCTGCTTCGGCCGCTTGGATCGCCGTCATGATGGTGTTCTGTGCCGAAATCACGATCACAGGCAGGCCTGGGCGTAGCTCTGCGATCTTGGGCAACTGCTCCAGACCGTTTCCGTCAGGCATGATCACGTCGGAAATAACCAGATCGCCCTTCCCTTCTTCGACCCAACGCATCAGCGTCACGATCGACGACGTGGCATGGACCTTACAGCCAGCCCGTGTCAGCGCTTGGGTCAAAACGGTGCGAATTGTGCGGTCGTCATCGGCGACGAGGACTGTGCCGTCCATTAGGTCTCTCCGTTATTCGATTGAAGGTCTTTGGGCGCAAGTGGGAGTGAAATTCGGAACAGGGTGCGTCCAGGGACAGAGTCCACAGAAATCCACCCGCCGACATCGCCGATCAATTTCGACACCAGCGCGAGGCCGAGACCCGTTCCGTTCTCTCGTCCAGACACAAAGGGTTCAAATACATCAGCGGCAATTTCTGGCGGCAAACCGGGGCCGTCGTCGATCACTTCGATCTGAAGTGGCAACCGTGCATGGGTGCCGTCAGGTCGACGCACACGGAGCGACGGATCATAGAAGGTCCGCAACCGAATGGTGCCGCCTGCGCTGCCCGCCTCGGACGCGTTTTTCAGTAGGTTCAGGAAGACTTGAAGGAGCTGGTCCGCATCCGCCATCGTTTGCGGTAGCGACGGGTCGTAATCCTCGACGAACATCATATGCGCGCCAAACCCGACCGAAGCCGATTGCCGTGCACGGTCCAAAATGTCGTGAATATTGACGGGTTTTGCCACGGGAGGACGCAGGTTCCCGAATTGCTCGACCTGCTCCAAGAGTTTCACGATGCGGCGACATTCATCGACGATCAGATCCGTCATTTCCTGATCTTCGGAATTGAGGTTCATCGACAATAACTGCGCAGCACCCGTGATCCCAGCCAGCGGGTTCTTGATCTCATGGGCGAGCATTTCCGCCATACCAATCGCGGACTTAGCAGCCTTTCCTGATGACGTGTTAATCGTCATGCGGCTCGCGATTTCACGCGGAGAGATCATCATGACCATCTGGTCTTCGGCACCTTGAAGCGGTGAAAACTGGATGTTGCATTGCATCGGAGGCCGCTCACCCGACCCCACATCAATGTCGTTTACAAAGAGTGACGTTTTGTATTTCCGCGCGCGTTCAAAGGCCTCTTCGATCGGCGCATCGATCATCACCTTTTCCCAAACATTCGCGCCTGTCAGTGCCTTGGACGACAGGTTGAGAAAGCTCTCAGCGGCGGGATTGCTGTCGATGATGGTATCATCCCCACCCAGCAGCAATGCGGGAACAGGGAGCGAATTCCAGAGGTTCTGATCACCGATCATGCTGCGGTTCTTTCCATGTCACATAGTGCATCTGGCAAAAGACGAAGCACCTTATCAGGTGATTTTTCCGTCAAGACAGCGCGGCGTAGGTCTGCGCTCGGTGCGGCTTGATCCATATACCAACCTAAATGTTTGCGCGCGACGCGACCGCCTAGGTCGATCCCGTAAAATGACAGGATTGCGTCGTAATGCTTTGAAACCATGTCTATAAATTCAGATTCCGTCGGCGTGGCTGGGCCATCTACACCTGATAGTTTCGCCGCAACTTGAGCCAAGACCCAAGGCCGCCCTTGAGCGCCCCGCCCGATCATCACGCCATCTGCGCCAGACCGATCAAGTGCGTCTTTGGCCGATACACTGTCGACGATGTCGCCATTGGCGATAACAGGGATCGTCACCGCGTTCTTCACTTCGCGGATAGCATCCCAATCAGCTTTACCTTTGTAGAACTGGCAACGTGTGCGGCCATGGATGGTGATCATCTTGATCCCCGCGTCCTCGGCACGTTTGGCGAGCGTGGGCGCATTTAACAAGGCATCGTCCCAACCCAACCGCGTTTTGAGTGTGACAGGCACAGAGACGGCTCCGACCACCGCTTCGATTAATGTCAGTGCGTGGTCCAAATCCTTGAGCAAGGCAGAGCCAGAGTAACCGTTCGTCACCTTTTTCGCAGGACATCCCATGTTGATGTCGATCATCCGCGCACCGTTGGCTTCGATCAGACGTGCGGCCTCTGCCATCCAATAGGCTTCACGCCCTGCGATCTGGACAGCGGTATTGGCCTGATCATACCCGAGTTCGGCTTTTTCACGAACACCGGGTTTCGCTTGGATCATTTCCTGACTGGCCACCATTTCGGACACGACCCAACCCGCACCGAATTCACCGACGAGTTGGCGAAACGGCAGGTCCGTGATCCCCGCAAGCGGAGCAAGCGCCACCGTCGGAGACAGGGCCACATCACCAATCAATAAGGAATCGTTCCGAACCACAAAGTTTGCCTATTTGTTGAGCGTTCGGTTCTGATCTAGCCATTTTGACCCTTCGCCACAATGAAATCAGCGATATTATTTAGGCATTTGCCTGTGTTTGCCTAAATATTAATCAAAATGCCTGCAAAGCTATCATGGTTTGCGTGGCCCGCTTTGGCGGCTTAAGACTGGGCGAAACAAACCGAGGTTTTAATGACAACAGCAGCATTGATTGTGGCGGCGGGACGCGGTGTCAGAGCTGGCGGCGACATTCCTAAGCAATGGCGAAGCATCGCTGGCGAGATGATCCTCACGCGGTCAATTGCTCGCTTCATTAGCTGTGACCTGATTGTTGTCGTTCTACACCCTGATGACATGGATCGCGCGGCTGAACTGGCGGGCTGCCGCTTTGTAGCGGGTGGCGCGACCCGCGCTGCCTCCGTTCGTGCAGGGCTCGAGGCGATGGCTGACGCGGCTCCTGATTTCGTATTGATCCACGATGCGGCGCGCCCTTTGGTGCCTCAGGCGGTTATTGATCGCGTCACTTCGGCATTGGAAACCTACCCCGCCGCTGCGCCTGCACTTGCGGTGACGGATGCCCTTTGGCGTGGGGATGCCGGAACCGTGATCGGCACTCAGGACCGCAATGGCCTATACCGAGCACAGACACCTCAAGGGTTTCACTACAATGCTATCCTTGCCGCCCATCGCGACCTAGATGGCGATGCCGCCGATGATGTTGAGGTCGCACGGCGGGCTGGGCTTGACGTTGCCATTGTAGCAGGCGACGAGACGAACATTAAAATCACGGCTCCCGAAGATTTCGCACGAGCCGAAGCGATACTGAGGGCTGATATGGATATTCGCACGGGCAACGGATTTGACGTTCACGCTTTTGAGGACGGCGATCATGTCTGGCTCTGCGGCGTGAAAATTCCGCATGACAAGGCGCTTAAGGGTCATTCCGACGCGGATGTCGGCATGCATGCTGTCACTGATGCGATCTATGGTGCGCTCGGTATGGGTGACATCGGTCAGCATTTCCCGCCCTCTGATCCGAAATGGAAAGGTGCAGCCAGCTACATTTTCCTCGAGCACGCTTGCGCTTTGGCACGTGAAAATGGCTTTACCATCACCCACGTCGATTGCACGCTGATCTGCGAACGGCCAAAGGTTGGCCCGCACGCTGCGGCGATGAAAGCGGAAATGGCACGGATCATGGGGCTTGATGAAGCGCGCGTCAGCGTGAAGGCAACCACATCAGAACGGCTCGGTTTTACGGGGCGTGAAGAAGGCATCGCATCCATCGCAACAGCAACCTTGGTGAAACTATGAAAGAACTGACCCGTCTCACCGTCACGGTCTTTTATGTGGGCCTTTTGCGCCCTGCCCCTGGGACCTGGGGGTCGCTCGCCGCTCTGCCGCTTGCGTGGCTGGTCTATCAAATCGGCGGCGTCTGGCTGTTCGCCTTTGCGATCCTCTCTGGTTTTGTGAAAGGGGTTTATTTCACAGACAAATACATCGCTGGAAAAGAAGACCATGACCCGTCCGAGGTGGTGATCGACGAAGTTGTCGGGCAATGGATTGCTCTTGCTCCTGTGATCTACGGTGCCTCGATGATGAACGTCGATGTGACGCGCCTCTGGCCGGGTTGGGTCTGTGCGTTCATCTTCTTCCGCCTGTTCGACATCACAAAGCCCGGACCTGTCGGTTGGGCAGATCGCAAAGGCGGCGCGATGGGCGTTATGCTCGATGACGTAATTGCGGGTGTCTTTGCTGCGATTGTGACCATCGGTTTTGCTGCCCTGTTTCATATGGTGCTGATGTGAGCCGTGCCGCCCGCCTTCTCGAAGTTGCACGCGCAAAAGGTATTGTTATCGCCACGGCCGAGAGCTGCACAGGCGGGATGGTGTCTGCTGCAATTACCGATATTGCGGGCAGCTCGACAATCTTTGATCGGGGTTTTGTCACCTACACCAACGACGCGAAGATGGCGATGTTGGGCGTGTCATCCGCGACGCTTGATGCCTTTGGTGCCGTGAGTGAGCAGGTCGCAGAAGAGATGTGTCGCGGGGCGCTGACCAACTCTAACGCAACGCTCGCTGTGTCGATCACAGGGATCGCTGGACCTGGCGGATCAGACTTCAAACCCGAAGGCCGTGTCTGCTTTGGGATCACCAACGGCACAGCAACGCAGACCGAAACGATCGAGTTCGGCGCCTTGGGGCGAGATAAAATTCGGCAGGCTGCGTGCGATCATGCGCTTGATCTCTTGCTTGAGGCCGCGGATTCAGTGCTGCCCTGATTTTAATCTTACTGCGATCTGACTGCCTAATATTTAATCATTTGCAAAACTGCTGAATATTTTATCACCATATTCCGCAATTGCGCCTTTCCTAAGCACTTCGAATCCTGCCTTTGCCCACCATCAACGGGAAATCCCAATTCTGGAGGGGACAATGAACGGAGCGGATACCGCCTGGATTCTTGTGGCCACTGCGCTTGTGCTATTCATGACACTGCCGGGCCTTGCACTGTTTTATGGGGGCCTTGTTCGCGCCCGCAACGTACTTAGCGTGTTCATGCACTGTTTCGCAGTCGCCTGTCTGATGAGCGTTCTGTGGCTTGTCGCTGGTTACTCTATCGCGTTCGGTGGCGAAGGCGCATTCTGGGGCGGTCTGTCCAAGATGTTCCTCGCTGGCGTTGATGCAGACACCGTCTCGGGCACCATCCCCGAAGTGCTGTTCTTTGCCTTCCAGATGACCTTCGCAATCATCACCCCTGCCCTGATCATCGGCGCCTATGTCGAACGTATCGGCTTTGGGTTCGTGCTTGCGTTTTCGGCAGCTTGGATGCTGTTGATTTATGCTCCCGTCACGCACTGGATCTGGGGCGGTGGTTTCCTTGCGGAGATGGGCACTGTCGATTTTGCAGGTGGTATCGTTGTGCACGAAACCGCTGGCCTTGCGGCGCTTCTTCTCGCGCTGGTCCTCGGTCCGCGCAAAACCAAACACACCCCTCCGCACAACCCTGGCCTCGTATTTATCGGCGCTGGCATGCTCTGGGTTGGCTGGTTCGGCTTTAACGGTGGTTCGGCTCTTGCCGCTGATGGTTCGGCTGCGATGGCAATCACTGTGACCCACCTCTCGGCTGCGACCGCTTCGCTGACTTGGGCGCTTTGGGAACGTATCAAATTCGGCCGCGCGTCGCTTGTTTCTATCGTGACAGGTTCGATTGCTGGTCTTGCATCGATCACCCCTGCGGCTGGCTCTGTCGGCCCGATCGAAGCGCTGATCATCGGTGGCGTCGCTGGCATCCTCTGCCAAGAAGCCGTTGTCCTGATCCGTGACAAACTGAAAATCGACGACTCGCTCGACGTGTTCGCGGTTCACGGTATTGGCGGCATCTTCGGCACAATCATGCTCGCTGTCTTTGGCGCTGCCACTTGGACGGCTCAGCTCGGTGCTCTCGCGATCGTCGGTATCTTCACCGTCGTTGGCACGCTGGTCATCATCTACGTGCTGAAGTTGATCTTCCCGATCCGCGTTGATCTTGAGACCGAAACGAACGGCCTCGACCTCTCTGTTCATGGCGAACGCGCCTACGAACTGAACTCCTAAAACGATCAGGGGGCCGTTTGGCCCCCTTTTCATTTAGTCCTGTACGAATTTCACCGACCCAATAAACGGCAAGTTTCGGTTCCGCTGGGCAAAGTCGATACCGTAGCCCACGACGAATTCATCAGGAATTTCAAACCCAGTCCAATCCGCCTTAAACGGCACCTCGCGCCGCGCTGGTTTATCCAAGAGCGCAATCGTGCGAAGCCGCGCTGGTTTGCGGGTGTTAAGATACTCCGTCACCTTGGACAGCGTGTGACCTGTGTCGATGATATCCTCGACCACCAGAACATCGCGCCCTTCGATCTGACCACGTAGGTCTTTAAGGATGCGAACTTCGCGGCTGCTCTCCATCCCGTCGCCATAAGACGAGGCCTCGAGGAAATCGACCTCAATCGGCAGTCCAATCTCGCGCACCAAATCCGCGATAACCACGAACGACCCTCGCAAGAGGCCAACGACGACCAGTTTGTCTGTATCCGCAAACTCTGTCTCAATCACCTTAGCGAGAGCTTCGATACGGGCGGCAATGGCCTTTGCGGAAATCATCTCGTCAATGACATAAGGACGGCTGGGCATCGGACTCTCCGTTTGTTACGCCTCTTTGTCGGAAAACCATCCGCTCATGTCAAAGTCGATTTTGGTGATGTGGCGAAATGGCCCCCTTGCATCGCGGGCTGTGGTCCGTAAGTAAAGACGCGTTAAAACCGATGAGGCCACAATGCCAAGCCACGCCGAAACAAAGGTTCTGCCCTACACCGCGCAACAGATGTATGATCTGGTTGGCGATGTAGCGAATTATCCCAAGTTCCTGCCGTGGACAGCGGGTGCGCGTATTCGGTCGATCACCGATCACGGTGACCATTCGATCATGCTGGCCGACCTCGTGATTTCGTTCAAAGTCTTCCGCGAAAGCTTCGGCTCGCGCGTCACACTCTGGCCCGAAAAAATGCAGATCGACACATCCTACATCGATGGCCCATTCAAACACCTGAATTCCGTCTGGCGTTTTCGCGATGTCGATGGCGGCTGCGAGGTCGCGTTTTCTGTGGATTTTGAGTTTAAGAATAAACTGCTCCAAGGGGCGGCTGGCATGTTCTTTAACGAGGCGATGTCGCGGATAGTGAAGGCGTTTGAGGACCGCGCGAACGTTCTATACCCCCAAACGTAAAACGGTCCGCCGAAGCGGACCGTTTGAAGGATTAGGCGAGGCCCAATTTCTTGTTCCGTGCGTCCCGCAATCGGGCAAAATCGTCGCCTGCGTGATAGGACGAACGCGTCAGCGGCGTGGCCGAGACCATCAGGAACCCTTTGCCGTAAGCCGACTTTTCATAAGAGCCGAATTCCTCTGGTGTGACAAAGGCATCAACGCGGTGGTGTTTCGGCGTCGGCTGGAGGTACTGACCAATGGTCAGGAAATCCACATCCGCCGACCGCATGTCGTCCATCACCTGCAACACTTGCT
>JAYPVO010000016.1:0-21676 GCA_038134645.1 Paracoccaceae bacterium
ATCTCAGCGATTTGGAAAATCGACTTGCGCTCTCTGCCGTGCACCAACCAACGCCCGCAACGCGCTGGAAGACAGAGTGTCTGCACAGTCACTCCACCCCGCGACTGCTCATCATCACCAAAGGCCAAGGTCGCGTCACAGTTGCAGGCCTGACCAGCGGCTACGGCCCGAACAACGTCATCTTTATCCCCGCGCATACGCTTTACAGCTACGAAATCAGCCCGACTGTTTTTGGTTACATGCTGACCATCCCATCCGCGATGGCAGGCGATTGGCCCGAAGAACCCGTGCACATGCGCTTGCGTGACGTCATTGCGCAAAAGGAACTGATCTCTCACGTTGACTCGCTCGAACGCGAACTGAAATCCGACAAGGAAGGTCACAATCGTGCGGCCCTCTATCTGCTGGGAATTCTATCGGTGTTCATTGAACGGCAACTGACGGACCATCCGCCGAAGGACACGATGGCGCGGGCAGCAACGACATCGGCGCGACTGGTGGCCGCTTATACGGATTTGGTCGAACGAGATTTTGCGTCGGGTAAAGGTGTCTCAAACTACGCGGCATCGCTGGGTGTTACGCCAACGCACCTCACACGGTGCTGTAACCAAACCTGCGGCAAATCAGCGATTTCGGTGCTCCAAGATCGAATCTTGTTCGAAGCCCGCGCGCTCCTTCAGACAACAAAAATGCCCGTCAAAGATATTGCGACACTTCTGGGTTTCTCATCCGCGGCCTATTTCACCCGTAGTTTTCAGGGTGAAACCAAACAAACGCCGAGCGCATTCCGCAAGGCATCGCGGCCTTAGCTACCGTAGATCACACGCACATAATTGCGGGTTTCGCGATAGGGTGGCACGCCACCATGACGCTCCACGGCTTCGGGTCCTGCGTTATAGGCCGCCAATGCAAGCCGCCAATTTCCGAACCGATCATATTGCTGACGCAGATACCGCGCCCCACCCTCTAGGTTCTCAGCAGGGTCATGCGGATCGACACCCAAAACACGCGCGGTTTGCGGCATAAGCTGCGCCAAGCCGATCGCGCCTTTGGGGCTTACCGCACGGGGATTCCAACCGCTCTCTTGTTGAACCAATCGCAGGAAGAGCCCCGATGGAATACCGTAACGGCTCGCGGCGGACCTCGCCATTTGGAGATATGGCCCGCTGTAGCTGCCTAAAAATTCGGGACCGTTCAGTGAAGGAACGCGGAATTCTTCGGGCTGCAATCGAACCGAGTCAGAATATTGCTCTGCCGCGCGACCATCGAGGATCGCTGTTTGGCTCTGGAACAATGCCATTCTTGACGATGTGGACACACTGTCTGCATCTGCCACGGCTCCCATAGCTGACAGCACAACAGCGGCTAACACACTCAAATGACGCATTAATGGCCTCGGCTCATCCATTTCGGTGCGCAACTTAGTGCATTTTAGGCCAGTCCGCTAGCTTTTGGCATGTCCTTCGGCGGTTCTTTGCGTTCGATGAGCGGCTGCGCGAGCAGATCATCAACCAAAAGCCCCAACAGCGCGCCGCGCCCAGAGGTCCCAGATTTACGATAGATCGCATTGAGGTGGGTCTTTACCGTTCCCTCCGCCGTTCCGCGCACTTCGGCAATCTCGGCAATATCCAACCCTTTGATCGCAAAGGTGGCGACATCAGCCTCGGAGGGCGTAAGCCCCCATTCGTGGAAATACTGCTCCATCAAATCATGCAGAGCACCCGAGGCAATAGACAGCCCCCGTTCAGCATGGGCATTTCGGCGCAACAACCGAACCAGAAACCGTCCTTCGAGGATAACCGCAAGGATCATCGACAGCGTGGCGACCATTTCGACATGCAAGAGCACATCGTTAAAGGCCGCCATACCGTCCGCAATGATGTCCGCAACTGCATCATAGAGGAAAAACGCACTACAGGCCGCCTGGGTTACGATGAGAGCCAAAAGGCCGAGTGTCGTTCCGTCAGGCGTGGTCTTTGAGGACATTCTTTAAACTTCCGTCGGGAGCGTCTTTGATCCGGTTACCATTGCTTTGGGAAGGTTGACGCCCGTGCGGCGGCTTTCCCAGATAACTGCTGCGATATGCGCAACCACGGAAAATTCCGCCCACGTCACGCAAATCTCATGCAGTTCTTTGACCCACTCGATGCCCCAGAACCGCAGGGTTGTCATCATATATCCTGTGATCGCGATGCCGATCAGGGTCACAATCAAGTTATAGATCATCAGCGCACCAAGGGGCGTATGACCAACGTGGATCCGTTTCCGACCCGTCGCCATGTCAGACAGCTGACCAACAGAGCCAGAGATGCTCGGCGGAAAATCATGGAACCGCGCGTGACGCGACCCGATAAAGCCCCAGATGATCCGAAATGCGACCAGCCCTGCGACCACATAGCCAATCTGGCGGTGAAGCTGGGATTCTGGATCGGTGATCAATGCGTTCGAAATAAAACAGATCACCAAGGACCAGTGAAATATCCTGACAAGCGGGTCCCAAACTTTGACGTTTTTCATAGTGGCCTCCTGATGCTGGACTTACGGGGACGGCGCGAGAGGGAGTTCGCGCCGTCCAACCGCAGGTGATTAGTTTTTGACTTCGATGATGTTCATGTCTGCATCGAGGTAGACTTCAAACGCTTTGCCGTCTTTGATCGCGTAGGCTTCGATCATGCCGTCTTCCATTTGCACGGAACGCACTTCGTAACCCTGCGCGGTCAAGGCAGCGGTTGCCTGTGCTTTAACTTCGTCAGACACGGGCGAGCCTGCGACTGCAGCACCAGCAACAGCGAACGAGAGAACAGATGCAGCGAGGATGGATTTGAAGGTCATAGGGTAAACTCCGAATTTGGTGTGAACGGATCACCGTGATCCGCTGCTGATCAATTGACCTGCTTTCTCAACCATTGGTATTGCACTGCGGTTGCATATGCCCGTCTTAGACCTGCGGATAGAGGCGTCTATGACCGAAGTTTAGGACGTCCGCCCCGATATTGGGGTTTCATTAACCACGCTGGGGTGATGTAACGTCAGGAACAGTATTTTTAGATTCGAGGGGGACGCGGCATGGCCGGATCCGTGAACAAAGTTATCATCATCGGCAACTTTGGCCGTGACCCAGAGGTTCGCACCTTTTCCAACGGCGGCAAGGTTGTGAACCTGCGCATCGCAACGTCGGAAACCTGGAAAGACCGCAACACTGGCGAACGTCGCGAGCGCACCGAATGGCACTCTGTCGCGATCTTCAACGAAGCGCTGGGCCGCATTGCAGAGCAATACCTGCGCAAAGGTTCGACCGTTTACATCGAAGGCCAGCTGGAAACCCGCAAATGGCAGGATCAATCCGGTGCTGACCGTTATTCGACCGAAGTCGTTCTGCGCCCCTACGGCGGCAACCTGACCCTGCTTGGCGGTCGTGGTGACGGCGGCAACGGTGGCGGCAATGGCGGTGGCTACGATGGCCCGCCCGCTGATGGTGGTTACGGTGGCTACGACGACCGTTCGTCGGGTGGCTCCAGCAACCAAGGCGGCGGATCGAACATCGACGACGAGATCCCGTTCTAAGACAAACAAAACCCCGCCACTGGCGGGGTTTTTCTTTAACAGATGGGCGTTAGATTAAGCGGCCGCCGCAATCGAGCGGATACGTTCGACCATAGAGCGCACACCATTGGACCGCTGCGCCGACAAATGATCGTTCAACCCAAGTCGCCCAAGTTCCGCATGGGCATCAATCGAGAGCACCTCAGCCACAGGCACGTCGTTATAAAGCGCACCAAGGATCGCCACGAGGCCGCGCACGATCATCGCATCGCTTTCCCCACGGAACCGAAACACACCGTCGGAAATCTCGGGCACGAGCCAGACCTGCGATGCACAGCCTTCAACCTTGGTCGCGGGCACTTTGAACGCATCCTCAAGCGGCGGCATCGCTTTGCCCAATTCGATCACATGACGATAGCGATCTTCCCAGTCGTCTAGGAAATCAAAGGTATCCGCGATGTCTTCGAATGCTTGCGTGGCCATAGTGCGTCCTTTCTGTTGCCCCATGACTTAGGTGGCATCTCATGAAACGTCCAGAGGGTGCTTTTCAACTCGGTTCAATCCCGTTATCCCTTTGGCAACGATACGGGAAAGGAAATTCCAATGTTGCGACCTATCGGGATGGCTGCTTGTCTGGTTCTGACAGTTTCGGGGTGTTCCCGATTGGCAGGATCGCCCGTGAACCCGATGAATTGGTTCAACAAAGATCGTGAAGCCGAAATTGCCACGACCCCGCAAGCCACTGAACCTCTGGTTCCAACGCGGCGCGAAGTGATTGTGGTCGACAGCCGTGATCTGATCGCACAGGTGGTATCCGCCGAAATCGCACAAACCCCATCGGGCGCGATCTTGCGTGCGACAGGCGTTGCCCCGACCCAAGGCTATTTCAACGCAGAACTGGTCCTCGAGAGCATCCAGAACGGCACCGCGACTTATGCCTTCCGTGTCGAACGCCCTGCCCGCTTTGAAATCGAAGGCACCA
The DNA here is from genome assembly GCA_038134645.1 of Paracoccaceae bacterium. Classification (GTDB taxonomy): domain Bacteria; phylum Pseudomonadota; class Alphaproteobacteria; order Rhodobacterales; family Rhodobacteraceae; genus Marivivens. The sequence continues at coordinate 4,526 of JAYPVO010000016.1, forward strand.
CCGCGTCCCGCACCATCACAGCCGCAACAGTTCTGTCGGCGGATGACCTTGCAGGCATCCGATCCGTGGTCGTCAAAGGTTCTGGAAATACTGTGACGGCCCGCCGTTAAAGGCGGATCGTCACCACATTGGTGCCCTTGGTCGCCAGCGCAACCTTGCCCTGACACAAGAGCAACGCCTCTTCGCCAAAGACATCACGACGCCAGCCGGACAAGGCAGGCACATCGCGTTCACCCGCTGCAATCGCATCGAGGTCGGCAGAGGTCGCAATCAGTTTTTGCGCAACGCCTTCTTCTTCGGCTTTGGCTTTCAACAGCACGCGCAGAAGGTCCGCGATCGCAGGGTTCACTTGTAGCTTTTCACGGGTCAGATCAGGCTTTGGCGCCTTTTCGGGCGGGGTCGCGATCCCAGCTTTCACCGCGGCTAAGATACCATCGGCAATCTCGCCCTTACGTGCTTCACGCAGCAATAGACGTGACCGTGCGAGGTCTTTTTCGTTCTCAGGTTTGGTCGAGGCCAATTCTACCAGCGCATCGTCCTTAAACACACGGCTGCGTGGGATGTTGCGTGTCTGGGCGAAGTCCTCGCGGAAGCGCGCCAGTTCCTTGACGATCGACAGGAATTTGCCCGAATTGGTGCGGGTCTTAACGCGCATCCACGCATCTTCGGGATGGGTGCGATAGGTGTCTGGATCCTTGAGGACGGCCATTTCCTCGGACACCCAGCGTTCGCGACCAGATTTGGCGAGGCGTTTGGACAGCACTTCGTAAATGTCACGCAGGTGCGTCACGTCAGCCAAGGCATAGGTCAACTGCGCATCGGTCAGTGGACGGCGGGACCAGTCGGTAAAGCGCGACGATTTATCGAGCGATGCATTGGCGATCTTGCGGACCAATGTCTCATACCCAACCTGCTCGCCGTAGCCACAGACCATCGCAGCAACTTGGGTATCGAACAGAGGCTCAGGGATCACGCCGCCTTCGACAAAGAAAATCTCGAGGTCCTGACGCGCCGCGTGGAACACCTTAACGACATCGGTATTACGGAACAGCTCATAAACGGGTTCGAGCGACAGACCATCGACCAGCGGATCGACCAGAACGGCGTCCGACCCAGCGTCGTCCTGATAGGCCATCTGCAGAAGGCAGAGTTTGGAGTAATACGTGCGTTCACGCAAAAACTCTGTATCGACAGTCACATAGGGGCGTTTGGCGGCTTCTGCGCAAAAGGCGGCCAGCGCCTCGGTCGTGGTGATCGTCTTCATACTAAGTCCGTAAACTGCTCTTGATCGATATCTTTAAGGCAATTCAACGACAAAGGAAAGTTACCCTAGAAACAGCGGGGTACGATCCCCAACCGCATAACGACGCAGGACCGCAGGATAGAGTTTGTGTTCCCATGTCAGCAAACGCGCAGCGAGGGTATCGGCCGTATCACCCGCCTCAATCGCGATCTTTGCCTGACCAAGGATCGGCCCACCATCCAGCTCTGCCGTCACTTCATGCACGGAACAGCCATGTTCCGTATCGCCAGCCTCAAGCGCACGTTGGTGCGTGTGCAGGCCTTTGTATTTGGGCAAAAGCGACGGATGGATGTTGAGCATCCGTCCGCCCCAGTGGCTCGTGAACCCTTCGGTCAGGATACGCATGAAGCCCGCGCAACAAATGATGTCGGGCTGGGCCTCTTCTAAAACGCGAGTCAGTTCGGCTTCGAATGCCTCGCGGTCTTTGCCGAACGGTTTGTGATCGACGACAGCGGTTGCGACGCCCAGATCAGCGGCCTTTTGCAGACCGCCAGCATCAGCGACGTTTGAGACAACCAAAACAGGCGTCGCCGGGTGATCGCCCGATTGCATATCCTTTACCAGCGACACCATGTTGGAGCCGCCGCCAGAAATCAGGATTGCAACGCGTTTGGTCACAGAAGTTTGCCTGTGTAAGCCACGCCAGTCTGATCGGTCACGGTGCCGATGCGGGTCACAGCTTCGCCTTCAGCAGTCAGCAGCGCAGCGATTTCGTCCGCGCGGTCAGCCGCGACAACAACGATCATACCGATGCCAGAGTTGAAGGTTTTCAGCAGTTCTTTTTCTTCCATGTTGGCGGTTTCAGCCAACCAACGGAACACCGCAGGCAGTTCCCACGACGACAGGTCAATCGTTGCGCCCATATCCTCAGGCAGAACACGCGGCAGGTTTTCGGTCAGACCACCACCCGTGATGTGCGCAAGAGCGTGAACGCCCCCTGCCCGCACAGCAGCCAGTGCTTGCTTCACATAAAGACGGGTCGGCGCGAGAAGTGCCTCACCCAAAGTGCCGTCAGAGAACGGGCTCGCCGCGTCCCAGCCGAGGCCAGAGAGTTCAACAACCTTGCGCACGAACGAATACCCGTTCGAGTGCACACCGTTGGAACCAAGACCCAAGAGAACGTCGCCAACCTGAACGCCAGCCGGCAGATCAGCGCCACGCTCCATCGCGCCAACGGCAAAACCAGCGAGGTCGAAATCGCCATCGTGATACATGCCGGGCATCTCAGCAGTTTCACCACCGATCAATGCACAACCGCTGTCTTCACAGCCTTTGGCGATGCCGTTGATGATGCGGGTTGCGCTGTCGACGTCCAGTTTACCTGTTGCGAAATAGTCGAGGAAGAACAGAGGCTCTGCACCCTGACACACGAGGTCGTTCACGCACATCGCAACGAGGTCGATGCCAACGGTGTCGACATTGCCCGTATCAATCGCGATGCGAAGTTTCGTGCCAACGCCGTCGGTTGCTGCAACGAGGATCGGATCCTCATAGCCAGCACCCTTGAGGTCGAACAGAGCGCCAAAACCGCCCAGACCCGCCATAACACCCGAACGAGCAGTGCGTTTCGCGGCAGGTTTGATCCGTTCAACAAGCGTATTGCCTGCGTCGATATCCACACCCGCGTCTGCGTAAGTCAGGCCGTTTTTCTTGGTCATGAGAGTCCCCTAGCTAGCTTGCCGCTGCGATAGCTTATTCATGCTACGGGGGCAACGTCGAACAACACCCTAATTGGGTTAATCATACTGGCCTGCGGGTTTTATCCTCAGTCGAGCGTCTTGCGGAACCTAAAGAGCGCCAGAACAGCCAGACCAAAGGCAAAGAGGACCAGCGCAAAGAACGGCCCAGCCACCGCTGAAAAATCCGCCCCCTTGAGCATCACAGCACGAATGAGCCGTAAGAAATGCGTAAGCGGGAATATCTCGCCTATCACCTGCGCCCATGCTGGCATCCCGCGATAAGGGAACATGAACCCAGAGAGCAAAAGCGATGGCAGGAAGAAAAAGAAGGTAAGCTGCATCGCTTGCATCTGCGTGCGTGACACCGTGGACAACAGATACCCCAAGATCACCAGTGCCAGCACGAACACGAATACCCCAGTAAGCACGAGTGAGAGCGACCCAACGAACGGCACGTTGAACACCAATTTCGCAGACACCAGCACGACGACGACCTGCACCGCGCCGACGATGAGATAGGGCACCACCTTTCCCAGCATGATCTCAAGCGGATTTGCAGGCATCGACAGGAGGTTCTCCATCGTGCCCCGCTCCACCTCACGCGTCAGCGCCATCGCGGTCATCATCACCATCGTCAATTGCAAGATCACACCGAGCAAACCAGGGACGATGTTGTATTGCGTAATGCCTTCGGGATTGTAGCGGCGGTGCACAATGATCTCTAACCCATTCGACGGAGCCTGACCCTGCCCCGCCTCCCGCAAGAGCGCCGAATTCGCGACCGTGCTAAGTGTTGAGATCGCACCAGAGGCCACAGACGGATCCGTCGCATCCGCCTCAATCAAAATGCTCGCATGATCGCCCCGCTCAATCCGACGCCCGAAATCAGACGGCACCGTCACGACAAAGGCGACCTCGCCACGGGATATCATATCCTCGGCTTCACCCTCGGTCGCATTTGGGGCGATGAACCGATAATAGCCCGTCAGTTCCAATGCCGTGACCATCGCACGGGTATAGCGGTCTTGGGTCGGGGACACGAGCGCAGCAGGCAGCGCTTTGGGATCGGTGTTGATCGCAAACCCAAAGAGCATCAACTGCATCAACGGCACACCCAGCATCATCGCAAAGGTCACACGATCCCGCCGCATCTGGATCATTTCTTTGATCAAGAGCGCGACGAGCCGATGGAGCGAAAAGAACCTGTTCATTGCATATTGTCCTGCGCCGCGCCCATCAGTTGGATAAACACATCCTCGAGGCTGGTGTCGGACAATTCCGCGTGGCTCCCTGTTTGGGCGGCAACCGCATCAACACTGGTTTTCAGAGCCATAGCATCGCGCCCAACGACGTGCAGCGTTGCGCCAAAGGGTGCGACTTGATCGACACCCGCAGCGCCGCGCAAGAGCCGCGCGGCTTTTGCCGTGTCGCCACCTGTCACGACATAGGTCGTGAGCGCCGCCCCTTGGACAACTTCTGGCACGGTGCCTTGCGCGATCAAATCACCGTAAGAGATGTAGGAAATGCGGTGACAGCGCTCCGCCTCGTCCATGTAGTGGGTCGACACCAAGACAGTCAGACCACCATGCGCCAAGGCATGAATTTCGTCCCAAAACTCGCGCCGCGCTTTTGGGTCAACGCCCGCCGTCGGTTCGTCCAACATCAACAGCGCAGGCTTGTGCATGATGCAGGCCGCCAAGGCCAACCGCTGTTTCCACCCACCCGAGAGCGACCCCGCCAACTGATCCTTGCGCGCCGTGAGGCCAAGATCAGCAATCGTATCGCGTACGACTTGCCGTTTGGGCGACATCCCATAAAGCCCCGCAACAAAGCTCAGGTTTTCCGCAATCGTCAGGTCCTCGTAGAACGAAAACCGTTGGGTCATATAACCAACTTTGCGTTTGATCGCGCGACGCTCGGTGCGGATATCATGGCCCAAAACGCGGCCTTCGCCACTGTCAGGCTCCAACAGCCCACACATCAACCGAATGGTCGTCGTTTTGCCTGACCCGTTCGGGCCGAGGAACCCCATGATCTCGCCCTTGCGGACGTCGAGGCTGACGTTGTTTACCACGGTCTTTTCACCGAACCGCTTGGTCAGGCCACTGACCGATATGGCGAGGTCACTCATGGCAACCGCACATTCACGATCTGACCCGGATTGAGGTCGTGATCAGATGTCGGGCGAGCTTCGATCAAATAGACCAGCTTTTGACGGTTCTCGATCGAGTAGATGACGGGCGGCGTGAACTCTGGATCACTTGCGATGTAGCTGATGGTGGCGGTCAGACCCTCGGCGCAGCCATCACATTCGACCGCGAGCGTATCCCCGACTGAAATCAACGCATAAGACGTTTCAGGCACATAGAGGCGCAATTTCACGGCGCCCTGAGGCAGTACCGATAATACAGGTGCAGTTGGGCCTGCGATCTCGCCCTCTTGGCGCAGAATATCGACCACGGTGACAGGCACCGACAGCGATAACTCGCGCTGCTCTAACTGCCATTCGGCCCGATCCAAGGCGGCATTGGCCGCAGCAACGACAGCTTCGGCTTGTTCGATGGCTTGCGGACGGGCGGGAAGTCGCGCCACAGCCAATTCAGCGGACACAACTGCCACCTTGGACGCAGCGACCTGTGCTGCCGTAATTGCATCGTCGCGCTGGGCGTCTGTGGCAACACCACGGGTGAAAAGCTGCTCTAGCCTGTCCCGTTCGCGGATCGCCTCGTCCGCCTGCAAATTCGCTGAGGCAAGGTTGGCCTCGATCACGGCGATTTCCTCTGGTCGAGCGCCTTCTTGCAAATTGGCAAGCTGGCTCTCTGCCTGCGCCACATTCGCCTGTGCCTCTGCCAATGCGATCTCAGCATCGTGGCGTTCCATCGCGACCATCACCGTATCGGCGTCAATCTGATCACCCCGCGACACAGTAATCTCGCGGACTTGTGCCACGCTCACGGGCGCAACAAGGGTGTAGTCCCCTTCGACATAACCCGTCGCAAAGGACGCTCCGTCGCCACAGCCCGATAGCAAACCAGCAATGATCGGTAGACTACAAAGAATGCTCACGGTGGAACCCTTTCGGACATTGGCTCAGTTGGCCCTACGACCAGTGATCTCCTCAGGTCGCTTATATGCAAGACCTAAATCATCATCGGACCGAGGCGCTTTGACCTCGATCAGTTTAAAGGTGCCACTTAACCAATTGATATTACGTTAGGGTTTAACCAACCAACTCACGCGCCCGTTTAGCGAATGCGCGCGCCAGCGGCGCCATCTCTGCGGCATTCGACGCCGTCGCAGTGCCTTGGGCCACGCGATCCCGAATACCGACAAAGATCACGGCAAAGCGGAACAGTGAAAAGATCACGTGAAAATCTCTGAGCCGCGCTGAGGTTCGCGCGGTTTCATAATACCGCGCAGCGAACTCTTCTTTGGTTGGGATACCCAGAGATTCCCAATCGAGGCCCAATATCCCCCCGTATTCCTCTGGCGCGGAATGCCATGTCATCGAACAGAACCCCAAATCCGCCATTGGATGCCCGAGCGTAGACAGCTCCCAATCAAGGATCGCAATCACCCTTGGCTCTGTCGGATGGAACATGAGGTTTCCCAGACGGAAATCCCCATGCGCCACAGCCAGTTCGCCGTCATCGTCGGGCTGGTTTTCCGTCAGCCAATTGGCGAGGAACTCTAGATCAGGAATAGGCTCCCCAGTCGATGCAAAGAGCTGTTTCGACCACCGACGCACTTGCCGTTCAAAGTAGTTCCCCGGCGGACCATAGTCCCCCAGCCCAGCCTCTGACGGCACCACGCTGTGCATTTTCGCCATCGCATCCGCCATGCCCAGATAGATAGCGCGACGCTCATCAGGCGTCATGTCAGGCAGGCTACAATCCTCAAACACCCGCCCATCTAACCGCTCCATCAAATAGAACGGCGTGCCGAGCGTTTCGGCATCCTCATGAAACAGGATCGTTTTGGGCACTGGCACCCCTTGGGCGCCGAGCGCATTCATCACCCGATATTCACGATCAATCGCATGTGCGCCTTTTAGGATCGGTCCATCGGGTTGTTTACGCAGAACCATGCGACGATCGCCATGGGTGACAAAGTATGTCGGGTTTGATTGGCCACCCGAAATCTTGGTCAGCTCAGATAAATCCGCCGCGCCAAATGTCGCATCGAGAAAACCAAGCAAGGTCGACTGATCCATCACAGGTCCCCTCCGCCAAATCGCTCTTTGGCCTCTTGGCGCAAGATGAACTTCTGAACCTTCCCCGTAGCGGTTTTCGGGATCGCACGGGGCACGAAATAACGAGGCCGCTTGAACCCAGCGAGGTGTTCACGACAGTGCGCCTCCACCTCTTCAATCGTCCCACCATCCCGTAGCTCAATAAACGCACAGGGCGTTTCGCCCCATTTCTCATGAGGGGCCGCCACCACAGCCGCCAGCGCAACAGCCTCGCACCGGTGCAGAACATCCTCGACCTCAATCGATGATACGTTTTCCCCACCCGTAATGATGATGTCCTTTGCACGGTCTTTGATCATCAGGCGGCCATCGGGCAACACAACGGCAAGGTCGCCCGTTCGGAACCAACCATCGCGCAGAGCCTCGGCCGTTGCATCGGGATTTTTCAGATAGCCCGCCATGAGAGTGTTCCCGCGCAAAACGATCTCTCCTGTCGTTTCACCATCGTGCGGAACCTCTTGGTCGGCCTCATCAAAGACTTTGAGGACACAGGCCGTTGTGTGGCGTTTACCTTGGGACGCGAGGTATTTCGCCCGAACGCCCGCCTCAGCCTCCCGCAAGTTCTGCGGTAAATGGTTTACCGTCGCAGGGCCGTAACATTCCGTTAGCCCGTAGAGGTGTGACAGATCGAACGCCAAAGCATCCATCCTCTCGATCAGCGAAGAGGTCGGAGCCGCGCCACCCGTGCCGACCTTAACAGGACGCGACGCAGCCGACCGTTTTACCCGATCTGGGTGGTCGAGCAGCATGTAGAGTACAACAGGCGCACAGAAGAAATTCGTGACGCCGTGATCCTCAATCGCGCTGTAGACCTGTGATGGGTCCACCCCGTCGAGACAAACATGCGTCCCGCCCGCAGAAGTCACCGCCCAGCCGTGGCACCATCCGTTGCAGTGAAACAATGGCAGCGTCCAGAGATAGACCGTATCGCGATCAAATCCTAACGCATCCGCATTGCCGAGCGCGTTCATATAGGCGCCCCGATGGTGCAGAACGACGCCCTTGGGATTGCCTGTCGTGCCCGACGTGTAATTCAAGGCAATCGGCTGCCAATCGTCCGTCACCACGCCGCGCCAATCGATCCGTTCGGGCAATGGCCCTGACGCGATGTTGAAATCCTGTCCAAACACATAAACAGGTAGCGTATCCGATGCGCACCCCAGATCGGCACGAGGTGCGTCTGTGATCAGAACCTTCGCCTCGCAATGACGGACGATGAATTGCACGGTTTCGGGATCAAGACGCGTATTGATCGCGTTCAGAACCGCACCCAAGGTCGGAACCGCAAAATGCGCGGCCAGCATTTCGGGGATATTGCCCGCGATGACCGAGACCACATCACCCTTGCCGACGCCCAGATCACGCAACCGCCCAGCAAAGCGCTGCACCATCGCGTCGAACTCTGACCAAGTGATCCGTTTTTCGCCCCAAATGATGGCCAATGCGTCTGGCTGCTCTGCCACCGTTCGGTCGAGCATATCGAGCGGTGTCATCGGCACATGGTTCGCCTGCGATGGGCTAAGGTGTGATGCCGAAAACATCATTCGCCCTCCACCGACCATTTCCAGAAATCGCGCCGATTGGCGATCAGATCACGAGTCAGCACCATCTTATGCACCTCATCCGCACCATCTACCAAACGGGCCTGACGGGCGTAGCGGTAAATCCATTCGAGAACGGTATCCTTTGAATAGCCACGCGCCCCGTTGATCTGGATTGCACGATCCGCTGCATCATGAAGGATGTTCGCGACCTGCACCTTTGCCATCGAAATCTCTTTCTTTGCAAAGTTCCCGCGGTCAATTTCCCACGCCGCTTTCATCACCAGCATACGGCCTACTTCGATCCGCATCGCGAGATCACCCAGCATCAGTTGCACGCTTTCACGGTCGATAAGCCGCTGCCCGAACCCCTCACGCCGCTCTGCATATTCGGTCGCGATCTCAAGACACCGTTTCGACAGGCCGAGCCACCGCATGCAATGAGTCAAACGCGCAGGCCCCAGACGGGTTTGCGTGACTTTGAGCCCGCGACCCTCTTCCATCAGGACATCTTCGATAGGGATTTTCAGGCCATCAAAGCGGATCTCGCAATGGCCGCCATGTTCCTCTGGTCCCATGATCGGAATACGGCGAGTGATTTCCCACCCGGGTTGATCCTTGTGGAACAGAAACGCCGTATGGCCACGGCGGGCATCATCAGAGGTGCGTGCAAGTAGGATAAAATGCTCCGCCCCTTCGGCCCCTGTAATGAACCACTTATGACCATGAACAACGTAGTGATCGCCCTGCCGTTCGGCGCGGGTCAGCATCATCCCCGGATCAGACCCGCCGCCCGGATGCGGTTCGGTCATCGCAAAGGCAGAGCGCACTTTACCTTCAACAATCGGGGCGAGCCATTTGGCCTTTTGCTCAGGCGTGCCAAGCGCCTCTAGCACCATCATGTTCCCATCGTCAGGCGCGGCGGAATTGAACACCACAGGGCCAAAGATCGAACGGTTCATTTCCTCATAACAGACCGCCATGCCCATCTTGCCCAGACCGCGCCCGCCCGTTTCAGGACGCAGTTGGAGGCACCACAGGCCTTGCGCCTTAGCCTCGGCTCTCAGTCTCTCCAACTGATCGGGATGGATGTTGCCATGTTCGTCATAATTCGCCTGATCCCCTTCAAGCGGGATGATCCGATCGTTCACAAACGCTGCGATCTCTTGGCGGAGGGTTTCGACCTCTTTCGCAATCGTGAAATCCATGTGTCCCTCCTTAAAGCGATGAAACCAGATGCCCGCCGTCAACGGCGATCTCGGACCCTGTCATGTAGGCCCCCGCATCCGACGCGAGCAGCAAGAGCGGCCCGTCTAAATCCTGCAACCGACCCAGCCGTCGCTGAGGGATACGTTTGATCAACGCCTGCCCCGCATCGGTCGCAAAGAAGTCAGCGTTCAACGGCGTCTCGATATACCCGGGGCATAGCGCGTTCACGCGGATGCCATACCGCGCCCATTCAAGAGCGGTGGCCTTGGTCAATTGAACCAAAGCTGCCTTGGACGTGGCGTAGGCTGCAACCGCGCCAGCGACCCGAAGGCCAAGGATAGAGGCGATGTTGATAATCGACCCTCCGCCGTTGTCCTTCATCTTTTGCGCGGCAGCCTGGCTCACAAGGAACGCGCCCTTGAGGTTGATGTCCATCGTGCGGTCCCAGTCCGTTTCCGCATAGTCGATCGCAGGTCCAGCCGCTGAAATGCCTGCGTTATTCACGACGATATCGAACGGCTCTGCGCAGACCTCAGTTACGCTGGCTGCATCGGTGACATCCAGCCGCACCGCTTTGGCCCTGCCGCCACCATTGGTGATCTTTTCACAAACGCCCTGCAATTCCGCCAAACGACGTGCACCCAGAGTGACCTCCGCCCCCTGCGCCGCGAGCACCTGCGCGAAATGAGCACCAAGCCCGCTTGATGCGCCAGTGACCAGCGCCTTGCGTCCTTTCAGCATATCTTCCTCCCCAAAGATATTTCGAACGAGCGTTCGATAGATTTACAATACACAAGACTTCACCTATGAAAAGACCCCATGACGCTACGGACATCGACCATCCCTGACGCCCGCATCACCGACGATTTGTCGATGGATGCCCTGTGTCGTCAAATGCTGGAACGCCATGCGGACACGATCAAGGTGCGCAAACCAGATGTGGCCGCAGCAAAGCTTTCGCGGATCGTGGAATCGGTGCTGCGCCTGTCGAACCGCAAAGGGTTTCATGCGACCAGCATGCGCGACATTGCCAATGACACAGAGCTGAGCATGGGCGGGCTATATGCTTACTTCGACTGCAAAGAGACGCTGCTTTCGATGGTGCTCGAAACGGTGATTTCAACGGCTACAGCGCAATTGGTCCTCCCCACCACCCTGCCCGCTGGCGACCAGCTTAGATGGCTCATTCACCGTCATATCCTGATGACCGAAGCCATGACTGACTGGTTCGTCTTTGCCTACCTCGAAGCAAAATCGTTCCCGCCCGAACAACGCGCCCGTGCGGTCGAAAGCGAAAAGGAAACGGAAACGATATTCGCCGATGTGATACGGCACGGCGTGACAAATGGGATGTTCAAGACAGACGATGCGCAACTCGATGCGGCGCTGCTCAAGCCTCTTCTGCAAGACTGGTATGTAAAGCGCGGGAAATGGCGGAAACGCGGCCTGACTCCCGCGGCCTATGCGGAACGCGTCAGTTCGATGGCCTACGCCAACCTCATGGTTTAAAAGAAAAACCGCGGCTCGAGGTTGACCTCAGAGCCGCGGTTACTTGATCGGCACGATTACTTCGCGTCGCGTTCCATGATCCATTCCACCGCAGGATCAGGCACAAAGCGCCAGTTGCGGCGCGGTCCTGCCATGACGTTCAGATAATACATCTCGAACCCGTAAGGCGCACCGCAGGGGTGATGCCCACGCGGGACCAGAACCACATCGCCATCAGACACAGCCATGGTTTCATCCAAGGTGCCGTCCTCGGTATAGACGCGCTGGATGCCGAACCCTTGGGCAGGGTTGAGACGGTGGTAATAGGTTTCCTCGAGGTAGGTGATCCGCGGGAAATCGTCCTCATCGTGGCGGTGGCTCGGGTAGGATGACCAGTGGCCAGCAGGGGTAAAGACCTCGGTGACCAAAAGGCTGTCACAATAGTCCTCATTCTCCATCGCGATGTTGTTGATGTAACGCGTATTGGTGCCAGTCCCACGCTGGGTCAGCGTGATCCCGTCCGGCCCAATGCGACGCGCTTCATGGCCACCTTTTCCAGGTGCCAAACAGACCGCGATCACGCAGTCGGTCGTGGCGGTTGCTTCCCAGCTGTTGTCGTTCGGCACATAGAGGCAATGCGGAGGTGTCTTTTCAAAGACGTTCATCCGCTCGCCCAATTCCCCCCAAGACTGCCCTGCGGCGTCAAAGGTTGCCTTGCCTTCGACCATCACCAGAATGGCCTCGTTGTCTCCCAAAGCCTCGCCCACGGTTTCGCCAGCACGCAAACGGTAGAGCGAGAACCCAACATAGCGCCAGTTCGCCGACTGCGGCGTGATCTGATGCACCTTGCCATGTGTTCCGAAAGGTTTGCACAAAAGATCAGGCATCGTCGGAGTCCTTTTCAGGGTCAGTGGGGTTAAACACGATAAAGAAAGAATAGGCAGCATAAGCCCCCAAGGCTCCGAACATGACCGCCCAACCGGGCGATCCTGTCCAAAGCTCTACCACCGTCCAAAATCCGCAGATGGCGACCAAAAGGACGCGCAGCCACAGTGGACGGAAGAAGGGGTCATTCATTTTAAACATCAGATCAGGCCAGTTTCCGTTGCAATCCGCTTGAGCGTATGCAGACCGAGGGTCTGATACAACAGCGGGTTCCGCACATCGGGGTCCTGCTCTGCCTCAATCACGATCCAACCGTCGTAATTGTTATCCGCAAGGATCTGCAGGAGCGGTTTGAAATCAACGCCGCCGTCTTGATCACCCGGCACGGTAAAGGCACCTTGAACAACGCCCTGAAGGAAGGACAGACCCTCTGCGCGGACCTTTGCGGTGATCGCAGGACGGATGTTTTTCGCGTGGAAGTGACGGACGCGACCAACGTGTTTGGTCAAAACAGCCACAGGATCACCGCCGCCAAAGGCACAGTGGCCCGCATCAAACAGCAGGTGCGTTGCGGGGCCTGTTGCCGCCATAAACGCGTCGATTTCCTCTGGGCTCTCAACAATCGTGCCCATGTGGTGGTGGTAGACCAAGGTCACGCCCTGATCCGCCAGATACTGCGCGAACTCTTCGAGTTTGGCGCCAAAGGCGACCATTTCATCAGCAGTGAGTGTCGGGCGGTCATTCACGGGTTTGTCCGAGCCGTGGATCGCATTCGAGGTTTCACAAACGATACAAACTTTGCAATCGTTGTGTTTCAGCTTCGCAAGGTGACCCTGCACCGCCTCGATCTCTTCGGCAACGGTCTGAACCAAGAGGTTCGTCGAATACCAGCCAGAGATAAATTTCAAACCATAGGCACCCAGACGCGCCTTTAGCTCTGCTGGGTCATTCGGCCAACGGTGGCCGTTTTCAATGCCGTCAAACCCAATGAGACGGCCAGCCTCCTCAAGGATGCGGTCGGTCGAAATATTCGCACCGATGGTCTGGTCGTCGTCATTTGCCCACGCGATCGGGTTTGTGCCGAACTGGATCATTATAGTCTCTCCGAAAGGGCTCATCGCCCGAATAGTTTTGAAGCAGAGATCACCCTGCCCCAGTGTTTTTGTAATTGATCAGTTCACGAGGTTCTGACGTTTCATGTTTTGGACATAGCGGTCACGAGCGTCCGACATTCTGTCGTTGCTCGGCACCTCAGGGATCGCGACATCCCACCAGCTGCCACCACCAGCTTCACCTGGTCCATGCATCGGGTCTGTATCGATCACGATCACGGTCGGAATATCGCGCGATTTTGCGGCGGCCAATTGTGCCTCGAGATCGGCAATCGACTGTGCTTTGACCGCAATCGCACCCATCGATGCGGCATGTGCCACGAAATCGATGGTTGGTTGAGCTTCGACGCGGCAGTCCTTGTAAAGATTGTTAAATTGCTCGCCGCCAGTTCCCATTTGAAGGCGGTTAATGCATCCAAACCCACGGTTATCGGTCAACACGACGGTGAACGGAACGCGGCGCATCACAGCGGTCGCAAGTTCAGAGTTGGCCATCATGTAGGAACCGTCACCGACGAAACAGACAACGTCACGCTCTGGTGCGGCGAGTTTAACACCCATCGCGCCCGCGACCTCATAGCCCATGCAGCTAAAGCCATATTCCATGTGGTATCCGCCTTGCGGTGATTGCCACAGAAGCTTGAGCGCACCTGGCATCGTCCCTGCCGCACACATCGCGATGGTCGCCTCGGACGATGTGCGTTGAACTGCACCGATTACTTCGCAATCCATCGGCAAGTAGCCCTCGCCGCCCTTGCGATCTGCGCAATGGGTATCGACTGTTGCCAACCACTCCGCCCGAACGGCAGGTTTTGCGTTGGTTGCCGAATACCCCGCCAAAAGACCCGTCAGTTTCTCAAGCGCGACCTTTGCATCCGATACCAGCGGATAGGCACCGTGTTTCACCGCGTCATAGGCCGCAACGTTGATCGACACCAATTTGCGGTTCGGATTCTCAAACAGCGACCACGACCCCGTGGTGAAATCTTGGAAACGTGTGCCAACACCGATCACGAGATCAGCCTCTTTCGACATGATATTCGCAGCCTCAGAGCCATCAACGCCCGAGGCGCCGTAGTTCATCGGATGCGATTGCGCCAAAGCCGATTTACCCGCCTGTGTTTCAACAACTGGGATACCAAACGCGGTTGCAAAAGCGCCAAGTGCCTCTTCGGCCTCGGAATAGATCACGCCACCGCCTGCAACGATCACAGGCGACTTTGCCGCTTTGATCAGGTCCGCAATCTGCGCCAATTCGCTGGCATCAGGTTCAGGACGACGGATGCGCCAGACCTTTGGTTCAAAGAACGCTTCGGGGTAATCATAGGCCTCAGCCTGCGTATCCTGACAGAACGACAGACAAACTGGACCACAGTTCGCGGGGTCGGTCATCGTGGCCAAGGCACGCGGCAGCGCGGTCATGATATGCTCAGGGCGGGAAATGCGGTCGTAGTAACGCACAACAGGACGGAAGCAATCATTGGCCGAAACGGTTCCATCCTCAAAGCTCTCGATCTGCTGGAGCACGGGATCAGGACGACGGTTCGCGAACACATCACCTGGAATGAAGAGCACAGGAATACGGTTCACATGCGCCAACGCCGCCGCCGTCACCATGTTTGTCGCACCCGGTCCAATCGACGAGGTCACAGCCTGCGCACGCTTACGCTTGAGCGTTTTCGAATAGGCAATCGCGGTATGTGCCATCGTCTGTTCGTTCTGACCGCGCCAAGTCGGGAATGTATCCGCTGCCTTTTGAAGGGCCTCACCCAGACCCGCCACGTTTCCGTGACCAAAGATGCCCCAGATCCCGTCAATGTAACGGTCGCCATCTTCGTTGAACTGCACAGAGAGCCATTTCACCATCGCCTGTGCGGATGTCAGTCGGATTGTCTTGGTCATGGTTAATTTCCCGCCTTTGTTCGTGCTGCGTCCCAAATGGTGCACAAATTGGTATAACGTTCTGCCATTTGTGCAACCGCCTCAGCGTCGGTCATCGCACCTTTCATCCATGCCCGCGCTGCGTCACCAAAGATCGTCCGACCTACCGCGAACCCGCGGACCAGCGGATAGCTTGCGGCGACCTCAAACGAAGCACTCAGTTCAGCCTCAGGCGCATCAAGGCCCAGCACGACGATACCACGGGTATGGGGATCGTTTTCTTCGATGGCTGCGATAGCGTTCTGCCAACCCGCATGAGTTTTCATCGGCTCCAGCTTCCACCAATCTGGGTAAACGCCGATCTCATAGAACCGACGGATCAGGGTCGCTGTGGTGTCGTCAGTCACAGGCCCCACCTTCGACGGGATCACCTCGAGAAGGAATTCAAGACGGTTCCGACGCGACGCTTCGAACAGACGTTTCACGGTTGCTTCTTGCTGGGCTTGCATCTCTGCGGTGTCATCTGGGTGACAGAAGCAGAGCACCTTCACCACGTTTTCCTTGGCCCATTGGTTCAGACCACCAAAGTCCGACCCCAACTCAGGCTCGAGCGTCAGCGGACGCGAACCGGGCCATTCGACCGGACGACCGATCCACAGCCCCGAACCCGAAGCCGCGTGCAGCGCATTACGGCCAATGCGGTTATCACAGAGGATACCATAGCCCCCCTGCCCGTCCTGAACCTGTTGCGCCGCCTTGAGGCACAGTTCTTTGAATTCGCCACCGCGCGCGAGGGTATACCCCTCCATCTCTTCGAGCTGCATACGGTGGTCAAAGGCAAACACCCGCATCGTCGACCAATCCCCGTGACGGTTCGTCGACCAGTGGATCTGCTCCAACTCCGCATCATTCCGCAGGTCAGGCTGTTTGATGCCCCGCTCAAAGAAGAACTCCAGCTCTTCGAGCGACGGATAAGCAGGCGTGCAGCCGTGACGCGACACAGCAAAGGCACCACAAGCATTCGCGTATTTCAGAGCGGTCGGCCAATCCTCACCGTCAAGCCAGCCCTTCATCAAACCAGAGAAGAACCCGTCGCCTGCGCCCAAGACGTTGAACACTTCAATCGGGAAGCCCGGCCCCGTTTGACCATCATCAAGGCTGTCAGGAATATCGCCCTCAAAGGCCACAGCCCCCGCCGCGCCACGTTTGCACACCAGCGTCGCGTTCGACACCTTGCGCACGGCCCGCAGCGCCTCGATCGTGTTGGTCGAACCGCCTGCAATGTGAAACTCTTCCTCGGTGCCGACGATCAAATCAAAGAAGTGCAGCGACTTTTGCAGCTTTGCCGTCACCGCAGCGCTTTCAACAAAGCGGCTCTCGCCGTCGCCATGCCCCGCCACGCCCCAAAGGTTCGGGCGGTAATCGATATCCAGCGCCGTCCGTGCGCCATGCTTACGCGCCAATTCCAGCGCCTTAAGCACGGCCGCTTCGGTTTTGACGTTCGACAAATGCGTGCCCGTCGCCAGAACTGACCGCGCCGAGGCAATGAATGCCTCGTCAATATCATCCTCACACAGAGCCATATCCGCACAGTTCTCGCGGTAGAAAATTAGTGGAAACTGCTCTTCGTCGCGAATGCCCAAAATAACCAGCGCCGTCAGACGCTCAGGGTCCGTGATCACCCCGTCAACATTCACGCCCTCGCGTACAAGCTGTTCGCGGATAAAGCGGCCCATATGTTCATCACCAACACGGCTGATCAAAGCAGACTTCAGACCCAGACGCGCGGTGCCACATGCGA
>JAYPVO010000017.1:0-21665 GCA_038134645.1 Paracoccaceae bacterium
GAAATTCAGGTGCCATCCTCGACCGTTGGGTCGTTAGGTGATGTGCCTGACGTGACCCATATCGGTGCGCCCGCACCCGTCCGCCAAACGCTTTTTCGCGCAGGTCTGACAGGGGAAACGGAAACCGCAGGAGGGACCAGCGGGCCAGCCTATGGCCTCGACATCATCATCAACGCCCCTGCCCGCCTCTTTGTCCGCGGACGTGGGTTGGATGCTGAACTGGGCGGGACCTTAACGCTTCAAGGCGACACGCGGCAGATCATTCCCTCAGGTCAGTTCGAGTTGATCCGCGGGCGGTTGGACATCCTGCAACAACGCTTTGCTCTGACCGAAGGTGCGATCACCATGCAAGGCGATTTCATTCCCAAAATCCGCTTTGTCGCAACGACCGAGTCCCTGACTGGCACCACCGTCAATGTCATCGTCGAAGGCCCCGCCAGCGCACCAGAGGTGAATTTCACCTCCTCGCCTGAGCTGCCCCAAGACGAAGTTCTGTCCCAGCTTCTGTTTGGTCGCGATATGTCATCCATCAGCGCATTCCAAGCCGTGCAGCTCGCCGCAGCCGTCGGCACCCTCACAGGGCGCAGCGGTGGTGGTCTGATCGACAAAATCCGTCAGGGGTCAGGTTTGGATGATCTGGACGTGACCACCGACGATGCGGGCAATGCGGCCCTGTCGGCAGGCAAATACCTCAGCGATAATATCTACACCGATGTCACCGTTTCCTCGGAAGGTGATACCGAAATTAACCTTAACCTTGATCTGGGCGGAGACTTTACCGCCAAGGGCGGGTTTGGAACCACTGGCGATACCTCAGTCGGTGTTTTCTTTGAAAGGGACTACTGATGACGATCTCGCTCGACCTTGCGGACCGCACAGGGCTCCCTGATCCGCTGCGCGTGTTGGTCACAGAATACCCGCGTGACCTTTGGGCCAGTGATCCGAATTTCCACGGGCTGGTGAGCTTTTGGCTCGACCGTCACATGACCTTCCGCCGCTTGTTGTCCGCGATGACCACGGCGACCGAGGATGTGATGGACAAGGGTGATCCCAAACGCTTCGCGACTGCGATTTCGCGCTATGGGTCCATGTTCGTCCAAGACCTGCATGGCCACCACCAGATCGAGGATCAGCACTACTTTCCGATCCTGTCCCAAAAAGACCCGCGTGTGACTCGTGGCTTCGACATTCTGGACAAAGACCACCACGCGATGGACGGCATCCTCTCTAGCTTTGTGGAAGTTGCGAACGGGGCGTTACAAACCCTTGATCGTGGTCCGAAATTGATAACGGGCGCAGGTGCGCTGCATGCGGAGCTTGAGAAACTGACCCGCCTGATGGACCGCCACCTCACCGACGAAGAGGAATTGGTGGTGCCTGTAATCCTCAAGTTCGGCGCAGACGGGCTTCACTAGCACAATCTGATTTGATCATTTCTTCGATGTGGGGCAGAATTGGCCCCAATTAGACGCAGGAGTGCCGCACGTGAACGTCGAAATGCCAAAGGAACCCGCGCACCAAACGGTGTATCGACGCCTTCGTGATATGATCCTCTGTGGAGAGATGGAGCCTGGTCAGGCCGTCACCATTCAGGGCCTCGTCGCCGAACTGGATGCGGGCATGACCCCTGTGCGCGAAGCGATCCGCCGTCTGACCTCTGAACACGCGCTGGAATTCAAAGATAACCGTCGCGTCGGCCTGCCCGTTCTGAACCGTGCAGAGATTGACGAGATTTCCTTTGCCCGTCTGGCGCTGGAACCCCAGCTCGCCATGTGGGCCGCGGCCAAGATCACGCCTGAACAGATCAACCAACTCGCCGCCATTGACGAGGACCTGAACCGCGCAATCGATCGTGGCGATATCCAGACCTACCTCATCCAGAACTACCGTTTCCACAGCACGCTTTACGCGGCCTCGCAGGCGGCGACGGTGATTGCGTTGGTGGATGCGCTCTGGCTCCGCCTCGGGCCAAGTCTGCGAGTCATGCGGGGACGGTTCGGCACGGCATCGCTCGATGACCGTCACGCAGCCGCGGTGCAGGCTTTGCGCTCAGGTGACATTCCTGCGGTAGGTGACGCCATTCGGATGGACATTGAACAGGGGTTCAACCAGATCCGCCTGTCGATGCGCGACTAAACCGCCATCTCCATAAAGATACGATCAAACCCGTCGACCGTTGCGCGATGCGTGATGGTGAACCCGTATTTTTCGTAGATCACCACGTTCCGCGCCATTTTCGCATTGGTATAGAGCGTCAGCTTTGCTTGCCCTGTTGACCGAGCATGTTCTGCCGCGAAATCGAGGAGCCTGCGCCCGATCCCCTGCCCTTGGGCCTCTGGCGAAACCGCGATCATGTCGATCTCGATCGCGTCACCCTCAGGAAACATGACCAGACAGCCGACCGCGGGATGACCGAGCACATACAACTGCCCCGCCCCAATCGCGGCTGCATAATCGGCGTCCATTGGCGCAGGGCGGCGACCGATCAGTGGGATGTAATCGGCGTAAGAGGTTTCCACGATCTGTTGAACCGCTGGCAAATCGGCAAGCGTCGCGAGACGGATGTTCATTAGAACCGATCTTTCAGACCGAACCACAGCATACCCAGCACCAAGAGCGGATGTCGTAGCGCCGCGCCACCGGGGAACCTCGGACTAGGAACAGAGGCCATGATGTCGAACTTTTCCGCCTGCCCCGCGATAGCCTCAGCCGCGACCTTGCCTGCGAAGGTCGCGAGGGCAACGCCGTGGCCAGAGAAGCCAGAGAGCGACAGGATATTGCCCGTGATCCGCTCTACATGCGGAAGGCGGTTCATCGTGATCCCGAGCGTCCCGCCCCACGCGTAATCGACGCGGATACCGTTCAGCTGCGGGAAAATCTGCGCCATCGCCTTGCGCACGACGCCTTCGATATCGGACGGGAATTTGTAACCGTAGCTTTCCCCGCCGCCAAAGAGCATCCGATTGTCGTCCGACAGGCGGAAGTAGTTGATCACGTATTTGCTGTCGGCCACGCAGTGATTGCCCTTCATCACCAGTTCTGGATCAGCCAAAGGCTCTGTCGCGATGATGAAGTTGTTGATCGGCATGACACGGGCCGCGACGCGTTCTTGCATCCGACCCAGATAGCCATTGCAGCCCATCACCACATAGCGGGCGCGAATGGTGGCGCCTTCGGTATGCACAACGGCTGGCTCACCCTCTTCGACGCGGGTGACGCGGGTTTGTTCATAGATGGTCACGCCCAAATCACGGCACGCCCGCGCAAGTCCGAGCGCAAAGCGCAGCGGGTGAATGTGACCGCCACCCATATCAATCGCACCGCCATGATAGGCGTCTGATCGACAGAGATCGTAGAGTTCATCCCGATCCAGTTTGCGGATTTTATCGTAACCGTATTCGGTGTTCAGCTTCTCGACATAGGCATGAGTGTGCGGAACGAACCGCGCGCGGTGATCGGCCTCGATCACACCTGCGGCCCAGCCAGCGCCTGTGTCGTATTTCTGATCCAGCCCGCGCAAAACATCGACGGACTCTTGTGACAAACCCCAGAGATTGCGGGCCAAATCTTTGCCCACCAGCTCCTCTAGATCGTCCTGATGGATCCGCTGACCGCCAGAGACTTGCCCGCCATTGCGACCAGAGGCGCCAAAGCCGACGCGCTGCGCCTCGACCAATGTGACCTGATAGCCCTGCTCTGCAAGATGCAGCGCAGTCGACAGGCCCATGAACCCACCGCCGATGACACAGATATCGCAGGACAAATCACCCCTTGCCGCGGGGAACGCGTCAAGGGGTGTAGCTGTCGCCGCATAATAACTGTCGGGGTATTCCCCAACGCGATCATTTGCGGTGAGAAAGTCCATTAGGCTGACTTCATCAGACCTGCGGCCTTCACTTTTTCATAAGCTTCATCAAGTGACTTGCGGGCACGTGCGATCAGTTCGTCCACTTCTGCGCGGGTGATAACCAGCGGCGGAGCGATGATCATACGGTCACCAACGTGACGCATGATCAGGTCGTTACCGAAGCAGCATTCGCGGGTCATGAAGCCAACGGTGCCTGGTGCAGCTTCGAACGGCTTGCGGCTGCCTTTTTCAGGAACCAGCGCGAGCGACGCCATCATGCCAACGATCTTGGTTTCACCAACAAACGGGTGATCGCCAAGGCTGTGCCACTTCTCTGCCAGATAGGGTGCGATGTCGTTCTTTACGTAATCAACGAGGTTCAGTTCCTCCATGATACGCAGGTTTTCCAGCGCAACCGCACAGGCCACAGGGTGACCCGAGTAGGTGTAGCCATGGTTGAACTCGACGCTATCGATCGCTGCCGCAACTTTGTCGTTCACGATCGACGCAGCGATCGGAATATAGCCCGAGGACAGGCCTTTTGCGGTGGTGATGATGTCAGGTTTGGTGCCCATTGCTTGGAAGCCGAACCATTCACCCGTGCGGCCAAAGCCACAGATCACTTCGTCAGAGATGAACAGGATACCGTATTTATCAACGATACGCTGGATTTCTGGCCAGTAGGTTTCAGGCGCAACGATCACGCCGCCAGCACCCTGCACAGGCTCACCGATAAAGGCCGCAACCTTTTCCGGACCGATCTCGAGGATCGCCTCTTCGAGTTCACGTGCACGTGCGAGGCCGAATTCTTCGGGGGACATGTCGCCGCCTTCGGTCCACCAGTTCGGCTGGTTGATGTGGTGGATGCCAGGGATGATACCGCCCTGTTTGTGCATGCCCGCCATACCGCCGAGGCTCATGCCTGCCATGGTCGAACCGTGGTAGCCGTTCTTACGACCGATCACGACCTGACGCTCTGGTTCACCTTTTGCCTGCCAGTAGGCGCGCACCATACGCAGGTTGGTGTCGTTTGCCTCAGAGCCCGAGGACGCAAAGAACACGTGGTTCAGATCACCCGGTGCGATTTCAGCGAGCTTATTGGCAAGCTGGATAACTGGCACGTGCGTGGTCATGAAGAAGGTATTGTAATACGGCAGTTCCTGCATCTGCTTTGCCGCAACTTCTGCAAGGCTGTCATGGCCGTAGCCGATGTTCACGCACCACAGACCCGACATGGCGTCGAGGATACGGTGGTTTTCGCTGTCGGTCAGCCAAACGCCTTCGGCGCGGGTCACAACGCGGGCGCCGCGCTTTGCCAGAACATCACCATTGGTGAAGGGGTGCATGTGGTGAGCGGAATCGAGCGCCTGAAGCTCTGCGGTGGGTGTTTGGGTGCTGATCATATTCATGAGGGCGCTCCTTTCGGCGCGAGACGCGCGGGGTTGAAGGCAAGTGTTACACGCAAAATCTGCGTTCCGCGGCAGGATAGAAATACGGTTCCGCCCCGTCAAGCAAGTTTGATCAAATTCATAACGCCGCCCATGCGCCGAGTGTCACAGAATCGAATTGGGTCACCATCCGAAGTAGGGCCTAATCCCTTGGCGCAGCAAACGAAGCCCTCTTGCGCCACCAGATTCGCCCAACAGCTAAGCAACCCGTTCATCTGGCCTTTCTTTCTTTGATCAATATTCGCCTTATTTTTGAACAAGGATATTCCACATAGCAAAACATTTACGCAGCCCCGCTTGTTTTTTGCCCTCAGTCGTGGCGGGATGATTTCACCCCCTGCGACACAGAAAGGTTGCACTGTAGGCTACTTTTGATCAAATTGGGGAAAAAGGTCCGAATGGGCCACCAACTCGGGAGAAAGAAATATGACAAAAACCTGGATGCCGATGACGGCTGCGATTGCGCTTGTCGCTGGTTCTGCATTTGCAGAAGAAGTGCGCGTGTACAACTGGTCGGACTACATCGACGAAGCGCTCTTGGAAAAGTTCGAAGCCGAAACCGGCTATGACCTGATCTATGACGTGTTCGACTCGAACGAAGTTCTTGAGACGAAAATGCTGGCTGGTGGGTCGGGCTACGACGTTGTTGTGCCGACAGGCACATTCCTTCAGCGTCAGATCGTAGCTGGCGCGTTCCAGCCGCTCGACATGTCGAAACTGCCGAACGCTGGCAACCTGTGGGACGTGATCAAAGATCGCACCGCGCAGTATGACCCCGGCAACGCCTATTCGATCAACTACATGTGGGGCACCACAGGGATCGGCGTAAACACTGGTAAAGTGGCTGAGCTTCTTGGCGACGACGCACCGATCAACAGCCTCGAGCTGGTGTTCAACCCTGCCAACATGGAAAAGCTGGCAGAGTGTGGCGTTCACTTCCTCGACGCGCCGACCGAGATGGTTCCGGCTGCTCTCGCCTATGCTGGCCTCGACCCAGACGCCAAAGACGCTGACTCGCTCGCGAAAGCCGAAGAAGTGCTGATGGCGGTTCGTCCGTACATCCAGAAATTCCACTCCTCGGAATACATCAACGCTCTGGCAAACGGCGAAATCTGCGTGGCCTTCGGCTGGTCGGGCGACATTCTGCAAGCACGTGACCGCGCAGCAGAAGCTGAGAACGGCGTCGAAGTTGCTTACAACGCACCGTCCGAGGGCGCTCTGATGTGGTTCGACCAAATGGCGATCCCTGCTGACGCTCCGAACCCAGATGGCGCACATGCATTCCTGAACTTCATCATGGATGCGCAGAACATGGCTGATGCGTCGAACTACGTTTACTACGCAAACGGCAACGAAGCGTCCCAAGCGCTGCTCGTCGAAGACGTGATCGGTGACACTGCGATCTATCCGGACGAAGCCACGCTGGAAAACCTCTACACCGTGACCCCGTTCGGTCCGGCAGAGCAGCGTCTGCTGACCCGTCTGTGGACCCGCGTTAAATCTGGCGTCTAATCGCGCCTGACCTGCCCCGCGCCGTGATTTTCGGCGCGGGGATTTTCATTTTATGCCGGAGTTCATTTGATGGCTCAGTCCCCTCGCCCGTCCAGTAATCCAACCAATGTCTTTGCGCCTTGGAACGACCCAAACGCCAAACCATTGATTCAGTTCAAAAACGTGACGAAAAGGTTCGGGGATTTCACTGCCGTTGATGACCTGACAATCGATATTTTCGAACGCGAGTTCTTTGCCCTTTTGGGGCCGTCTGGCTGCGGCAAGACAACATTGATGCGGATGCTTGCTGGCTTTGAAACACCGACCGAGGGCAGCATCCTGCTGGGCGGTCAGGACATCGTCGCAGTGCCGCCAAACAAACGCCCCGTGAACATGATGTTCCAGAGCTACGCGCTCTTCCCGCATTTGACCGTGTGGGACAACATCGCCTTTGGCCTGCGCCGTGACGGGCTGGGCAAGGATGCGATCAGCGATCGCGTCAAAGAGATGCTGCGCCTGACGCGCCTCGAGAAATTCGCGAAACGCAAACCGCACCAGATTTCTGGCGGTCAGAGACAGCGTGTGGCGCTTGCCCGCTCTCTGGCGAAAGCACCGAAACTGCTGCTGCTCGACGAACCGCTGGGCGCATTGGACAAGAAACTGCGCAATGATACGCAGTTCGAACTGATGGATATTCAGGAAAAGACCGGCACCACCTTTGTCATCGTGACCCACGACCAAGAAGAGGCGATGACCGTTGCCTCCCGCGTTGCGGTCATGGACCATGGTAAGATGGTTCAGGTCGACACGCCCGCTGGCATTTACGAAGCGCCGAACAGCGTTTACGTCGCGGACTTTATCGGTGACGTGAACCTGATCGAAGGCAACGCAAAGGTCGACGGTAACACCGTCACGATCCATTTTGCCGAAGGCGCAGACCCGATCACTGCCATCAGCGACCGCCCCATCGCGGACGGTCAGCGCGTATCCTACGCGATCCGCCCTGAAAAGATTTCGGTAAACCGCGAACCTCTCGAGGATCGCGTCAACCACGTCAAAGGCAAGATTGAGGACATCGGCTACCTCGGTAACGTGTCGACCTATCACGTCCGCCTGCCCTCTGGTGAACTGGTCAGCGCCTTGATGACCAACTCGCGCCGCCTCGCCCGCCGTGATTTCACATGGGAAGACGAAGTGTGGCTTAGCTGGACGGACACCGCTGGTGTCGTCCTGACGGAGTGAGCGGCATGAACCTACGCCGCCTCATCGTCATCGGAATTCCGTTCACGTGGTTGCTCTTGTTCTTCCTCGTGCCCTTCGTGATCGTGATCAAGATCTCGCTCTCTGATCCCGCCATCGCGATCCCGCCCTATTCGCCAACCTTGGAATTGTCTGGGGGATTGGCGGGGCTCAAGGCGTTCTTTAGCCAGCTGGATTTCGAGAACTTCACCTTCCTGACGCTCGACCCGCTGTATTACACGGCCTATCTGTCGTCACTTAAGATCGCCACGATCTCGACCTTGCTGACGCTCGCCGTGGCCTTCCCGATGGCCTACGGCATGGCCCGCGCACCAGAGGAATGGCGCGCCACGCTGATGATGCTCGTGATCCTGCCGTTTTGGACATCCTTCCTGATCCGCGTGTATTCGTGGATGGGGATTTTGGGCAAAGAAGGCTTCTTGAACATGATCCTTATGTGGCTCGGCATCATTGACGAACCACTGACGATCCTGAACACGAACACGGCGGTTTATATCGGTATCGTCTACACTTACCTGCCGTTCATGATCCTGCCGATCTATTCGACGCTGGAAAAACTGGACCTCTCGCTGATCGAAGCGGCAGAGGACCTCGGTTGCACGCGCACCTCGGCCTTCTGGCTCGTCACGGTGCCGCTCTCGGTGCCGGGTGTGGTTGCGGGCTGTTTCCTCGTCTTTATCCCCGCACTGGGTGAATTCGTGATCCCGTCGCTCTTGGGTGGCTCGGACACGCTGATGATCGGTAAAGTTCTGTGGGAAGAGTTCTTCTCGAACCGCGACTGGCCTGTGGCCTCTGCGGTGGCCGTGATCCTGCTCGCGATCCTGATCATCCCGATCATCCTGTTCCAACGGAACCAACAAAAGCAGTTGGAGGCCGACCAATGAAAAAGCTGAGCTGGTTCAATGTGACCACCCTCACCCTCGGGTTTGCCTTCCTCTACATCCCGATGCTGGTCCTGATCGTCTATTCGTTCAACGGCGGTCGTCTGGTGACGGTTTGGGCGGGGTTCTCGACCAAGTGGTATGGCACCCTGTTCCACAATGAGGCCTTCCTTGATGCGGCTTGGGTGACGATCCGCGTGGCAGTCGCGACGGCAACGCTCGCAACGATCCTCGGCACATTGGCAGGCTATGTCCTTGTGCGCGGTGGACGGTTCTATGGTCGCACGCTGTTTTCTGGGATGGCTTATGCGCCGCTCGTGATGCCTGACGTGATCCTTGGTCTGTCGCTCTTGCTGTTGTTCAAGGTGATGTTCGGCAGCATGGGCATGACCACGATCATCCTCGCCCATACGACCTTTGCGATGTGCTATGTGTCGGTCGTCGTCTCCTCGCGCCTTCTGTCCTTTGACAAATCACTCGAAGAAGCCGCATCCGACCTCGGCGCGACACCGTTCGATACGTTCATTTCGATCACTCTGCCGATCATCTTTCCAGCGGTTCTCTCGGGTTGGCTCTTGGCCTTTACCCTGTCGCTCGACGATCTGGTGATTGCGTCCTTTGTGACGGGTCCGGGTGCCACCACCCTCCCGATCAAGATCTACTCGGCTGTGCGCTTGGGTGTTTCGCCTGAGATCAACGCGCTGTCGACCATCATGATCGGTGTCGTGACCGTTGGCGTTCTGACCGCGTCGCTGCTGAACAAACGCAAAGTGGTTCAGCGGATGAAAGACGAAAAAGCCGCGAATTAAGCGAGCTCTGCAACCGTGCGGCGGGCCCACTCAAGGACCGCCGCCGGATCGTTCGGCAGTTCCTCTCCCATGCCTTCGGTAAAGGCTTGGAAGGCAGGCACAGTTTCATCGCGAACGGCCAAAAGCACGGGAATACCTGCCGCCAGCGCCGCACCGATCACAGGGCGGAACCCACGGCCCTCGGCCTCTTGTTTGCCGAACTTATTCGCCAAGAGTAGCTCTGCCCCATCGAGCGACGCCTCGACCAGCCCCACCGCCTCTTCCAATGCGGTCGGGTCCAGACGGCATCCCGACGACAAGGCCCCAAGGTTCTGGCTGATGCGGATCACGCGACCCGATGGGATCATATGCAGGTCCATGTGATAGGGGCTTCCGTCCTGCGGATCATCGTTGATCTGACAGGCCCCCGCGACCACGACGCCCTCAGCCCGCAGCTGGCGGATTGCCTCTGTCAGCGTGGGATTTGCGGTGCTGGTTTTGGTCGCGATTACATAGCCTAGCATTATGCCCTCTTGTGCAAGTCGCAGCACGATGACAGCCTGTTGCGCGAAAGAAAAGGGACACAATGCAGCAAACACCAGTCATGATCCTAGCGGGCGGTCAGGCAACCCGAATGGGTGGGGGAGATAAGCCCCTGATGCTGTGGCGGGATCGTCCCTTGATCGAATGGCTGCTGGACGATCTGCGCAAACACTCCCCCAAAATAGCGATCAACGCGAATGGCGCGCCACAGCGGTTCGCAAAATACTGGCTGCCTGTTGTGCCCGATGAGCTACCCGATTGTGGCCCGCTCTCTGGCATCCTGACCGCGATGGAATGGGCTGCGGCCTCTGGGTTTGCGTATGTCGGGGTGATTGCGGGCGATACCGTGGCGTTGCCCGATGACTTCTTGGCACGCTTGGGCACAGGCCCGTCCTATGCCGCCTCACTGGTCAACGGCGAATGGCGCGCACATCCAACGGTCGGTGTCTGGCCCGTCGACCTAGCAGCGGGATTACGCGACTACCTGCTGTCGGGCGAACGCCGTGTGATGGGCTGGGCGAAATCTGTCGGCGCGACCGAGGTCCGCTTTGACGGCGAAGTGTTCCGCAATTTCAACACGCCCGAGGACCTAGAGGGTTAACCCCTGCGGATCAGATAGGCCTGTCCGCGGTCAACCTCTTCCATGCCGAGGAACTCATGCCCCGCCTCGCGGCAAAACACGGGCATATCGATCTGCGCCATCGCGTCGGACGCAAGGATACGGAGCACCTGCCCCATTTCCATCGACGCCAGAACCTTGCGTGCCTTCAACACGGGCAAGGGGCACAAGAGCCCGATCGCATCGACCTCCACGTCAGCCATGGAGCTTACGATCCCGCAGCGATGCCACAAAGGACGCGCCGATTAGTCCCGCACCCAAAAGGCCAGTCACCACTTCGGGCACGTGGAATTCGACGTGCAAGAACATCACGATCGCCAGCACGAGGATCGACCAGAACGCCCCGTTTTCGAGGTAGCGATATTCGTTCAACGTGCCTTTTTCGACCAACATGACAGTCATCGACCGCACATACATCGCGCCGATGCCGAGACCGATTGCGATGATGAACAGGTTTTGCGTCAGGGCGAAGGCACCAATCACGCCGTCAAAGCTGAACGAGGCGTCCAGCACTTCGAGGTAGAGGAACGCACCCAACCCCGCCTGTCCCATCGCCCGCCCTGCGTTTTGCGCATCAAGGTAATGGCCCAGCACATCGACCAACAGGAACGTCAACAGACCCCAGATTGCCGATTGGAGAAACGCACGACCTGTCGCTGGATCGAACAAGTTCGACACCAAGGTGATAACGGCAATCACAATCGTGACGACCAACAGTTTGGCACTCGACATTCTCGACATCATGCGTTCGACACCAGGCAACCAATGAACGGTCTTTTCGGGGTCAAAGAAATACGACAGCGCGACCATCAACAGGAACGTGCCGCCAAAAGCACTGATCGGCACACGTGCACCTTCCATGATTTCGGCGTAACGATCTGGATGCGCCCAAGCGAGCTCTAGCGCAGCCCACGGCCCGATCTTGGCCGCGATACAAACGACCGCCAGCGGGAACACGATCCGCATCCCAAAGACCGCAATCAAAATACCCCACGTCAGGAACCGTCGCTGCCAAACCGCGCTCATCACGCGCAGTTTGTTCGCGTTCACGATGGCGTTGTCAAAAGAGAGCGAGATTTCCAGAACCGAAAGCACGGCGGTGATGAACAGAACGTTCAGCACGCCCGCAGTTGTTCCAAAGATAGTCCACCCAAGGACCATACTGAGGACCAGACCGAGAGCGGTCACAATAAACGCTAGCGTAAAATAACGCAGCGCAGGTTTAGAACACGGTTCTGTCAATTGAGACCACCATAAAAATGGACCGCCGCCCGATAGGGGCGGCGACGGTGATTATTTCTGTGCTTCGAGTGCGTCGAGCCGCGCCTTGAGCGCTTCGTTCTCTTCGCGGGCTTTTTGGGCCATCGCGCGAACGGCGTCGAACTCTTCGCGGGTGACAAAGTCGCGATCCGCAAGCCAGCGATCCAGCATGGATTTCATCGCGTTTTGCGCTTCGTCCTTGGCCCCTTGTGCCACGCCCATCGCGTTGGTCATCAATTGGGAAAAGTCGTCTAGAATTTTATTGCGGGTCTGCATTGTCAGCCTCCGTTCAGTGTTAAGCCCTATATGGGGGGCGAACCTCAAAGGGGCAAGTCGCAACCTGTTGACTCTGACTATTCGTCCCATCAAACCTGCGGCCATGATCGCTATTTCTGCTCTCGCCTTTCCGAATGTGTCACCGGAAATCTTCTCCATTTCGCTCTTTGGGATGGAGTTTGCGCTGCGTTGGTATGCCCTCGCTTACATCACTGGAATCGCTTTGGGCTGGTGGATGATCGCAAAGTCTCTCAAACAGCCCGCGTTTTGGCCTGCGAACACCGCGCCGATGACCGCCAAACAGCTCGAAGATCTGATGACGTGGATCATCGCGGGTGTGATTTTGGGCGGACGTTTCGGCTATGTGCTGTTCTACCGCTTTAGCTACTACGCTCAAAACCCGCTTGAGGTTCTGCAAGTCTGGGAAGGCGGCATGTCCTTCCACGGTGGATTCCTCGGCGTGATCGTGGCGACCTACCTCTATTCCCGTCATCAGAAACTTCCGCTCGGGTCGGTGGCAGATTGCTTGGCGATGGTCGCGCCCTTGGGCCTCCTCCTCGGTCGCTTGGCGAATTTCGTGAATGGCGAACTTTGGGGCCGTGTGAGCGACCTGCCGTGGGCCGTCGTCTTCCCGTCTGAAGCGGCCCAGCAGTGCCTCTTGCCCATCTGCGCCCGCCACCCCTCCCAACTCTATGAGGCCGCGATGGAGGGCGTGATCCTTGGCCTTATCATGCTCTGGCTCGTGCTGCGTGCAGGCGCATTGAAACGCCCGTGGACCTTGGCGGGAACATTTTTCGCGGGCTACGGCGTGTCGCGCTTTATCGTCGAATTCTTCCGCCAGCCTGACGCGCAGTTCATTACCGAAGGAAACCCACTCGGCCTCGCATTCCATATGAACGGCTGGGGGCTGACCATGGGGCAAACGCTATCGCTGCCGATGATCCTGATCGGCCTCGTTCTGATCGCACGGGCGAAACGCACATGACGGCGCTGGCGGACCTCCTCAAACGCAGGATTGCGACCACGGGGCCAATCACGCTCGCTGACTATATGTCAGAGGCGCTTTTGCACCCAGAACACGGCTATTACACCACCCGCGATCCGCTCGGCGCGACGGGGGACTTTGTCACCTCGCCCGAGATTTCGCAGATGTTCGGTGAAATGATCGGGCTGTGTTTGGCGCAGGCTTGGATCGACCAAGGCCGTCCGAACGGCGTTCTGGCAGAGCTCGGCCCCGGTCGCGGCACGCTGATGCAAGACATCCTTCGCGCCACGAAAGGCGTCGCTGGGTTCCACGATGCACTCGACCTGCATCTGGTCGAAGCCTCGCCCGTCCTGCGTGCCGCCCAATCCGCGCGCCTTCCGAACCCAACGTTCCATGCGGATGTGTCGACGCTGCCCGATGCGCCCCTGTTCCTTGTGGCGAACGAATTCTTTGACGCCCTCCC
Source organism: Paracoccaceae bacterium (assembly GCA_038134645.1). Taxonomy (GTDB): domain Bacteria; phylum Pseudomonadota; class Alphaproteobacteria; order Rhodobacterales; family Rhodobacteraceae; genus Marivivens. The sequence continues at coordinate 13,862 of JAYPVO010000017.1, forward strand.
CGTGCGCCAATTCCAACGCGACGGCACAGGCTGGCGTGAACGGATGGTTGGGCTAGAAGGTGACACCCTCACCATTGGCCTGTCTGCCGCTGCCCCGATCGCCCTGCTAGAGCACCGCCTAGCCGATACGAAAGACGGCGATTTGGTCGAAGTATGCCCTGCGCTGCCTGCCATAATGGGACAGATCGGCGAACGGATCGGCACCCGTGGCGGTGCTGCACTCATCATCGATTATGGCGATTGGCGGTCCCAAGGTGACACCCTCCAAGCCCTGCGTGGACACAAACCCGTTGACCCGCTTGACGCTCCGGGCACCGCAGACCTCACCACCCATGTTGATTTCGAGGTCATCACCCAATCCGCGGCCCCTGCCCGCTATACCCGCATCACGCCCCAAGGTGTCTTTCTCGAACGTCTCGGGATCACACAGCGTGCGCAGAGTTTGGCTCAGTCAATGTCAGGGGATGTGTTAGAGTCCCATATCGCTGCACATAGACGCTTGACCCACCCGTCAGAAATGGGTGACCTCTTTAAAGTGGTCGGGATTTACCCCGACGCACACACCCCGCCCGCAGGTCTGGAACCATGACGCTCGAAATTATCACCCATGATGACCTTATGCCGATCCGCCACGGGTTCTTTACCCGTCGGGGCGGCGCATCGTCGGGCGTCTTTACAGGACTAAACTGCGGTGGTGGCAGCAGCGATCAATCCGACATCGTCGTGATCAACCGTGGCCGTGTGGCCGCCGCGATGGAGGTCGAACCCAAAGCGCTCGTCGGAGTGCATCAGGTTCATTCCGCTGACGTTGTGACCGTGTCCGACATCACCACACCTCGCGCCCAAGCGGACGCATTGGTGACGGACGTGCCAGGCATTGCCTTGTCGATCCTTACCGCCGATTGCCAACCTGTTCTGTTTGCTGACCATGACGCAGGTGTCATCGGTGCTGCGCATGCAGGATGGAAGGGGGCGCTGAGTGGCGTTCTCGAAGCGACTGTTGTCGCGATGGAAGACCTCGGCGCGGATCGTGAGAACATAGTCGCGGTCATTGGCCCAACCATCAGCCAGCGCGCCTATGAGGTTGGTCAGGAATTCTTTGACGCGTTTCTGGACGAAGACCCCGCCTTTGCTCGTTTCTTTATGAATGGCAAAGAGGACGGGAAGTTCATGTTCGATCTTCCTGCCTTTGGCCTGTTCCGCCTTCGCACCGCTGGTGTGGGCACCGCAGAATGGACGCGCCACTGCACATATTCGGACCCAGACCGATTCTATAGCTACCGTCGGTCGTGTCATAACAAAGAGGCCGATTATGGCCGTTTGATCGCGTCGATCCGCCTCTGACCCGCCACAATCAGAACACTTCTGCATAGCCTCATGCTCTCCCACCCCTTTGCGTAAAGGGGTTTCGCCGTTCTGAGACAGTTTCCCCACGAACAGTGCAAAGTTTCACAACTTCGCCCAACTCTTGCCGCCTGTGCCCTTGATAGTGGGATCAACGCCGAAACTGGCAACGACCACGTAAGAGGACAGAGCAATGAAGAACAAACGCTGGCTCACCAATATGATCGAAGACGCCAAAGCCTGTGACACACAGATGCCTTGGGCGCGTGGCCTGCGGCGCGAGGCGATGATCGCCCGCCGTAAGGATACCTCTGCCGCGGACAACGAGGCCGCGGCAGCCTAATTTCTCCCTCGGAAGCAGACACTTCCAAGACCTCAAGGCGGCCAGTGGCCGCCTTTTTCTTTGCGATTCGGGTGGACCTGCGTGAAATTAAGGCGGGATTAACACCTTCAAGGTGAACAATCTGGGATTGCGCACCGCGATTTGTCACCCATTACTCCACAATACATTGATTTCTTTGACAAGTCTGGCCAACTTCTGCCACATTCTGGGCAAGTTGAACGACCCGATGTTGTCGGTGGGGGCCGACAGAAGGTCAACCGTAAGGTGGACCAGTATGCATATGCCCCGTTCGGCAGCCGCTCTAGGCGTGTCAAATAACCTACCGGTTTCTCAGGACCGGATCGCTCGGAAAGACGGGCGACTTCAGCGCAACCAGCCTCTCATGCGCAAATACGAAGTCGCCCATCTAACCAATGATGGCCTTTGCCATGAATTCCAGAAAACAGCGCCCGCGCACCCTCTGTTCGAGGAAGCCTTTTCCGCATTTGCCCGTGGCCTGTTGTTCCAAACCGAAACCGGCCCGATCGCGGTCGAAGACCTCTGGCCTGGGGACCGTATCCGCACAGCCAACGGTCGATTGCGCACCCTGATGTGGAAAGGGTCGATGATGATCGTCCCGAACTCTGCCAGTGAGACAACATCGATGATCCGTGTTGGGTCAGAGGCGTTGGGGCTTCATCGTCCGTCCCACGACACGATGTTCGGACCATCGGCACGCGTCTTTCACACATCACCGCTCATCAGGGCGTTCAACGGGCAGGACGGCGCCTTTGTCCCGCTGGTCGACCTCGTCGATGGGGATAGTATCATCGAAATCACCCCAATCGCGCCCGTGCAGGTGTTCCACTTGGGCTTTGCGACCCACGAACGCCTCAGCGTCGCAGGGCTAGAGGTCGAAAGCTACCACCCGGGCGCACCACATCGGTTCCCCTTACGTGGCGACCTTCTCGACATGTATATGCCGCTCTTCCCGCATATGCGGGACCTCGGGGATTTCGGGATGGATTGCCAGCCGCGTTTGCGGATGGCTGATCTTACGGTGTTTGAGGTCGCTTAAGCGTCGCGGGCCAAACGTTCTTCGAGAACGTCAAACGGCACACCCGGTTCGTCCTTTGCACAGCGGATAACGAGCGATGTTTTGACATGCGCCACGTTGTCCGCAGTCAGCAGTTCACCCGTCAGGAAGCTCTGGAAGCTCCGCAAATCAGGGGCCACACATTTCAAGACGAAATCGACCTCGCCGTTGAGCATGTGACATTCGCGAACGAGCGGCCAGTTGCGGCAACGCTCTTCGAAGGCGGAGAGATCAGATTCGGCTTGCTTGTGCAGACCGACCATCGCGAACACCTGCACTTCAAAGCCCAATTCGCGGCTGTCCACGTCGGCATGATACCCACGGATATAGCCCTGCTCTTCGAGCGTGCGCACACGACGCAGACACGGAGGCGCAGAAATGCCCACGCGTTTTGCCAATTCAACGTTGGTCATGCGACCGTCCGCCTGCAATTCGGCAAGGATCATGCGATCGATTTCATCGAGTTTGCTGCCCGGCATTGGTATCCCCAAAGAAAGTTTCGCGAACCTTACGTGCAATGAACTTTATGCGCAACAATATTTCAAAGTTGCGCAATATCATTTCTCATTCGTATACATAAAATTCTTGCAATGCTTTAATCCCGCTCGCCTCTTTCCCGCAGCGGGCGGCGTGGCTATATCGGGGGGAACGGATATTGAAAAGAGGCTGACATGTCTGACGCACGCCACACGAAGGTTTTGATCATTGGCTCTGGCCCTGCTGGGTATACCGCAGGCGTTTACGCAAGCCGCGCCATGCTGAACCCGATTCTGGTTCAGGGTATGGAACCGGGCGGTCAGCTGACCACCACGACCGAAGTTGAGAACTGGCCGGGTGAAAAAGAAATCCAAGGCCCGCAACTGATGGTCAACATGGAAGAGCACGCGAAGGCGATGGGCTGTGAGATCATCATGGACCTAATCTCCGACCTCGACCTGTCCCAGCGCCCCTTCGTTGCCAAAGGCGACAGCGGCACCACCTACACCGCCGATGCCGTGATCCTTGCGACAGGCGCTCGTGCGAAGTGGTTGGGCCTCGAATCTGAAGAAGCCTACAAAGGCTTCGGCGTGTCGGCCTGCGCGACCTGTGACGGGTTCTTCTACCGCGGTCAGGAAATCGTTGTGATCGGCGGCGGCAACACCGCAGTCGAAGAAGCACTCTTCCTCACCAACTTTGCAACCAAAGTGACCCTGATCCACCGCCGCGACACTCTGCGGTCGGAAAAGATCCTGCAAGAGCGTCTCTTGAAGCACGAAAAGATCGAAGTGCTCTGGAACCACGAATTGGAAGAGGTCGTTGGCGAAGGCGATCCCAAAGGCGTGTCGGGCGTTCGTGCGAAACACGTTGAAACTGGCGAAATCACCGAAGTCCCAGCCAAAGGCGTCTTTATCGCTATTGGCCACGCGCCTGCGAGCGAGTTGGTCAAAGACCAGCTGGAACTGCACTCTGGTGGTTACGTGAAGGTGAAGCCAGGCTCGACCGAGACCTCGATCCCTGGCGTCTTTGCTGCGGGCGACCTGACCGACGCGAAATACCGTCAGGCGGTCACCTCTGCGGGGATGGGCTGCATGGCGGCGCTGGACGCAGAACACTGGCTCGCCGCTCAAGAGTAACAACAAAAAAGCCCCGCAATCGCGGGGCTTTTTCTTTGGGGGTTAGCGCAGCTTCATCCGCGCCATCAGATTATCCTTGAACACGAATTGGTGGACCAACGCGCCGAGGATATGCAGACCCAGAAGGCCAAGGCCCAAGGTGAACATTACCTCGTGCACTTCGCCTGCTTCGCGGATGCCACCGAACCAAACGGTGATACCCGACAGCGGGATCGTGATCATCACGACATAGAGGCCGAGCTTTACCGCCTTAGCCAAAAGCGCCTGCGCACCGCTGCCCATTTCCGCAGGAGCGGGGCGGGTGAAGCGCATCACGATACGGATCACGGCAAGTGCCAAGAGCACGATCCCGACAATCACATGCACGCGCGTGCCGACGCTGATGTCAGTGACGCCTTCGCGCACGAAAGCACGATAGCTCGCCTTCACCGCATCATGGCTCACGAAGCTCGCGAGAAAGAGCAGGAACATCAGCCAATGCAGAACAATTTGGGGTTTTGAGAATTTTTCGGGATGTGCCAACTCAGGCCTCCTTATCTATACATAACAAAATTATAATTTAATTTTCGCGGCACTTGCAATCGCCAAACAAAAAAGGCGCCCTCTTGGGCGCCTTTGTCACATCAATGCACCGCCATCGGTGTCATGTCATTTTGTCGTGCCAGCACAAAGGCCATCTGCCGATCCGCAACGAGCGCGATCTGTTCACCCTCTTCAGTGTGAACCGAAAACAGCTGTTTGCGTCCCCCTGCCTGTTCTTGCAGATCCTCGGGCAGATCAGCGACCTCGACCGACTTTACATAGACAATCCGGTCTTGGGCGTTTTTGAAATCGTATTTCGCATTCATCATTCGGACCCTTTCCTGATCTTGATCGTCTGCACCACCGTTTCAGGGAGCTTGCGCGTCAAATCGACGTGCAGCAAACCGTTTTCCATCACCGCTTCGCCAACATCAACGCCATCGGCCAGAACAAACGACCGCTGGAATTGGCGGGCGGCGATACCGCGATGCAAGAAGATACGACCGTCACTGTCGTCCGATTGGCGACCACGGATGACAAGGCTGCTGTCCTCAACGGTGATCTGCAAATCGTCCTCGGAAAAGCCAGCCACAGCCAGCGTGATCCGATAGGACCGTTCTGATGTTTGTTCGATGTTATAGGGTGGATATCCGTCATTGCCGGATTTCGCTGTGCGTTCGACCAGCCGTTCCAGCTGTTCAAAGCCCAGAAGGTAGGGATGCGCCCCTAATGTTAGTTTCGTCATACGACACGTCCTCGTCCAAGCGACCGTCAAAGTGGCCCCGATCACGGCAGCCATAAACTGAATATGGTCTTTCAATCCGACCGCTGCAAGGGCTAGGCGGAATCGATCAAAAGGCTTATGTTGAGGTCTCGCGGCGCGAGAAAGTATCGGGTGAGTCCATGAATAAATCCGCACGGATGGAACAGATTGAGGTCCTTCGTTTCGAACTTGAGGTTCTCAAGCGCGAACACCGTGACTTGGATGAGGCTATTCATGCCCTCGAAGATCGCGGAACAGGCGATATGCTGACCCTGCGTCGCCTTAAAAAGCAGAAACTGAACCTCAAGGACAAAATCGTCGTCCTAGAGGACCGTATTTTCCCCGATATCATCGCCTGAGTGCATCGCGGGCAATTGCACCCTGCCCCATGCTCGCTATAGTGCCGCTTCCTATTCCAAGCGGGGACACATCATGACCACACCGCAAGTCGGTATCATCATGGGCAGCCAGTCTGACTGGCCGACAATGAAACTAGCCGCCGATATTCTCGACGAACTGGGTATCACCTACGAGAAAAAGATCGTCAGCGCGCACCGCACGCCAGATCGTCTTTGGGCCTATGGCAAGGCGGCAGCGGATCGCGGCCTTCAGGTGATTATCGCTGGTGCAGGTGGTGCGGCGCACCTTCCGGGCATGATGGCATCGAAAACCCGCGTTCCTGTGGTTGGCGTTCCTGTTCAGACCAAGGCGCTGTCGGGCGTTGATAGCCTCTATTCCATCGTTCAGATGCCCAAAGGCTACCCCGTTGCGACCATGGCAATCGGTGCGGCGGGTGCGTCGAACGCGGGCCTGATGGCCGCTGGTATCCTCGCCCTCCAAGACGCCGATCTTGCTGCCCGCCTTGATGCGTGGCGCGAGGCGCTTTCTGCTTCTATTCCTGATGAGCCCGTCGATGAGTGATATGCTGAAACCTGGTTCGACGATTGGCATCCTTGGCGGTGGCCAGTTGGGGCGTATGCTCTCTGTCGCGGCCTCGCGATTGGGCTTTAAAACCCACATCTATGAACCCAGCGCAAACCCGCCCGCAGGCCATGTTGCGGACCGTGTGACCACTGCGCCCTACGACGATGCAGAAGCGCTCGCTGATTTCGCGGCCTCTGTCGATGTGATCACCTACGAGTTTGAAAACATCCCGACCGAAGCACTGGACCTTCTCGAATCCGTGCGCCCGATCCGCCCGAACCGCAAGGCATTGGCCGTGTCTCAGGACCGCCTTGTCGAAAAAGCGTTCTTGAACGATCTAGGTCTGAAAACCGCACCCTTTGCGGCGGTCGATGATGAGGTCGATCTGGCCGAAGCCATCGCCGAGATTGGCACCCCTGCCATTCTGAAAACCCGTCGTTTTGGCTATGACGGCAAAGGTCAGGCGCGTTTGAAATCCGCTGAGGATGCGGATCAAGCGCTGGCTGACATGAGCGGCGCACCGTCGATCCTCGAGGGTTTTGTGAACTTCACCCACGAGGTTTCCGTGATTGCCGCACGCGGCACCAACGGCGAAGTCGCCTGCTACGATCCGGGTGAAAACGTCCACAAGGACGGCATCCTCGACACCACCACCGTTCCTGCGAACCTGACAGGGATGCAGTCTGTCGATGCGGTTCTCCTCGCTGGGAAAATCCTCAATGCGCTGGATTATGTCGGCGTCATGGGTGTTGAGCTGTTCGTCACCCCCCAAGGGCTGATCGTCAACGAAATCGCGCCGCGCGTTCACAACTCTGGCCACTGGACCCAGAACGGCTGTGCGGTCGATCAGTTCGAACAGCACATCCGCGCTGTTGCAGGCTGGCCTTTGGGTGACGGCAAACGCCATTCGAACGTCGTGATGGAAAACCTGATCGGCGATGACGTGGACCGTATTCCCGAGATCGCGAAATCAGGCGATGCCATCCACCTCTACGGTAAGGCTGACGCGAAACCCGGTCGCAAGATGGGTCACGTGAACCGCATCACGGGTCCTGCGGGTCAATAAGCCCTTCGATCACGTCATAGACGACCTCTCCGCTCCGATCGAAGTGGCCGTCTTTCAAAAAGGTGACAACCTCCGCGATGACTTGGGGGTTGTTCATCATAAAGGTGTGGGTCACGGGCAAAACCATGTGATCCGCGCCCTTCAATCGGGTCGA
>JAYPVO010000018.1:0-3795 GCA_038134645.1 Paracoccaceae bacterium
AAGGCGGTGTTGGATGGCGGGATTGAGGGGCGTCCTGACAACGTCGTCCTCTATGCCACGTCGAACCGTCGCCACCTTATGCCGCGCGATATGATCGAAAACGAACGCTCCACCGCGATCAACCCTGCGGAGGCGGTCGAAGAGAAAGTATCGCTCTCGGATCGGTTTGGTCTGTGGCTCGGGTTCCATCCGTGTTCGCAGGACGATTACCTAAATATGATCCGTGGATATTGCGCGTCTTATGGCGTTGAGATCGACGAAGAGACGCTCTGGGCCGAAGCCATCGAATGGCAAGCGACCCGAGGGAGCCGTTCTGGCCGCGTGGCGTGGCAGTATTTCACGGACCTCGCAGGGCGCAAGGGCGTGACACTCTAACGAAAACGGGCGGGGAATTCCCCGCCCGTTTTGTATTCTGAGGCTGTGACCCGATTAGGGCAGGTAATCTTCGGGGTTGGCCGATTTCATACCCGACAGGCGCACCTCAAAGTGGACGACCGCAGGGTTCGTCGCCTTAACCACACCGATTTTCTGGCCCTGACGGACGCTTGCACCCTCAGCCACGGTCAAACCGTCGAGGTTGGTGTAAACGGTCAGCAGATCGGTCGCGTGGCGGATCACAACAATCGCAACACCGTTGGTATCGCGGGTGATGGCGGCCACGGTGCCAGCGGCAGCAGCGACCACTTCGTCGCCTGCGCTCGCGGCGATGTCGATGCCTTCGTTGCTGCCAGCAGAGTAGGCGCGCACGATGTTACCACGTACTGGGTAGATCAGCGGAGCATTCGGGTTTGCCGCTGGTGCAGGTGTGCCGAGGTCGGGCGCCGCCACAGGGGCCTCTGGTGCCGCAGCGGCAGGCGCTGTGGTTTCGGTCGGGAGTGGCGTTGCAGCCGACGGCGGAACTGGCGTCTGGGTGCCTTCGCCCGGTGCGCTTTCTGGTTCCGTGATGAGCGTCACGCCGCTTTGCGGGATCAAGAGCGACTGGCCTTCGCGGACCGAGAGGTCAGAGCCTAGACCGTTCCATTCGGCCAAGGTCCGAACGGGCAAGTTATAGAGACGCGCGATAGAGTAGGCGGTCTCGTTCGGGCGCACGGTGTGGCGCAGCGGTTCAACGCCATCCATGACGGTCGCGGTTTGTGGCGCGGCGGCGGGCGCGGTCGAGGTGGCTTGCGGACCAGCGCGGTCAATTGCGGCGGCGGCAAGCGTTGTCACATCAACCTCGGTCGGCTGGATCGGACCAGAAACAACAGCTCCCGTGGCAGCCGACGGTTCAGCCACGCGGCTCGGCAAGAGAAGCACAGCGCCTTGGTTCAGTGCGGTATCAACGCTGAGCGCGTTGGCACGGGCCAGCTCTGCTGCGTTGATGTCCAGACGCTGGGCTACGGTTGTGACGGTGTCACCGCGGATGGCCACAACCACCTGATAGTTCGGGTAAGAAATCACGCCGCGATTATCGGGCTCTGGACGTGGCGGCAGGTTGCGTGCCGCATTGGTGGTATCGAGCGTGTTGCCGCCCAAGTCCCGCATATCCAAATCGAAATTCTCAAAGGTGTCTGCACAGCCCGCCAATAGCGTCAGCGCGGCACCTGTGAACAGCGCAGAGCGCAGGGAATTTGCCTTGATCATCACTCGATCCTCGTCTCTATCGCCCTGTTGATCAGAGCTGTTTAGGTCAGTCGCCCAACCCCTCGACCAGAGGGACAAAGCGGACAGGGCGTAATTCGTCGTAGTCAAATCCGTCCTCAGTGCGGGTGACACGGATCAAGCTCTGAACCGCATCAGATTGCCCCACTGGCAATACCATAATACCGCCAACACGCAATTGCGCCAAGAGCGGACCGGGCGGGTCTTCGGCGGCTGCGGTCACGAGAATGCGATCAAACGGGGCCTGATCGGGCAAACCAAAGCTGCCATCGCCCACAAATGGGATCACATTTGTCAGGTCGAGCCGTTCAAAAATCGCCTTCGCGTCGGTCACAAGGCGACGATACCGGTCGATGGTATAGACGCGGCGGGCGAGGTGGCTGAGGATCGCGGCTTGATAGCCAGAGCCAGTGCCGACCTCTAAAACTTTATCGCGGCTGGTAACGTTGAGCGCCTGCGTCATGATACCAACCACCGATGGTTGGCTGATCGTTTGACCCGATGCGATAGGCAGGGGCATGTCCTCATAGGCGCGATCCGCAAAGATGCCTTTGACGAACATCGCGCGGTCGACCCGCTCCATTGCCGTGAGCACACGTGCGTCCGTCACGCCCTTTGAACGAAGGGCGAAAAGGAATTGCATCTTGGCTTCGGCGTCAAAGGTCACTCTAGCGCATCCCGCAGTTGGGCGAGGGTCGCGTGATCGGTGAGGTCGGCGCGCATCGGCGTCACGCTGATGTAGCCATCAAGGTTCAAGGCAACGTCGGTGTCTGGCAAAGTGCGAACGCGCTGATCGCCACCTTTCACCCAAAGAAACTTGCGGCCAGAGGGCGACAGATGAGGTTCAACCGCAAAGGATGTGCCGCGGCGGAAGCCCTGTGCGCCAACCTTGATCCCCTGAACATCGCTCGCGGCGACTGGGGGGAAGTTGACGTTGTAGAACAGGCGATAATCCTCATCACCCCAGAGACCGTTTTTCAGCAAGCGCCGCACGACGTCGGCACCGTGCTGGGCTGCGGCTTCGAACGGCTGGTCGAGGTCAGCATTGGCAGGGCCAAAGAACTGAGACATCGCAATGGCGGGAACACCCTGAAGCGAGGCCTCAATCGTGGCACCGATGGTGCCCGAATACATGACGTTTTCGCCCGCGTTATTGCCACGGTTCACGCCAGAAAGCACCAGATCAGGTTTATTGTCCGCCATGACATCATAAAGACCCGCGAGAACACAGTCGGCAGGCGATCCTTCGGCGGCGAAACGGCGGTCGTCCAATTTGGCGATCATCGTCGGATGGGTATAGCTGATGCAGTGACCAACGCCCGATTGTTCAAAAGCGGGCGCGACGGTCCAAACCTCACCATCTGGGCCCGCAATTTCTAGCGCGATCGCGTGAAGCACCTTTAGACCCGGCGCATTGATCCCGTCATCGTTGGTAATAAGAATACGCATGCTCACCTCGTTTGCTCACCTTCCTAAGCAGTTGAAGGCAAAGCGGCAAGCATTGTCAGACCTGATTTACGATAGGATTTCTGGCAGGAGACGTGCGGCCTCTTCGCGGATGTCGGTCAGTGGTGCGCGGTCTTCACCCGGGAAGAAGCGTGCGCGCACGGCTGTCGGCATCGGGCGCGGGGTCAAAATCTTAACCATCGGGCCGATTTTCGCGGTTTCAGTCTGCCAGCTGCGTGCCATTGCGATCTGTGCGGCCTTGGACGCGCCATAGGCGCCAAAGAACGCTTCGCCAGCGCGTGGATCATCAAAGAACACTGCGCGGCCAGTGGTGCCCAATAGTGGGGCCACATAGCTGATCAAACGCTGGGTTGCTTTGACGTTGGTGAGGAATGCCTTGTCATAGTCCTTTTCCGGCATGTCCGGAGCAGGCGACAGGGGCGGAGAGAAGATCGCGGAATGGATCCAGAGGTCCAGTTTGCCCCAGCGATCATAGACCGAACGGCACAGCTGCTGCATCGCGGCCTCAACCGTGATGTCCATCGGTGCAAGCGAGGCTTCACCACCCTTGGCCTGAATGCGATCATCCAGTTCCTCAAGCGCGCCAGTGGTCTTACCCACGGCGATAATGTGGTGCGTTTCGGCAAGCTGTTCGGCCAAGGCAGAGCCAAGTCCGCGCGAAGCGCCGGTGATCAGAGCGGTGGGGCG
>JAYPVO010000018.1:3895-21570 GCA_038134645.1 Paracoccaceae bacterium
CGGCCAAGGCAGAGCCAAGTCCGCGCGAAGCGCCGGTGATCAGAGCGGTGGGGCGGTTATCGGTTTTCATAGGCATCATTTGTCACCTTGTTGGCAATCACGCAAGTGGCCGTCATGCGACCCTTTAGTCAAGACCGCACTCCTTGAGCCTTGTCGCCACCAATTGTCGCAAGATTGTCTCTGGCAAAGGTGCATCGAGGGTAAATCGCACACCGCCTTTGGAGTGATCTAGACCAGCCGCATCGAGAACATCGGCCAGTTCTGCTATGACCACACTGGAATGTGGAAAATAGGACATATGGGCTTTGAAGCCTGCATATCCTGCAATGGCTTTGCCGCTGATTTTAAAGGCAGGCATGCCATAGGAAATGGTCTCTTCTGCATCTGGCAGTAACTCTCGCAGAGCAGCCCGCAGTTTGCCGAGCGCCGCCTGATGAGCGTCGGGCAAGGTGGAGAGATATCGTGTGACGGCATCTTGGGTCATGAGCCGACTTTATCGCGCTGCGTTGTGTTCTCCTAGAGCGCGATCGAAAGAACCAATTCCCCGTCCATCCCATTCAGAATGACTGACCGCTCGTCGATTGCAGTAATTCGACCAGACAAAGTCGTGTCGCCAACCGACACGAGCCGAATATACCCAATGCCATTGCGCAGGATCGCTTGGGCGCCATCTGGTTTAACAATCGTGCCAACGAGCGCCATCTGATCGAGTGGCAGCACATCGACGACCGTTGCCGCGCGCGCGACAACGCTATTGGTCATACTGGTCATTTTCGGTCCATTGCCCGTGAGTGGTCGGACCGAGGTGACACGCGAAAAACAGTAAAAAAACCCCACCTTGCACGGAAGGATAGGGCGACTAAGCGGGGAACTGCCAGTCTCTGAAAATCTCTATATGCAAAAGAAATAAGGGCCGCCACATTGGGCGACCCTGTTCTTGCACGACCGTGCAAGGTTATTTCCGAACGGTTAAGTCAGCTTAGGACTTCAGTTCGAATCCCTTGGCGATCATATCGGTCGGTTTGATCGGGTATTCGCCCGAGAAACACGCGTCGCAGAACTGTGGGCAGGCGTTGTTGCGGCCCTCTGCGTGACCCGCTGCGCGGTAAAGACCGTCGAGCGAAATAAACCGCAGACTGTCGACGCCGAGGTGTTCGCGCATTTCGTCCTCGGTCATGGTCGCCGCGATCAGCTTTTCACGCTGAGGGGTGTCCACACCGTAGAAGCACGGCCACGCGGTGGGCGGGGACGCGATGCGGAAGTGAACCTCTGCCGCGCCAGCATCAAGGAGCATATCCTTGATCTTGCGGGTCGTGGTGCCGCGCACAACAGAGTCGTCCACGAGGATGATCCGTTTGCCAGCGATCAGCGCACGGTTCACGTTCAGCTTGAGACGCACACCCATGTTACGGATCGCATCGGTCGGCTCAATAAAGGTGCGGCCCATGTATTGGTTACGGATGATGCCCATGCCGTAAGGAATGCCGCTCTCATGGCTGAAACCAATCGCAGCTGGCGTGCCTGAATCCGGCACTGGGCAAACGAGGTCTGCATCAACAGGTGCCTCGCGAGCGAGTTCGACGCCGATCTGGCGGCGGGTCTCATAAACCGAGCGACCCGAAAGGATCGAGTCAGGACGCGAGAAGTACACTTGTTCAAAGATACAAAAGCGCGACTCTTGGCGGCGGAAGGGGAAGTGGCTTTGCACGCCGTCTTTGGCCGAGATGACGACCATTTCACCCGGTTCGATCTCACGGACGAATTCGGCACCAATGATGTCGAGTGCACAAGTTTCGGACGACAGCGCCCAGCCATCACCGATTTTGCCCAAGACCAGCGGACGAACGCCCAGCGGGTCACGCACGCCCATCAGTTTGGTGCGGGTCATCGCAACGACAGAAAACGCGCCTTCAGCTTTGCGAAGGGCTTCTTCCATGCGGTCAGGAATGTTGCGGCCCATCGAGCGCGCCATCAGGTGAATGATGCACTCAGAGTCAGACGACGATTGGAAGATCGCACCACGATCAATCAGGTCACGGCGAAGTGCCGCAGCGTTGGTCAGGTTGCCGTTGTGCGCAATCGCAGCACCGCCCATCGAGAATTCGCCAAAGAACGGCTGAACGTCGCGGATCGCTGTTTGCCCTTTGTTGCCAGCGGTCGAGTAACGAACGTGGCCGATACCGATATTGCCAGGCAGCGTCTGGAGCAGTTCTGCGCTGGTAAAGTTATCGCGGACATAGCCCATGCGACGCGCAGAGTTAAAACCGTGCTCGGCGTCGTGCACCACAATCCCACCAGCCTCTTGGCCGCGGTGTTGCAGGGCGTGCAGGCCGAGGGCGACAAAGTTCGCCGCATCGGCAACGCCGACAACGCCGAAAATCCCGCACTCCTCCTTTAGCTTGTCATCGTCAAAGGGGTGGGCGAGGGGCATCGTTCTGGACACGAGTGTTTGCTCCGAATCCGATATGGGAAAGGTTCGCCCCCTGATAAGCGTTCAGGGGGCCAGTGTCACGAAACTATCATACACTTTATGCGACGATTATTTATTCGCAGGTTCCGAGAAGGTCGTTGTAGTGGCTCGTCAGCCAGCCCAGAGCCGCTTCGGGGTCTTGATCTTCGATCTGACCAGTCAGGTTGTTAAAGATCTTAGCAGAGCGGCTGTCATCCACGATTTCCAAGCCCTGAGACGACAGGATCGTGTTGTAAAGAAAGAACCCGACAGCAATCAGGATAATGCCGCGCACGACCCCAAAGAGGAAACCACCAGCCTGATCAAAGGCGTCCAGCGCAGTGTTGCGAACCATCGACGACAAGAGCGGCGTGAAGATCGAGAAAATAGCCAGAGCGATCGCAAAAACAGCAGCAAAACCCACGATGAGCTGCAATTCACAGCTGCTGTCGATCAGGCTGCCGATGACAGGAAGGTTGCCGACAAACACACCTGCGGGCGAGGCAAAGTTGAACGCTACAATCGCAGCGGCAATCCAGCCAACGATCGACAGCGCTTCGCGGACGATGCCACGGCTATAGGCCAAAAGAGCCGAAACTACGATGACGATGGCAACGACGCCGTCGATAATGGTGAAACCGTCCATTTAGTCCCCTATCCCGTCCCGTCCCGCGGGCCGAAAATGTCGTTCACAAAGCCAGACAGGTCCTGCATCTGTTTGAGGTCCATATCTGGTGCCGCTGCCCTTTTGGATAGGTGCGGCAGAATTGCCGATGTGAAACCAAGTTTTTGCGCTTCTTTCAACCGATTTTCGGCCTGAACCACCTGTCTGATGCTACCAGAGAGGCTAATCTCGCCAAAGATGACACAGTCAGACGGCAGCGCGGCATCTTCGCGAGCCGAAATGAGGGCTGCGGCGACCGCAAGATCGGCGGCTGGTTCCGTGATCCGCATCCCGCCTGCGACATTCAGATAGACATCGAGCCCCGCAAAAGCGATCCCGCACCGCGATTCCAGTACCGCGAGGATCATACCCAACCGCCCCCCATCCCAGCCGACGACGGACCGACGCGGCTGCGGCGTGGGCGAGGGCGCAACGAGCGCTTGAATTTCGCAGAGCATGGGGCGGGATCCCTCAACACCCGCGAACACCACGGAACCGGGCGTTGGTTTGCCACGCTCGGACAGGAACAAGGCGCTGGGGTTCTTCACCTCAACCAGCCCTTTGCCCGTCATTTCGAACACGCCAATCTCGGACGCGGGGCCAAAACGGTTTTTGACCGCCCGCAAAATACGGAACTGATGGCCGCGCTCGCCTTCGAAATAGAGCACTGTATCGACCATATGTTCGACAACACGCGGACCCGCGAGAGCGCCCTCTTTGGTGACGTGACCCACGAGGATCGTCGCGATCCCGCTCTTTTTCGAGAAGGTCACAATTTCATGAGCCGAAGCCCGCACCTGACTGACCGACCCCGGGGCGCTGTCGACGGTATCGGCCCACATGGTTTGGATCGAGTCGATGATCACCAGATCGGGCTGTTCCGCCTCAAGCGTGGTGAGGATGTCGCGCAGGTTTGTCTCGGACGCGAGTTTGACGGGGCTTTTTTCTAGCCCCAATCGCCGCGCGCGCATCTGGACCTGAGCGGCAGATTCCTCGCCCGAGATATAGACGACCTTTAGGCCATTACGGGCGAACCGCGCTGCGGCCTGAAGGAGCAGAGTGGATTTCCCGATCCCTGGATCACCGCCAACCAAAATCGCCGATGCCTTCACCAAACCACCGCCAAGCACGCGGTCCAGCTCTGCCACGCCCGCCTCGGTGCGGGGCGGTTCCGCCTCTTGGGCCGCAAGATCGGTGAGGGCGATTGTCTGACCACGCCGACCAGAAAGGCTCTTGCTGCCGTGGCTGGTGGCCAGTGGTTTTTGTTCGCTGATCGTGTTCCACGCACCGCAAGCGTCGCAACGGCCAGACCATTTTGTGGAACTCGCGCCGCAGTCGGAACAGATGAAATTGGGTTCTTTTGCCATGTTCGCC
This sequence comes from Paracoccaceae bacterium, assembly GCA_038134645.1. GTDB lineage: Bacteria > Pseudomonadota > Alphaproteobacteria > Rhodobacterales > Rhodobacteraceae > Marivivens. Next base: position 8,383 of record JAYPVO010000018.1, read on the forward strand.
TTGTCCCTTATTCGACCCGCCACAGCAACGGAAAAGTCAGTCTTTGTTCGGTGTGATAGCAATCAGAACCGAGGCGATCACACAGCCCGAAAACAGATAGAGCCCCCACGCGGTTTCCAACCGTCCGACGCCCACACCTTTGACGATGACGACGTATAGGGCCAATAGAAACACATCCGTCATGGCCAGTTTGCCGAGCCACGTCAGGACAGGTTTGACGCGCGCGTCGAGCAACCCAAAGTGCACCAGCGCTAGCCCGATGGTTTTCAGATAAGGCGCAAAAATCGCGAGGACGGTGACCAAGAGCGCCAAGTAAACGTCGGTTTCCCAAAGGCTTTGTAGACCAGATACGACCGAGATTTCATGCGTTCCAAACAGCGGCAACAGGCCCGCGCGCATGAGGGGGGCAAACCATGCGAGCGGAAAGAGCACCAGCAAGGCGAGGTTGGCGAACTTTAGGGCGGAACTGATGCGTGAAACTGTCATACCCGATGAAGTGGTCAGTGTGCCCCGCTTTGGCAAGAGTTATTCTGCAGCGGGCTTTGCGGTCATCGGAACGACGTTGGTTTCGGGCTCTTCGATTTCTTCGTGTTCGAACCCATACCCAAGCGCTGGCAAAACAGCCTGAAGTTTATCGTCGAGATGGGCCAGCTGGTTGGCGATCACGCTCTCTTCGAGGTCGATCTGTTTCGCCCATTTTTCGATTTCCTGACAGGTGTGCAGCGCCTCAATGATCTGGCGCTGTTGGCGCTCGACCTCTTCTTGGCGTTGACGCAAGAACGTCCGCGCATGTGCAACCTTTTCGTCCGAATAAATGTCTGCAAGCCCCCGCGCGCGCTCGCTCATCTGTGCTGCGATGGTCAAGATGTCGCTTTCCAACTCAGCGAGGTCAGGATGGTCGCGAAGGAATTGAATGCGTTCCCGAACGGCATCGAATTCCGATGACATGGTAAACACGCCCTCACGATCCGCCGCGTGGCAACGGTAATAGGCGCGCGCGACGTCATCCATGTTGATGCGGAAATTACGGTGTGATTTTTCGAGAACCATGATGCGGGCGTTCGCGGGCGCAAAGAACATCATCGACATCAGGAACACGGTGACAGCCAACTGCACAATCATGCCAGCGTTTTCGATTTGAATGTCCCCGAAGGCCATTTCAGCGGTCAGCCAAGGGGCTAAGCCCAAAGCGCACATTGAGGTGTAACCGACGACGAAGGCTGAAGTCAGAACCAAAAACAGAAAAGAAAACGCATGAAATGTGCGGGCAAAAAGGCCCGACGCAGCCGTCAAATTCATAACTCGGCTTCCCCGAAAACCTCGTTGCAGTATGTTCTAAAGGATAGGTTAAATTACCCCATTGGGTGAAGGATTTTGTCGGAAAATGGGCAAAATTGATGATTTATTCGAATAATAGAGGTTGGGATTGGGTTATTGTTTCGCTTCTGCGGACAGTGTGCGGCGTAACCGAGAAACACTCATCCCCTGAGGGTGACGCTGTTTCCAAACCTACAGTCGATGTCGATTCGTCTATCGCAGGGTTTCGATGGGGCCCGTGGCGCGACCGTGGATGAACTGATCGACATAAGGGTCGTTGCTGTTATCCAGATCGGCGATCGGACCTTCCCAACGGATTTTACCCCGATGCAGCATCGCGACCCGATCCGATATTGCCCGAACGCTGGTCATGTCATGGGTGATGGTGATCGCTGTTGCGCCCATCTCGACCACGATTTCGCGGATCAAGTCATTGATCACGCCGGACATAATCGGGTCGAGGCCAGTCGTCGGTTCGTCGAAAAAGATGATCTCGGGCGAAGCTGCGATGGCCCGCGCTAGGCTGACCCGTTTTTGCATGCCGCCTGACAGTTCCGCAGGCAAGCGATCCGCAACATCAGGGCCGAGTCCCACGCGGCGGAGTTTTTCGATAGCGATTTCACGGGCCTCTGCTTTGGGGCGTTTCAATGCGCCGCGCATCAGACGAAAGGCGACGTTCTGCCAAACGGGGAGGCTGTCGAACAAGGCGCCGCCCTGAAACAACATCCCGAACCGTGCAAGGAATGCATCACGTGGTTGGCGGGTCACATCGACGCCGTCGACCTCGATCACTCCGCTGTCGGGTGTCACAAGGCCAAGAACGGATTTGATCAGGACCGACTTACCCGTGCCCGACCCGCCGATGACGACCATCGATTGACCCTTGGGCACATGCAGATCAACGCCGCGCAGGACGTCGTTGCTGCCAAAGGATTTATGAACGTCAGTGAGCCGGATCATGCGGAAAAGAAGGCCTGTGTCAGAAGGAAGTTCGCAGCGAGGATCAAAATCGCCGCCGCAACAACCGAGGTTTTCGTGGCGCTGCCCACGCCTTGAGCGCCGCGACCAGAGTTCATGCCGTAGTAGCACCCCATCAGAGCGGCGATAAAGCCGAACACGCCGCCTTTGATTAGGGACGAGAAAACATCCATGAATTCAAGGAAGTCGGCGGTGTTCTTGATATATGTCGAGGCGTTAAAGCCTAGCGTTTCTGTGGCAACCAGATAACCGCCGAGAATACCGATGGTATCACCGATTCCGACAAGAACAGGCATTACGAGCGTTGCGGCCAGAACGCGCGGAAGGGTCAGATACTTCATTGGGTTCGTCGAGAGCGTAACCAGCGCATCGATCTGTTCGGTCACCCGCATCGTCGCGATTTCAGCTGCAACAGAGGAGGTGACCCGCGCGGCGATCATCAAGCCAACCAGCACTGGACCCAATTCGCGCACCATCCCGATGGCAACGATCTGGGGCACGACCGCTTCGGCACTGAAACGTGCGCCACCTGCATAAATCTGGAGTGCGAGCGCGCCGCCTGTGAACAGCGCGGTCAGACCAACAACGGGAAGTGAATAGAACCCAATCTGTATCAGGGCAGCGCCCAATTCACGCGGATAGAACGGTGGCCGCACGAGGTGGCTAACGGTTTCGCCCGCAAACAGAGCCAACCGTCCCACAAAGGCCAAGGCCCCAAGAACAGCACGACCGAGGGCAGCAATCGGATTTGTCACGATAGATAGGTCCGTTTGTAACGGCCCCCCAAAGAGGTCAGGATTTCATACCCGATGGTGCCTGCAATATCGGCGAGGTCATCGACGGTTTGTTGCGGGCAGAGGAGGCTCAGCGCCTCTGGTGCCTCATCAAGGTCCGTTACATCGACGGTGATTAGGTCCATCGACACACGCCCCACGATGGGGCAAGGGATCGAACCCGCCCAGAGCTTTGTGTTCTTGTTCGACAGCGATCGCAGGATGCCATCGGCATAACCGCCTGACACGGTTGCGATTTTGCTGTCACGGGCGGCTTGCCAAGAATTGCCGTAGCCCACGACTTCGCCTTCGGTCAGGTCGCGGATTTGGATCACAGGCAGGTCGAGTTTGACGACGGGGGACGCATCAGTGAACGGCAGGCCGCCATAGATACCGATCCCGGGGCGGGTGACGTCAAAATGATAATCCTTGCCCAGCAAAATGCCGCCCGTTGCCGAGAGCGATCGCGGCACATCAATGCCGTCCGTCATTTTGCGGAAGGTTTCCAACTGGTAGGCATTCATCGGGTGATCTGGTTCATCGGCGCAGGCCAAATGGCTCATGATCAGGACGGGAGATTGTTCCAAAGCAATCGCAGAGACAGCTGACCATTCCGACCATTCCATGCCCAGACGGTTCATGCCCGTGTCGAGCTGAACGCCAAACGCCTTACCTGGGAGCGATTCAAACTGGCGCGTCAATTGATCGAGCGAGTTGATCATCGGGATCAGGTTAAGCTGAAGGATCGCGTCAGTATCGCCCGCCATATGCCCGCCGAACACGTGGATCAGTGCATCGGGGCCAACGGCCTGACGGACCTTTGCGCCTTCTTCGACGGAAGCGACAAAGAACCGATTTGCGCCTGCGGCCTTGAGAGCTGCCGCAACGCGGTCGGACGATAGCCCGTATCCGTCTGCTTTGACGACCGCGCCCGCTTCGGCGTCAGACATCGCTGCCAAGGCACGCCAGTTCGAAACCAGCGCATTTAGATCGATATGTAGAAAACCAGTAGCCATGGGCGTCTTGTGCTGCGCCGTTGCCCGCAGGGCAAGGGAAAAATCAGTAACCGTCCTCTGCGCCTTGCTGCCAAGGTTTGACGAGGTTGCCAAAGCGGGTGAAACGACCTTCGAACGACAGGTCAACGGTGCCAATCGGACCGTGACGCTGTTTGCCGATGATCACCTCGGCTTTGCCATGCAGACGGTTCATCCGATCCTGCCATTCGGCAAAGTTCGGGCTATCCTCGGACGGCTTTTCACGTTCCACGTAATACTCTTCGCGGAACACGAACATAACAACGTCGGCGTCCTGCTCGATCGACCCCGATTCACGAAGGTCAGACAGCTGTGGGCGTTTGTCGTCGCGGCTCTCAACGGTACGGCTGAGCTGGGACAGGGCGACCACTGGGATTTGCAGTTCTTTCGCAATCGCCTTGAGGCCCATCGAAATCTCGCCGATTTCCTGAACGCGGTTGTCGCCGCGACCCGTGCCGCGCAACAGCTGAAGGTAGTCGACAATCAGAACGTCGAGGCCATGTTGGCGTTTTAGGCGACGTGCCCGTGCAGCCACCTGTGAAATCGGCAGAGCAGGGGTGTCGTCGATGAACAGCGGGCAGCTTTCCAGCGCTTTTGCCGCCTCAACAAAGCGACGGAATTCCTGTTCGGTCATGTCACCGCGACGGATTTGTTCGGATGGAACCTCAGACGCCTCAGACAGAATACGCGCAGCGAGCTGTTCTGCGCTCATCTCGAGACTGAAGAAGCCAACAACGCCGCCTTCAATGGCACCCTCGGACCCATCAGGCTTGCGGCCTTTTTTATAGGCCTTTGCGATATTGAACGCCACGTTGGTCGCGAGCGAGGTTTTACCCATCGACGGACGACCCGCGAGGATCAAAAGGTCGGATGGGTGCAGACCGCCGAGTTTTTTGTCCAGATCGATCAGACCCGTCGAAATACCCGACAGACCACCGTCACGTTGGTAAGCCGCGTTCGCGGTGTTCAGAGCTTCGGTCACAGCCTTCACGAAGGAAGTAAAGCCGCCCTCAGAGTTGCCCTTTTCCGCCAAGGAATAGAGCGCCTGCTCCGCCATCACGATTTGTTCGTTGGCCTCTGTGCCGACCTCAACCTTTGTGGCGCGGTCTGCGATGTCTTTGCCGACCTTGATCAACTCGCGGCGCACGGCGAGGTCATGGATCAGCTGCGCATAGTCCCGTGCCGCAAAAGCCGAGATTGCAGAGCCCGCGAGTTTGACGAGGTAGGCAGGGCCGCCGAGTTCCTGAAGGCCCGCGTCGTCCTTGAGGTAGGTTTTCAGCGTAACGGGCGAGGCGAGAGCGTTCATCGAGATCCGCGCTTTGGCGGTTTCGAAAATGCGGCGGTGGACGGGATCGTAGAAGTGATCTTCGGTGATCACAGCCGCGATTTTATCAAAGATTTCGTTATTGGTCAGGATCGCGCCGAGAAGCTGTTGTTCAGCCTCAATCGAATGCGGGATTGGGTCGTCAGCTGCCGCTTCGACCCCCGTTGCGTTGAATGCTGTAAGTTCGTTCATCGTAATTGCACCCAAACTGCCCTGAAACCTGATCCAAGAGTGATAGCCAATTCGGCCGTGAAGGGCAAAATGTATAACCCTGTGGATGGCCTGTGGGTATCCTTGGTGGATACTCTATCTGGTTGAGGCGCAAAATGCGACACCCATATCTGGATAGAAAAAGGGCGGCAGTTTCCTGCCGCCCCGTAAATTATTAGGCGCGTGCCGCTGCCCAGCCCGCTGGGTCACGCAGATACGACTCGACCTCGGAGAGGGTGTTTGCATCAAATGCGCCGCGTTCTTTCGCAACTTCGAGCACGTCCCACCATGTGCAAAGGTGGATCAACTGAACCCCATGATCGCCGAGCGTTTTCTCAACACCTTCAAAGATGCCGTAGTAGAAAATCACGGCAGTCGCGGAACAGGTAGCACCTGTGTCACGGATCGCATCAACGAACGACAGTTTCGAACCGCCATCGGTGGTCAGGTCCTCAACCAAGAGAACGCGCTGGCCTTCGGTCATTGCACCTTCGATGCGGGCATTGCGGCCATACCCTTTGGGCTTTTTGCGGACGTAGGTCATCGGCAGCGCGAGACGTTCAGCCACCAGCGCGGCGAACGGGATACCTGCGGTTTCGCCACCAGCAATGTTGTCAAACGCTTCAAAGCCCGCTTCGCGCATGATCGAAACCGAGAGGAAATCCATCAGGGTCGAACGGATGCGCGGGAAAGAGATCAGTTTGCGGCAGTCGATATAGGTCGGTGCCTTTTTGCCAGAAGCGTGGGTGAACGGCTCTTCCGCGTTAAAGTGGATAGCGCCGATTTCCAGCAGCATGCCAGCGGTCAGTTTCGCCATTTCGGCTTTGGTCGGATAGGAAGAGGGGATCATCGCACGTCCTTATTGGTTTTCTTAGGTTTTACCGGAGGTCCGGTTCTTAGGCCTCAACACGCCAGTGCAGCGGGAAGCCGGCATCAAATACGGTGACTGGACCAGCGCCTGTCTCAATGCGGTCTGGATAAGCGACCGGTTCCCCTTTGACGAGGGTAATGGTCTCTTGGTTCACAGGGAGGCCGTAGAATTTCGGTCCGTTCTTGGACGCGAAAGCCTCTAGGTTTTTCAGCTTACCTGCGGCCTCAAACACTTCGGCAAGGCATGACATGGTGTTCGGCGCGGTAAAGCAACCAGCGCAACCACAGGCCTGTAGTTTTGCGGGGTCCGTATGCGGTGCCGAATCCGTACCGAGGAAGAACCGCTCATCGCCAGAGGTCGCAGCCTCGACCAGTGCGATACGGTGGAGTTCGCGCTTGGCGACGGGGAGGCAGTAGTAATGCGGTTTGATCCCGCCCGCGAGGATGTGGTTGCGGTTGATGATCAGGTGGTGCGTGGTGATCGTCGCGCCGAGGTTTTTGTGGTGATCCCGCACATAGTCTACCGCGTCTTGGGTCGTGACGTGTTCCATCACGACGCGCAGGTCGGGCACTTTCTTGCGGATCGGGTGCAGCACGCGATCAATGAACACGGCCTCACGGTCGAAAATGTCGATCTCGCTATCTGTCACTTCGCCATGCACGCAGAGCGGCATACCGATCTCTGCCATCTTTTCGAGCACGGGACGGACCTTATCAAAGTCGCGCACACCTGAGGCGGAGTTGGTCGTCGCACCCGCAGGGTAGAGCTTGACCGAGGTCGCGATACCAGCAGCATGAGCTGCTGCAACATCCTCTGGATCGGTTTCCTCGGTGAGGTAGAGAACCATCAAAGGCTGGAACGACATGCCTTCTGGCAATGCTGCCATGATCCGTTCGCGGTAGGCTGCGGCCTGTGCACCTGTCACAACAGGCGGCACGAGGTTCGGCATCACGATAGCGCGGCCGAAATGCGCAGCAGTATGCGGGAGAACGCCCTCAAGCATCGCACCGTCACGCAGGTGCAAGTGCCAGTCGTCAGGGCGGCGGATGGTGAGGCGGGTCAAAGCTGTATCGGTCATGGTCTGTCCTTACACCTTTGTCCCGCACCACGCCATAGGGGGATAACGGCTTTTCGGGCTGAAAATTGCCTCTGCGACCAAGGCATGACTTGACGCCTTCGGTCAGCGGTGCAGCATACCCCAAACGGAGGAAACTATGCAGATCGACAGTATCGACGACGTCCAGACGATTCTGGCCGGTCAGGACTACGTATGCGGCCGCGCCCTTGCGACGGTGGTGTTCTTATCCCTGAAACTCGGCCGCCCGCTTTTTCTCGAAGGCGAGGCAGGCACGGGGAAAACCGAGATCGCTAAAGCGATTGCTGCGTCTCTTGGCCGTAAATTGATCCGTCTTCAATGCTACGAAGGTCTGGATGCGGCTTCGGCGGTCTATGAATGGAACTTTGCCGAACAGATGATCGCGATCCGCACGGCAGAGGCGACAGGCGGGGCTGATCGGGCGGAACTGAAATCCGAACTGTTTACTGAGGACTACTTGATCGAACGTCCGCTCTTGCAGGCGATGCGTCCCCAAGAAGGCGGTGCGCCTGTTCTGTTGATCGACGAAATCGACCGCACGGATGAGCCGTTCGAGGCGTTTCTACTAGAGGCGCTGTCGGATTTTCAGGTGACGGTGCCAGAATTGGGCACAATCAAAGCGCCCGAGCCGCCCATTGTGATCCTAACTTCGAACCGCACGCGCGAGGTACACGACGCTTTGAAACGGCGCTGCCTCTATCACTGGGTCGATTATCCGACCTTTGATCGAGAGTTGGAAATCCTCAACGCCCGCGCACCAGAGGCCCAAGACACCCTAAGCCGCGAGGTCGTGGCCTTTGTTCAAAAGCTCCGCACCGAGGACCTGTTCAAAAAACCCGGCGTGGCAGAGACGATCGATTGGGCGAAATGTTTGCTCGCCTTGGATGTGATCGATCTGTCGCCTGAGGTCATCGCTGATACGCTCGGCGCTATTCTGAAATATCAGGACGACATCGCCCGCATCGAAGGGTCAGAGGCGCAGCGTATTCTTAAAGATGCGCGTGCCGAACTCGCTCCGGCGTGATGGTCGTTCATGGCTGAATATATCCCGCTCTCTATCCCCGAAGATGGGAAGCTCGCGCATAACATCACGCACTTTGCCCGTGCGCTGCGCAAGGCTGGGCTGCCTGTCGGCCCTGGGCGGGTGATTGATGCTATTCGGGCGGTCGAGGCTGCGGGCTTTACGGAAAAGAACGATTTCTACTGGACGCTAGAGGCGTGTTTCTGTTCACGCCCCGAACATCGTGTCGTCTTTGGTCAGGTGTTCCGCCTCTATTGGCGTGATCCGCGCTACCTCGAACATATGATGTCGATGATGTTGCCCTCTGTGCGTGGCGTTCAAGAAGAGCGCAAAGCCAAAGCAGGGGAAAAACGCGCGGCAGAGGCATTGCTGGATGATCAGAACATCCCCATGCCGAAGGAAGAGGACGAAGAGCCGAACGAAGAGGCCTTGATCGACGTTGATGCCTCGAAAACCATTTCGACCGAGGAAAAGCTGCGGACCCTCGACTTTGAGCAGATGAGCACAGAGGAAATGGCAGAGGCGAAACGCATCCTCGCCCGCATGACATTACCTGTGCGCCCGATTAAATCGCGTCGGACGGTGGCGGGCTATGGCGATATCGCCGATTGGCGGGCCACGATGCGGCGGGCGATGCGTCAAGGCGGGGAAATCACCTCGTTCGAGACGCGCAAGAAACGCGAGCGCTACCCGAACCTCGTGGTGATCTGCGATATTTCGGGGTCGATGTCGCAATATTCGCGGGCCGTTCTGCATTTCCTTCACGCTGTGTCGAACGCCAAAGGCCAAGGTTGGGCCAAAGTGCACGCGTTCACCTTTGGCACCCGCCTCACCAACATCACGCGCCATTTGAAACATCGCGATGTAGACGCGGCATTGGCGGCGGCAGGAGCAGAGGCGCAGGACTGGGAAGGTGGCACGCGGATCGGGGAGTGCATCGACCGTTTCAACCGCGACTGGTCGCGCCGTGTGCTGGGGCAGGGCGCTGTGGTGCTGTTGATCACCGACGGTCTGGATCGTGATCCCGAAGGCGGCTTGGGCAAGGCGATGGAACGGCTGCATTTGTCATCGCGACAGCTCATTTGGCTCAATCCCTTGCTCCGTTGGGAGGGGTTCGCCCCCAAAGCCCGTGGAATTATGGAAATGTTGCCCCATGTTACCAGTTTCCGCGCTGGGCATAACATCGCCTCGCTTCAGGGGCTGGCGGATGCCATCGCGCGCGGTGATGATACTGGGGAAAAAGATCGCCTTATGGCGATGATGGGGAGGTAGCGGTGACCGATAAGACAGACATTCCCGCCTTGGCGCTCGACTGGCATCGGTCTGGCCGTGGCGCTGTTTTGGCGACTGTGGTTGAAACGTGGGGCTCCGCGCCGCGTCCAATCGGGTCGCAACTGGTCGTTGATCGCGATGGCGCGATGGAAGGCTCTGTCTCGGGTGGTTGCGTCGAAGGTGCCGTGATCACCGAAAGCTTTGATGCGATCGAGGACGGCAAGGCCCGTTTGCTCGACTTTGGCGTCAGTGACGATACGGCTTTTGCCGTCGGGCTCGCTTGTGGTGGGCGTATCCGCGTTCTTGTCGAACCTGTCGGTGGTGAAACGCTAAGTGAGGACCTTTTGGCCGATCTCGTTGCCCGCCGTGCGCGGCGCGAGGCTGTGGCCTATGTCGCGGATCTGGAAACTGGTGCGCGTCGGTTGGACGGCTTTGCCCATCATGAAGAACGATTTCGCGGCGATAAGTCGGGCGTTGAAGAGGACGGCCAGACCTTTGTTGCCATCCACAACCCGCCGCTTCGGATGATCGTGGTCGGGGCCGTTCATATCGCCCAACCCCTTGTGCAAATGGCCCGCGCTTGTGGCTATGACCCGATCTTGATCGACCCGCGTCCAGTTTTCGGGTCTGAGGATCGTTTTCCGAACGAAGTTATTTCGGACGATTGGCCAGATGAGGCGATGGAGAAGATCGGAATGGACCCGCGGACGGCTGTTGTCACGCTGACCCATGATCCGAAATTGGATGATCCTGCGATCCGCGCGGCGCTGGGCTCTGATGTGTTCTACCTCGGATGTCTCGGGTCCACACGCACCCATGCGAAACGGGTCGAACGGCTAAAGGCGGACGGTTTTACAGACGACCAAATTGCCCGCATCCATGCGCCAGTTGGTCTGAATATCGGGGCCAAATCGCCTGCAGAAATTGCGGTGAGCATCATGGCCCAAATCACTGAGAGGCTGCGCAAGGGATGAAATTCGGGTCTGTTCCTTTAGCTGACGCCCGTGGCGCGATCCTCGCCCATTCCATCGCTTTGCCCAAAGGCAAACTAGCTAAGGGGCGTTGGTTAACCGAGGACGATATTGCACAGCTCTCGGCGCTGGGCATGGATGAGGTCATCGTCGCGCGGCTCGAGGCGGACGATATTCACGAGGACGAGGCCGCAACGCGGCTCGCGCAGGCTTTGGTTCCTAACCCAGAGGCGCAAGGGCTGCGGTTGTCCAAGGCCACAACTGGTCGTGTGAACCTCATTGCGACGGGCGCAGGCATTGCCGAGATCAATGTGGAGGCCGTGAACGCACTTAACGCGGTCCACCCGATGATCACCCTTGCCACTGTTCCCGCATGGCACCGATGCGACCCTGATACTATGGTTGGGACGGTGAAGATCATTTCCTACGGCGTGCCCGAGGATGCACTGAACACAACGGTCGAGGCGGCCCGTTCCGCCATTCACATCCGTCCGCCACAGTATAAGTCGGCGACCCTGATTGAGACGCGCACAACTGACGAAATCCCATCAGACAAGGGGCGGCGCGCCACAAACGGTCGTCTGTTTCGCCTCAACATGTCGCTGACTGAACGGGTCGTGGTGCCTCATCGCACAAATGACATTGCAGCCGCGATTGCCGAGGCTTCGGGCGATGTCGTGCTGATCCTGACGGCTTCTGCGACCTCTGACCCGATGGACGTCGCGCCCTCGGCCGTTCGTGCGGCAGGTGGGACGGTGATCCGCTTTGGCATGCCTGTCGATCCTGGTAACCTCTTGTTCCTCGGCGCAATCGGCAATCGGCCTGTGATCGGTCTGCCCGGATGTGCGCGATCTCCTGCACTGAACGGGGCGGACTGGGTGCTCGAACGGGTGATGTGTGGCGTTCCCATCGGAGATGCCGAAATTTCGGCCATGGGGGTAGGGGGATTGCTCAAGGAAATCCCGACGCGTCCCCGCCCACGCGAAGGCTGAAACGAAAAAAGCCGCCCAAAGAGGCGGCTTTCTTATTTTGTTGTCCGAAAATTACTTCGGAAGCGGCCCAATCATCATGACCATCTGACGGCCTTCCATCTTGGGCATGTTTTCGACCTTACCGTAATCGGTGATGTCTTCTGCAATCTGTTCGAGAAGCTGACGACCCAGATCTTGGTGCGCCATTTCGCGACCACGGAATCGCAGGGTCACTTTGACCTTGTCGCCATTGCCGAGGAACTTGAGCACGGAACGCATTTTAACGTCATAGTCGTGCTTGTCTGTACCAGGGCGGAACTTGACCTCTTTGATCTCGATGATCTTCTGCTTTTTACGCGCTTCGGCCTCTTTCTTCTGCTGTTCATATTTGAACTTGCCGAAGTCCATGATCTTACACACGGGCGGCGTCGCGTTGGGCGAGATTTCTACGAGGTCTAGACCAGCCTCTTCCGCCATCTGGAGCGCTTGCGCGGGCGTGACAACGCCTACGTTCTCTCCTTCGGCGCCAATGAGGCGGATTTCGGGGGACCGAATGCGTTCATTGATCCGGGGTCCAGTGTCACGCACCGGCGGTGCGTTATGAGGTCTGCGGGCTATGGCCTTAGTCCTTTCGGCGGTTTGAATTTGGCACGCAACCTAGTCTTGGCAGGGATTTTCCGCAACCCGCAAATGCGTTTGCCACAAGGTCGTAGTAAATCTGCGCCACATGTGACTTTAAAGTTGCGTACTATCGTGCCATTACACGCATAGGGGCCTGTATTGGAGGTCTACCTGTAGTTTGGAAGGACAGGATTATGAGAGCGTTTGTTATTATTGTGGTGGCCGCGATTCTCGGCTTTTTCGGTTATGAATTTGCCGCCAATGGTCGGACACCAGTTGAAGCCGTAAAAGGTTTGGTCGGGATTGCTGCCGAAGTTGCTGATGATGCCGCAGGTGCTGCAAGTGAAGCAGTTGACGCTGCCGCTGAGGCCGCCACCGATGCAGTAGAAACCGCTACAGATGCAGCGACCGACGCCGCAACCGCTGCAACCGAGGCCGCTGCCGAAGCAGGAGAGGCCGCCGCTGCCGCTGTTGAAGAAGCTGCAACCGCTGCGACTGAGGCAGCAGACGCTGCGACGACCGCTGCGACCGAGGCTGTTGATGCCGCTGCAACCGCTGCTTCGGATGCAGTAGAGGGCGCAACTGAGGCTGCAACTGCTGCGGCTGATGCCGCAACCACCGCCGCAACCGAAGCTGCTGACACCGCAACTGCGGCTGTTGATGCAGCGACTGAGACTGCGGTTCAGGCTGCAACCGATGTGACCACGAGCGCAGGTAGCCTGATGGAAA
>JAYPVO010000019.1:0-5820 GCA_038134645.1 Paracoccaceae bacterium
GGGAAAGCGAGTTTGGCACGAGAGCGGTTACTAGCGGCGGTTTCGATCTGACCCGCTGGGGGCGCTGCCCCCAGACCCCCGGGATATTTGCGGCACAAAGGCAGGCGAGCCCTTGCGTGTTTTGCTGGGGCAGATTAGCTGCACGTCATGGCACGCGCACCTTTACTTCAGTTATCCGACATATCCCTGACCTTTGGTGGGGATCCTATTTTTTCTGACCTCTCTGCCGTTGTGCAGGGGGGCGATCGCGTTGCGCTGGTTGGGCGCAATGGGTCGGGCAAGTCGACACTGATGAAGGTGATGGCTGGGCTTGTGGAAGCTGACCACGGGATGCGTGTTGTGCCGCCGGGTGTCACGGTCGGCTATATGGAGCAGGACCCCACGATGGAGGGGTTCGCGACCTTGGGCGATTATGCGGCCAGCGGCCTCGATCCGAGCGAAGCCTACCGCGTTGCAATGGTTGCGGATGGTCTGAAATTTGATCCGTCCCGCGATGTTGCGACTGCCTCGGGCGGTGAACGTCGCCGCGCGGCTTTGGCCAAGTTGATGGCCGAAGCGCCTGAATTGATGCTTTTGGACGAACCGACCAACCACCTCGATATTGAGGCGGTGCAATGGTTGGAAAATGAACTGAAGTCGACCAAGGCCGCCTATGTTCTGATTTCCCACGACCGCGCGTTTTTGCGAGCTCTGACGCGGGCGACCCTATGGATCGACCGTGGCGAAGTGCGTCGTCAGGAGACGGGCTTTGAGGGGTTCGAGGCGTGGCGCGATAAGGTTTGGGACGAAGAAGAAATCGCCAAACACAAGATGGATCGCAAGATCAAAGCCGAAGCGCGTTGGGCGGTCGAAGGTATTTCTGCGCGTCGCAAACGGAACCAAGGGCGTGTTCGCGCCCTGCAGGATTTGCGTGCGGAGCGGGCCTCGATGATCAAGCGGCAGGGGACGGCGGCCCTCACGCTCGAGAGTGGGCCGACCTCTGGTAAAAAGGTGATCGAGGTCGAAGGACTGACCAAGTCCTTTGGGGACAAGCAGATCGTCAAGGGCCTGACACTCACCATTCAGCGCGGCGATCGTGTTGCCTTTGTCGGGCCAAACGGGGTCGGAAAAACCAGCGTGATCAAGATGATGCTGGGGCAGGTTGACCCTGATGCGGGCCGTGTGAAGCTGGGCACCAACCTTGAGGTCGCCGTTTTTGACCAGACGCGGGCGCAGCTCGATCCAGAGATGTCGCTCTGGGATAGCCTCACGGGTGATCCCGAAATGCGCGTCGGTGGGCGTGCGGATCAGGTCATGGTGCGTGGCGTGCCCAAACATGTCGTCGCCTACCTCAAGGACTTCCTCTTTAGCGAGGCGCAGGCCCGCGCCCCCGTCAAATCTCTGTCGGGCGGTGAAAAGGCGCGTCTCTTGTTGGCCAAGCTGATGGCGAAACCGTCGAACCTCTTGGTGCTCGACGAACCGACCAACGATCTGGACATCGAAACGCTCGATCTCTTGCAGGAAATCCTCGACGACTACGATGGCACTGTCATCCTCGTCAGTCACGACCGTGATTTCCTCGACCGCGTCGCGACGACGACCATCGCAATGGAAGGCAACGGGAACGCGACCGTTTATGCGGGCGGCTGGACGGACTACTTGGCCCAACGCGGCACCGTTGTTCAAGAGACGGCAAAGCCCGCTGAAACCGCAAAGCCGGTTGAAAAACCGAAATCGGATACTCGGAAAAACGGTCTGTCGTTTACCGAAAAACACCGCCTCGAAGAACTGCCCTCTGTGATCGATAAGATCACCGCAGAGATCGCAAAACTTGAGGAGTTGATGGCCGACCCTGAGCTGTTCACCAAACAGCCAGTGAAGTTCCAAAAGGCGACTGAGGCCCTCGTGCAGCGACAAGATGCGCTTGCCGCTGCCGAAGAAGAGTGGATGCTTTTGATGGAAAAATCAGAAGCTTAGGACTTGCCGAGGGAAATCCAGATCAGAATAACGTAGACGGTGGGGACCAGTGCGAGCACGGGAACCATCAGTCCTGCGATACCAAAAATCTTGATCGAGATGGCAAGCAGCACCAGCAAAACCACGAGGCCAAGCAGCGGTTTTACGATAGTGCCAAAGTTTTCGGGGTTGTGTGCATGTTCAGTCATAATCTGCATGTGACATATACATTATAATTTTGACATGCGACAGGCTGTCACGACCTCAAAAGCATAGGCGCCGCCGCCTATGCCTTTGTGCCTGAAATATCCCGGGGGTGTGGGGGCAGAGCCCCCATGTTTTACCCGTCGAAGTTCACTTCTTCCATGATCCGCAGTGCTGTTGCGCGGTGGCCAGCAACCTCGGTCAGGTCGATTTTGTCGTGCTCAAAGGTGCCCCAGCTTGCCACCAGATCCGACAATGCAGCGCCTTCGAGCACTGGGTATTCATTGTTCACTTCGGCGTAGATGGCCTGTGCCTCGGGGGAGACAAGGAATTCCATCAGTTGCAGAGCTTCATCGTGGTTCGGCGCGGCTTTGGTCATCGCAACGCCCGAGACGTTGATGTGGGTGCCTTCGCCCTCAAATGTCGGGAACACGATGCGGACAGAGTTTGCCCATTCGGTCTGCTCAGGATCGGCGAGCATTTGGCCCATGTAGTAGGTGTTGCCGAGCGAGATATCGCATTCGCCAGCCCAGATCGCGCGAACCTGCGCGCGGTCGTTGCCTTCGGGTTTGCGGGCGAGGTTTGCTTTGACACCTTCGGCCCAAGTGCGGGCGTAGTCTTCGCCGTGGTGGGCGATGACAGCCGACAGAAGGGCGAGGTTGTAGTCATGCACGCCCGAACGGGTGCAGATACGGCCTGCCCATTTCGGATCAGCGAGGTCTTCGTAGGTGGTCACTTCACCATCTGCGACGCGTTCTTGGCTCGCATAGACGATGCGGGCGCGGGTGGTGAGCGAGAACCAGAGGTTTTCCGGGCTGCGCAGTTCGGCAGGGACCGACGCGGTCAGAATGTCGCTCTCAACAGGCTGGATCACATCAGCGTCTACGATCTGCTGAAGGTTCGCGATGTCGACGGTCATGACGAGGTCGGCGGGCGAACGTGCGCCTTCGGCCTTGAGGCGTTCAACCAGACCGCTGTCCACAAACGCGAGGTTCACATTGATGCCTGTTTCAGCGGTGAAAGCATCCATCACCGGCTGGATCAGTTCCGGCTGGCGTGTGGTGTAGATGTTGACGTCCGCAACGGCGGGAAGGGCGGCGACGCCTGCGACAGACGCGAGGAGGAGGGAACGAAAAGTCATGATAAACTCCGGCATTTGAATTGCCGGTGTTAAACCTGACTAAAATGCTCGGGTCAATACCTGAATTTTATAGTCGGGATTTTTCCGCCTCGCGTTCCGCCAGCTTCGCAGCATCCCAAAGTGCGTCCATTTCTTCGAGATTGCTCTGCTCTGGACTGCTGCCTTTGGCGATCAATGCGTCCTCTACGGCATTGAAACGGCGTATGAATTTCGCGTTGGTGCGGCGCAGGGCGGCTTCGGGGTCGACGTTCAGGTGGCGGGCAAGGTTTGCCACGACGAACAAGAGGTCGCCCATTTCCTCTTCGACTTCGTCTTGTGTCAGGGTGTCGCGGGCCTCGACCAGTTCGCGCGATTCTTCGATGATTTTGTCGATCACTTGATCGGTGGATGGCCAATCAAACCCGACCCGTGCGGCTCGTTTTTGTAGTTTCATCGCACGCAACAGTGCGGGCAGACCCACAGCAACGCCATCCAAAACGCGGGTTTCGGATTTGGCGGCGCGCTCTGCGGCTTTGACCTCTTCCCAGCGGTCGACTTGGGTATCGGCGCTGAAATCATTGCCTTCGGTGCCAAAGACATGGGGATGGCGCGAGACCATCTTGTCACTGATGGCCTTGGCGACGTCCTCGAATTTGAAGTGACCCGCTTCTTCGGCCATTTGCGCGTGGAATACGGATTGGAACAGCAGATCGCCCAATTCGCTGCGCAATTCGTCCCAAGCGCCCCGTTCGATCGCATCGGCCACTTCATAGGCTTCTTCGATGGTGTAGGGCGCGATGGTTGCGAAATCCTGTTCGATGTCCCACGGGCAGCCTTTTTCGGGGTGCCGCAGACGGCGCATGATCTCTAGCAGTCGCTCCATTGTTCCGTCGGGGGAATGCACGATGGCGTCAGAAGCGGAGAGGTCCATTGCAGGCGTCCTTGAATTAGGGTTCTGTGGCCAAGGTATCCACCCAAGCGCGAGAGTCCACCCATGCCCGTCCTAAACCGCATTGCCGAATTCGAAACCGATATGACCGCGTGGCGTCGGCACCTGCACATGCATCCAGAGATCGGGTTCGACTGTCACAACACGGCGGCCTTTGTCGTTGAACGGTTGCGCGAATTTGGCGTGGATGAAGTGCATACGGGCATCGCGACCTCTGGCGTGATCGCGATCATCAACGGGCAGGGCGAGGGGCCGACCATTGGTCTGCGGGCGGATATGGATGCGTTGCCGATGCAGGAACATTCGGGCGCTGACTATGCCTCGACCATCGACGGGCGGATGCATGCGTGTGGGCATGATGGGCATACGACGATGCTCTTGGGCGCGGCACGGTATCTGGCCGAGACACGTAATTTCAAAGGCCGTGTGGCGCTGGTGTTTCAACCCGCCGAAGAAGCAGGCGGAGGTGCGGGTGTGATGGTCAAAGAGGGCGTGCTCGACCGTTTTGACATCAGCCAGATCTACGCGATCCATACGCTGCCTGGGCTGCCTCTGGGTGAATTCTACACGACCTCTGGGCCGATAATGGCTGCGGTCGATGCCTTTGATGTGGAAATCACAGGGAAGGGCGGTCACGTCGCCTATCACCAAGAGGCCCGCGATCCGATCGTCGCCGCCTGTGGCATTACTCAAGCGATCCAAACCATCGTCAGCCGCAGCCGTTCGCCGTTTGACGACCTCGTTGTGTCTGTGTCGCAGATTCACACGGGCACGGCCGACAACATCATTCCAGATCAGGCCTATATCAACGGCACTGTGCGGACGTTCTCGCGCGATGTTCAGGCGATGGTCAAACAACGGCTCCAAGAGATCGTGCAGGGGCAGGCGATGGCCTACGGCGTTGAGGCAAAGCTGATCTACATGGACGACTACCCGCCCACCATCAACGATCCTGAAGCGACCCAATTCGCCATCGCGACGGCCTCTGAAATTGTGGGCGCGGATAAGGTGGACGGTAACGGTGGCAAGGAAATGGGCGCAGAGGATTTCGCGTTCTTCCTCGAAAACCGTCCGGGGGCCTATCTGTTCCTCGGCAATGGTAACACGGCGAGCGTTCACCATCCCGCCTATGACTTTGATGACCGTTCCGCACCGATTGGCGCCAGCTATTTGGCCCGTCTTGTTGAACGTGCACAGCCGCGCGATTGATCGCTAGGCTTGACGGTTGACCCGACTTCGCGCATGGACCCCCTATGGCCCGTATTGATGAACTCCCCCCTCTGCGCGAAGTGATCGCGACGCACCAGCTTTCGGCAAAGAAATCGCTGGGGCAGAACTTTTTGCTCGACCTGAACCTGACTGCGAAAATCGCGCGTCAGGCAGGTGATCTGAGTGGGGCGGATGTTCTGGAAATCGGACCGGGTCCGGGTGGTTTGACCCGTGGTCTGTTGGCCGAAGGAGCGCGCCGCGTGCTCGCCATCGAAAAAGACGAACGCTGCCTGCCTGCTTTGCAAGAAATCTCGGACGCTTATGACGGGCGTTTGCAGGTGATCAACGGCGATGCGCTGGAAATTGATCCGCTGCAATACCTCACCCCGCCGATCAAAATCGC
>JAYPVO010000019.1:5920-20536 GCA_038134645.1 Paracoccaceae bacterium
CGCTGGAAATTGATCCGCTGCAATACCTCACCCCGCCGATCAAAATCGCGGCGAATCTGCCCTATAACGTTGGGACAGAGCTATTGGTGCGTTGGTTGACGCCGAAAGAATGGCCGCCGTTCTGGCAATCGCTGACGCTGATGTTCCAAAAAGAAGTCGCCGAACGCATTGTCGCCCAACCTGGGAGCAAGGCTTATGGCCGTTTGGCGATCCTTGCCCAGTGGCGGGCGGATGCGAAGATCGTGCTCGACCTGCCGCCGCAAGCCTTTACGCCACCGCCCAAAGTATCGTCGGCTGTGGTTCATCTGACCGCATTGCCCGAACCGCGTTTCCCTGCGGATGCCGCGACCCTATCGCGTGTCGTCGCAGCTGGGTTCAATCAACGTCGCAAGATGCTGCGGGCCTCGCTCAAGGGCGTTGCCGCGAATATCGAAGATCACCTGATCGCCGCAGGTATTCAGCCGACAGAACGCGCAGAGCAGGTCAGTCTGGAACAGTTCTGCGCGCTGGCTCGGTCGATTAAGGACGCGTAAAGCCTGCGATTGCGGCCGCTGAAATCGCACGATGGTGGCAGCCCTCGACGTGGTCGTTCACCATACCTGTGGCCTGCATAAACGCATAGGCCGTGGTGGGGCCTACGAATTTCCAACCTAGCTTTTTCATCGCTTTCGACATCGCCTCTGCAGCGGGGGAGGTGCCACGCTGCACCGTGCCAGAGCCGAGGTCGTTCGGATCCGCAAAGGACCAAAGGAATGTGGCAAGCGATCCGTGGGTGGCAATCGCCTCTAGCGCACGATTGGCGTTGTTGATCGTTGCTGTGATTTTACCGCGATGTCGAACGATGCCTGTGTCTTTCAGGAGGCGCTCAATATCCGCCTCGTCAAATTGCGCGACCGTGGCAATGTCGAAATTGGCAAAGCCACAGCGGAACCCATCGCGTTTCTCCAAAATCGTCCGCCAGCTCAGTCCTGACTGAAACGATTCGAGTGTGATCTTCTCAAAGAGGGTGCGGTCGTCGGCGGTTGGAACGCCCCAATCGTCATCATGATAGGCGATGTATTGCTCTGTCGCGGTGCACCACCAGCAGCGGTTCAAACCGTCCGAAGTCTGTTCAATTTTCATAATATACCAAATAAAAAACCCGACCGTTTCGGGTCGGGTTTGATGTTACTCTGCAGCAGCGGCGCTGTCATCCGGCGTGCTGTCCGCCTTTGCCCGTGGCTTGCGCGGGGCACGCGGTTTGCGCGGCGCTTTTTTCGGCTCGTCCGCGTCTGGCGCTTTGCTTTCTGGTGTTTCAACCAGACCGTTGTCGTCTTCGTCCTCGGATGGTGTTTCGATCACGTCCTCGCGGCGGGGACGGCGAGCCTCGCGGTGCGGGCGGTCCTCGCGCTGCGGACGTTCGGAACGATCCTCAGAGACATCAGGCTGTTCGCCTGCGCCAGCGGCTTGCTCTTCCTGAGCCTTCAGGCGATCCGCGCGTTCACGGTCACGTTCGGCCTGACGCTGACGGTTCTGTTCTTCTTGCTCTTCGCGGGCCTTATCGACCTCACGCTGAGCTTCAGCCAAAATCCGCAGGTAGTGTTCGGCGTGCTGGGCAAAGTTCTCTGCCGCGACGCGGTCGCCGGACAACTGCGCATCGCGGTGCAGCTGGTTGTATTTCTCGATGATTTGTTGCGGTGTCCCGCGCACTTTTCCATCAGGACCCGAGCTGTCAAACACTCGGTTGATGATGTTACCGCCGGACGGACGGTTGTTGTTGCGGTTCTTACCGCGGGACCGTGATTTCGAAGATCTCATGAACGTGCTTTCGGGCAGCGTAAAATGCGTTGCGTTTGGCTTTCCCATCTGCGGGACAAATAGCCAAAGATGTTCAGGCGAATATCAGAGAGAGGCCGAAGCCTTCTGTCTTCTGATGTCCTGTGACTACCCTTCAAACTGGATACGTTACAAGTCTAAAATGCATTAAATCCGACGAAAGGCGTGCTTTTCTGTCAATTGCCGGCAGATTACCCGCGATATTCGCCTGAAACGACCCGATCCCGACCGTCAAGGTCCTGAATCACCCGAACCTTTTCGAACCCGTTGTCCGCAAACATTTGCGCGACGGCGACAGCTTGGGTGGGGCCAATTTCGACGATCAGGCGACCGCCAACACGCAAAAGACCCGCCGCTTGTTGGCTGATCTCGCGGTAGGCGGACAGGCCGTCACCGCCGTCTGTCAGGGCCATATGTGGTTCGTGATCGTGCACCTCGGGCGACAGGCCGTCCATTTCGTCCAGCCCGATATAGGGCGGGTTCGATACGACCAGATCGACCTGACCTTCGATGCCATCCGCCCAAGAGGTGCGCAGGATCGCGGCCCGTTCGCCAAGGTCCAGCGCGTGCATGTTATCCTCTGCCACGCGGCAGGCGTCCTCTGACAGATCGGTGCCAACGCCGCGGGCTTCGGGCATTTCAGCGAGAAGCGTCAGGAGGATACAGCCCGACCCCGTGCCAAGGTCGATGACGCTGGCAAAGGCGTCTTGGAGCGCGACTTCGATCAGGATTTCGGTTTCAGGACGCGGGTCGAGGACATTCCGCGTGACCTTGAACCGACGCCCGTAAAACTCGCGATAGCCCAACAGATGCGACACGGGTTCGCGACCAGCCCGTCGTTGGAGGAGGGCGGCAAAGCGCGCCTCGGCCTCTTGGGTGACGGGTTCAGGCAGGATCAGCGTAAGGCGGCCTGCCTCAACCCCAACCGCATGGGCCAGCAGACGCCGTGCATCGCGGGGCGCATCGGGCACGCCCGCATCGTTCAATTGTCGCACGCCCTTGGCCAGAAGAACCGATCCCGTGGGCTGGTTCATCCTTCCATCTCCGCGAGGAGGGTGGCTTGGGCATCGGCGATCAGTGCATCAATCGTTTCATCCAGATCGCCCTGCATGATCTTATCGAGCGAATAGAGCGTCAGGTTGATACGGTGATCCGTCATCCGTCCCTGCGGGAAGTTATAGGTGCGAATGCGTTCCGAACGGTCGCCAGACCCCACCTGCGATTTGCGGCTGGCAGAGCGTTCGTCGTGGAGCTTTTGACGCTCCATATCAAAGAGGCGGGTTTTCAGAACCTGCATCGCGATCTCGCGGTTGCGGTGCTGCGATTTCTCGGAACTGGTGACAACGATGCCAGAGGGGATGTGGGTGATCCGAACGGCAGAGTCGGTGGTGTTCACGTGCTGACCGCCTGCACCCGACGACCGCATCGTATCAATGCGAATGTCATTGGCGCTGATCTGGATGTCCACGTCTTCGGCTTCGGGCAGAACGGCAACGGTGGCGGCAGAGGTGTGGATACGTCCGCCGCTCTCTGTTTCGGGCACACGTTGAACACGGTGCACACCAGATTCGTATTTCATGCGGGCAAAGACACCATCACCCGCGATCCGCGCGATTACCTCTTTGATGCCGCCCAATTCGGTCTCTTGGTGTTCGAGGATTTCCAGCTTCCAGCCTTTGTCCTCGCAATAGCGCTGATACATCCGCAAGAGATCACCCGCGAAGAGCGAGGCTTCATCGCCGCCCGTCCCTGGACGGATTTCGAGGATCGCAGGACGGGCATCCGCCGCATCCTTGGGCAGCAGCGCAAGGCGCACGTCCTGTTCTGCCGTCTCTAGCTGGTCGCGCAGGGTAGGGAGTTCGTCCTCGGCCAGTTCGCGCATATCGGGGTCTTTGAGCATCAGCTCTGCCTCGGCGATATCGGCAACGATCTGGCGGTAGCCCAAAACGGTTTTCACAACCGGCTCAAGCTCCGAATACTCTTTCGAGAGGGCCGCGATCTGGGACGGCTCAACGCCGCCGTTCAGTTTGGCCTCTAGGAACTGAAAGCGAGAGATAATCTGGTCGAGTTTGTCACTGGGTATCATGTGCTTTGCAATGGCCGACAGGCCGCGCGGCGTCAAGGCTGGTTGATGCCTGCGGCCATGAGCCAACCATCAATCCGTTTCGCATTCACGCCCAGATCAGAGCGCCCAAACCGAAGCCGCCCGTGGATTTGGAGATGCCATTGGGGTGTCTCATCCCCCTGTTGGATCACGCGCACCGTAGTGTAATCGGGAAAACCCCAGAGCGCGGTGCGGGTCACGAAGGTGACCATCGCCTCATCCAGAGAGCCCGCGATTTGAACTGTGCGGGGCGTGTCAGTGATCGCGGCAAAGAGCGCGTCGATGCGGGTTGGGTCGCTGAGGACCGTGGCGACCGTCAGCCCGCCGGCCTCGGGGTAGCGGCCCGCAGGCAATTGCGGGGCCGCCATCCGATGCCAACGTTGCGCGTCCAGTGGCGCGAGGCGCACATAAGCCGCAAAGCCCAGAACAAGGGCGACAATAACACCGACCAGCAGCTTCATTTTCTTTTGTTCCAGAGGTTTAGGCAGCAAAGCTCCATCGCGACATGGGCGCCCGCAACCGCTGTGATATTGCCGTGATCAAAGGGCGGAGAGACCTCAACCACATCGCCGCCAACCATGTTGATCCCTGCCAAATCCCGCAGGAGCGCCGCAGTTTGCCACGATGCCAGACCGCCCCAAACAGGCGTGCCTGTCCCCGGTGCAAAGGCAGGGTCCAGCGCGTCGATATCAAAGGTCACGTAGGTCGGGTTGTCGCCGACGATGGACTTGGTGCGCTCAACCACCCACGGCAGGCCCATTTCATGGACAGACCGCGCGTCGATGTAGTGCATACCGAGGTAGTCATCACAGACCGTACGAATGCCGATCTGAACGGAACGGGTTGGGTCCACGTAGCCGAGTTTGACCGCCTTATACATAAAGGTGCCGTGGTCGATGCGGTCGAAATCATCATCTGCCCAAAGGTCAGAGTGGGCGTCGAATTGGATCACCGACATCGGGCCGTATTTTTCGGCATAGGCCTTGAGGATCGGCAGGGTGATCGAATGATCGCCGCCCAAGGTCACGCTCGCCGCGTTCGCGTTGAGGATCGTGCGAATGTGGTCGGTCAAGAGCGCGGGGAAGCTCGGTGTATGGGCGTAGTCAAAGGCCAGATCGCCGTAGTCGATGATCGAAAACTCCCCCAGCGGGTCAAAACCCCAGCCGATTGGTGGGTCATAGGGCTGTAGGGTGGAGGCTTCGCGGATCGCACGGGGGCCAAAGCGCGTGCCCGTGCGGTGCGTCACCGCCTGATCAAAGGGAACACCCGTGACAGCGATATCGACGCCTGTGAGGTCCTTGGAATACTGACGCCGCAGGAACGATAGCGCGCCACCAAAAGCGTTTTCAAAGGCCAAACCGCGACGGTCTTCGCGGGTAAACGCGAGGTCGATTTGTTTCTTTGCATCCTCAAGTGCCATGGGTCGTTCCTTTTGATCAAATCACCGTCACAGAGCCAGAGCGAAAGGGGCGGGTCAAGAGGGGAAAGGTCAGAGGGGGCGCTGCCCCCGCCGCGTTGCGGCCCCCCGGGATATTTTCAGGCACAAAGGCAGGTCAGCGGCGTGATTGAGCCATTTTGTGCGCCATCCGCAGGGCTGCGATCATCGAGGAGGGATTCGCGATGCCTTGGCCCGCGATATCAAAGGCGGTGCCGTGATCGGGCGAGGTGCGGATAAAGGGCAGGCCCAAGGTCACGTTCACGCCATTGTCGAAATCGATGGTCTTGATCGGGATGAGGGCCTGATCGTGGTAGGCGCAGATCGCCGCGTCATAAGTCGCGCGGGCGCGGGCGTGGAACATGGTGTCTGGTGGCATTGGACCGCGCAGGTCGATCCCTTCGGCTCGCAGCGCCGCGATGGTATCGTTCATCCATTCAAGCTCTTCGGTTCCCATCTTGCCGCCTTCGCCCGCGTGTGGGTTGAGGCCAGCGACGACGAGGCGCGGGCGGTCAATGCCGAAGTCGCGCCGCAGGGCCGCGTGGGTGATGAGGACGGTATCGGTGAGAAGGCGGGCGGTGAAGGCTTCGGGCACGTCAGAGAGCGCGATATGGATCGTTGTCGGCACCACGCGCAACTGATCGCAGGCGAGCATCATGACAACCTGATCGACCTTGCCCAGAGCGGCGAGGAATTCGGTATGGCCGGGGTAGGCAAAGCCTGCACCGTCCGCGAGCGCCTTTTTGTGGATTGGCGCTGTGGTCATGGCAGAGCATTGGCCAGAGTTGACCAGATTTACAGCTGTCTCAATCGCCGCGATCACGCCAGCGGCATGGGCGGGCTTGGCGATGCCAGGTGTAAGGGCTGAGCCAAAATCGCGGGCCAGAACGGGCAGGGCGGTTTGACTAATCGATGCGGCTTCACTTGCATCAGAGATCACCTGATGCGGTGTGCCAGCGGGCAGGTGGCTCGGGTCACCGATCCAGAGCATAGGCATGTCATTGCGAAGCTCGGCCCAAGCCTTGGCGGCGACCTCGGGGCCTACGCCTGCGGGTTCGCCACAGCTGATCGCGATGGTCATTGGGTGCTGATCACGGCTGTGTCACGCAACTGCGCCAAGAGTGCATCCGCGTATCCCGCGAGTTTTTCGCTGCGCAGACGGTTTTCGACTTGGGCACGGTCGATGGTTTCAGCCGATTGCGGGATGCGGTTGCACATCATCACATAGAGCAGGGTCTGGCCGTCGTTGCGTGTCAGGATGGCAGAGCTTTCGCCTGCGTCGAATTTCGCAAGTTCCAGCGCAATATCGGTATCGATTTCCGATGGCGTTGCGGTGGTGCGCGTCAAACGATCCTCGGGCAGGCCATAGGCAATGCCATAAAGATCATCGCAGGTGTCTGTCTCAGCGTCGATGCGTGCGGCCTCGGCCAAGGCGGCTTCGGTCAGGCCACCGGGGATCGTAAAGACGGCGTAGTCAATCTCGGACGGGGCAGAGGCCGATGTCGCGACTTCGCGCAGGTCACGCATCTGCAACAAAGCGACCGCGTTTTCCAGCTGCAACGGAGGGGTCACTTGACCCGGCTCTAGGCTGATCAGCAGGCCATGAAGACCTTCGGGGAGTTCTGTCAGGTTTTGCCACGGCAAACGGCCCCCATCGTCGCGGGAACGGGTCGCCGAGTATTCGCGGGCGGCGGCAGAGAAATCACTGGTCGAGGTCATTTGGCTGATGTCTTCAGCCAATTTCGCGACCTCGGCAGCCTTTTCAGGTGGGGCTGGGATGATGATTTCCGAGATCAGGACTTGGAGAGACGCAGGGTTCGTGGTGTTGCTGGCAAGCGCCGCGTCGATCTCTGCATCTGTGATCGTGACCTGACGGTTAAACTTGGAGCGGATCAGTTCGCGCCAGAGGGTGTTGACGGCCACAAAATCACGCACGGTCTGTTCTGCAACGCCTGCTGTGGTGATGTTGTTGAGGAATTCCTCATAGGTCCGACCGCCACGGGTTGCGAATTCGGTCATCGCGTTTTTCAGACCCTCGTTCGAGAGGTTCAGGCCTTCACGCTGGAGATATCCCATGCGCAGACGTTCATCGATCAGCTGTTCGCGGGCCAGTTCATCGAGGTTTCCTGCGGTGCGAAACAGCGTGAGGAGTTTCACGCGCTGGTCGATTTCATAGCGTGTGATCGCGCTGTCATTGACGCTGATCGCAGGGGAAAACAGTCCTTGAGCGGGTGCAGAGATTGGCGCCAAAAGAGCGGCGGCGCAGATCAGGTTTTTCAGCAAACGCATAGGTGCCTCATTCAGTTCGTGCAGACCCGACGGGGAGCGACACCTGATGTCGAGGTGCCAAAGCCTGCGATCCCCACGGTCAATCCGTAGTCTGTTGTTGGTTCAAGAGTAGAGGAAACAGTATAGCTGCGCGAGGCCGAAAACTCGACTTTCACACATTCGTTCTGCCAGCCGACAAGAATCTGCGCATCAACGGGGCTATTGGCGTCGATATCATAGCGGCCATTTAGCCCGACATTCCAATTATCGTTGACGATATAACCCGCGTCCAAGGCCCATTCCGAGGTCACTTCGGTGCGGCTCTCGCCGAGGTCGGCGGGCAGCCACAGGTATTCTGCGGTGAGGTCGATCCGATCATTCGCCCATCCGACGCCCAGTTCGGATTTGCCAACGTCCCCTTCACCATCAAGCAAGGTCCGCCCATGAACATGCAGCCCGTTCACGAGCGACATTTGACCCGCGAGCAGAAGGTCAGACCCAGATCCCGACAAACCTGACGATGCGGTGAAATCCGCAGGTTCATCGCGCACGACCTGTCCAATGAGGAAGCGCGCGTTCCATCCCTGTGGCGCGATATGAAGCCATGAGACACCATAGGCGGCCTGTGCACCTGTTTCCACGCGGTCATCACCCGGGAAACGCGAGAGGCTAAAGAGGTTCGCTTCGTCGAAATCGGCGGTGCCGCTGTCCTCGTTCGGGACAGTGTCGCCAATGACATCGGACCAGCCGAGCATCAGCAATGGCTCTAGCAGGTTCACCGATCCGTCGCGTTCCGTGCTGGCCATCGGATACCGCAGAGTGACAGAGGCCGCAGGGACCATGCGAAACGCACTATCGTTCGCGGGATCGTTGTTGAAGCCATAGGCATCAGCAGTAAGGCCCAGATCCCCTTCGATCACGAGGCCAGAGGGGCGGACCCAACTTTGGGTCCAGTCCGCATAAGCCCCGATCCGAAAGACGTCGCGGTCAGCGCCAGTATTGGTGTTGCCGTATCTCAGCTGTAGGTCGCTATCGAGGCCTATTGTCAAAACACCAGAGGCGTAGTCGTGCTGTTTTTCGGTGCCAAAGCTGATGACGACA
The DNA here is from genome assembly GCA_038134645.1 of Paracoccaceae bacterium. GTDB lineage: Bacteria > Pseudomonadota > Alphaproteobacteria > Rhodobacterales > Rhodobacteraceae > Marivivens. Next base: position 14,644 of record JAYPVO010000019.1, read on the forward strand.
GGAATGATATCGGCGTCCGTCTCACCGCTCTTAACGGTGTGATAAATCGCCACTTCGCCCATGACATAAGACTGAGGTTCAATCCGCGCGACCGTCAGAGCGTTTTTCAGATAATCTGCAGAGGAATACCCATATTGCGCAAGGTATTCGTCGTGGCTGGTCAGAATACCGTCAAAGCTCAGCGTGTAATCGCGCGGCAAAGCAAAGTCGCCAGTGTATTCGATGTAGCCGCGCGTTGCGTCGCCATCGATGCTGTCACGGCTTACGGCTGTGTTGATTTCGATCTCACCGTTCAGAAAGGCCTGACGATACCGTGCTTCGAGTGTTGTCGTCTCGGCACTCAGGAACGGCGTTAGGGTCAGGTCGCGGTGGTCGCCGATCTTAATAAAATATGGCGTGCGGATACCAAAGCCCAAGAGGTCGTTCGACTGATAACTCGGTGCCAAAAACCCTGTCGCACGGTCGAGCGAGGGATCGGGCATACGCATGGATGGCAGCCAAAACACGGGCAAGCCTCTAACCCGCAGAACAGCGTTATCAAGGTACAGCTGCTGCGCGTCCTGATCGTGCACAATCCGAGAGGCGCGAATATCCCACAGAGGCGGGCGTCCGTCACAGACATTGCAAGATGTCGCGGCGACCTTGGTCAATTGGGTGAGGCGACCGTCAACCCGATCGATGCGGTTCGCAGCCAGTTGCAACTGTTCGTTCAAAACCATCCGCGCGCTGAGCAAGAGACCGTTTTGCAGTTTCGGATCAAGGTCCGCCGTATCTGCCGTAAGGATCGTGCCATCCTCAGCTTTGATGAAAATCGGACCATCAATGATCAGACGATCAGTTGCCTCGTCATATGTGATGCGGGCCGCAGACAGAGTCGTGCCGCCAAAAAACGCCTCGACATTGCCAGAGGCAATCAGCCGATTGTCGGCCGTGATCGAGACGCTGTCGGCCATAAGGGTTGCCGCTTCTTGGGCAGAGGCGGGACCGACAAAAGGAAGTGCGGCGAGGATAAGAGGGGCGAGGCGACGCATTACCCGTCCTCCAAATGTAGTAGCAGGCCAAAGGCAAATCCGACGGCGACAAATGGGGGAGCCCAAGCCGCCAGAGCAATCGGGATTTGCCCGTTTTCGCCCAAGATAGACGCAAAATTCCGAACGAAATACAGCCCGAAACTGATCAAAATCGCCCAGAGGACCATCTGACCCGTTTTGCCGCCGCGCTGCGGACGCATGGTAAAGGCCGCGCCGATCAAAACCATCGCGACCAAGAAGAGAGGCATCGCCAGTTCAGATTGGAACCAAACCGCATGACGGCGCGCACTAAAGCCCGCGGTGCGTAGGCGTTCGATAAAGGATGGAAGCTCCCAAATCGGAACAGACGTTGGGCTACCGAAACTGTCGCGGATTTGATCGACGGTCAGGGACGACGGAATTTGGAATGTCTCGTGAAATTCAGCTTCGGCTTCGGGGTTTTCAGCGTCAGCCAGAGGCCAGACCTTTGCGTTCGTGATGTCCCATTGGCCTGTTGTCAGGCGGGCAGAGGTGGCCTCAATCCGACGCACAGGCCCGCCTTCGAGCGTGAAGGTGATAAAGGTCACGCCCGACAATTCCGTCCCATCAAGGTTCGTTGCATCCGCGCGGATCACCGTTTGCCCGATCGTTGACCCTTGGCGCAGCCAAAGCCCGTCCGAGGCGAGGGTAAAACTGCTGCCTTCACCCGTTAGAACGCTCAGGCGTGCATCGAACTCGCGCGAAGTACTCGCGACGATGGGGTTGAAAATCCCGATGGTCACGAGGCCGAATGTGAAGGCGACGAGACAGGGCGCAACGAGTGCCCTCAGTGCGGATCGACCAGCCGCACGCGTCACAACCAGTTCAGACGAACGCGCAAGGCCAAGAAACAGCCAGATCGTCGCGATAATCACCAAGAGAGGGATAATCCGATAGAGCGAGTCTGGCAGGTTCAGCAGAGCCAGTTGCACCACCTGTCCAAAGGCAACATCGACATTGCGCAGGGTCCGCAGACGTTCGACCAGTTCGACGAAGGCCATCAAGAGGCCGAACACACCGATCACGCCCGCAAGGACAAAGATGAAACGCTTAGCGAAATACCGGTGAAGGATCATGCTGCGATCCTACCTTTTGGAAAGCGGAACCGCGCGGGGTAGGTCGCGATGGTCAGCAAGATTGCGGTGATCACGATGCCGACGAGGATTGGCAGATAGGGCACCATCCACGCCTCTGTCATTGTGCGCATCATGTTCTCAGCAGTCGATTCAGAGAATTTGACGACGATGATCAGGGCAATGGCCAGCATTACCTGTTTCCAAACCCCAAAGCGGCTGAACCCACCGACGAGCAAAGATGCCGCCCCAATCGCAGCGCCGACGAGGCCCAAGAGGGCCCGCGCATTGCGGCGGTTGGCTTCCATGATCAACTCGCCCGCGGATTTGCCTGTTTCAGCCTGCAACTCAGGTGTTGCCTGCAACAATTCGAGAGAGGTCACTTCGCCGCTCGACCGCGTTAGTCGCGGAGTGAATTCGACCAAATCGCCCAAATCATAGGTGAAATCATCAAAACGGGTGAGGCTTAGGCGTTCTGTGCGGGTGTTGAGAGCCTGCGCCATGCCTTCAATCATCACCAGCTGCGGCCCGTTATCGGTTTTCACGAGGTAAGCACGTGACGCGGTGTAGGTCATCGTCTCTGCATCATCGCGGGTGTCAGAGAGGAACAGGTCCAACAACTCTCCGCTACGGCTGATGTCGCGAATGTAGATCGTCAAGCCAGAGGTCGGCGACTGGAACCGCCCTTCGACCAGCATCCGCGCGGCGAGGTTCTGGCTGATCTCGGCTTGGCGTTGATTGGTAATGAGCGCAGCGGTTGGCACCAGAAAATGCGAGGCCACCATCGTTAGAACCGTCACGATCACGCCAAAAATCACCGCAGGTCGGATCAGGCGCACGGGCGAAAACCCTGTGCCCTGCATGACGACCAATTCACTGTCAGAGGTCATGCGGTTCATCACATAGATGCTCGCCACCACTGCGGCCAAAGGCAGAACGATCTGCACCACGCCCGGAAGGGTGAGCATGGTGAGTTCCAAAACCACTTTTGCTGTTTGTCCGTCAGAGATCAGTTCGTCGAACAATTCGACCGCCGCTCTGATCCAATAGATAAAGACCAATACGAGCGAGAAAAAGCCGAAGAGAGTCAGCAATTGCGACAGTAGGTATCTGTCGAATCGAGCCAATGCGTCCCCCCGGATGCCAGTTATTCCTTATCGCCAAGACGCTAACCGATTTGTTGGGGGGATTGAACCGTATTCTGGTCATTCATCTCAAGGCGAGCTACCTATTGCCGAAAGACAGCTTTCAGGAGTTCATCAAATGACTAGTCCGATCCAGATTACCTTTGCCGCTTTGACCACTGATGCACTCGCGACGACGGAAGGTCGGATTGCGATTTTCGTGACCGAAGACGGCAAAATGGACATCGGTGCGCGTAAGGTGAACACCCTATGCCGCAAGGCGGTAGAGCGTTTGGTGGCCTCTGATCGGTTTGCTAAACTGGGCACTGGTGATCTGACCGAGGTCACTTGGCCTGTTGGCCTCGCGGCTGAAGCGCTCTTGGTCGTGAAACTGCCGCGCCGTGCCACGGCAGAAGAGCACCGCAAAGCAGGCGCCAGCATTGCCAAGGCGATGGGCAAGGGTGATCTGACGGTTCTGGCCGCAGCGGTGAACAAGCCAGAAGATCTGGCCTTTGGCATCGCGATGCGCGCCTATGTGTTTGAGGATCACAAGACGGGTGACAAAACCACCTATGGCGCTGTCACTGTCATGGTCAAAGACGCTGATGAAACCTCTACGGCCTACGCACCTCTGGCGGCTGTTGCCGAAGGTACCTTCTTTACCCGCGATCTGGTGAATGCGCCTGCGAACATCCTGACGACTACGACCTTTGCGGAAAAACTCAGCGATCTGAGTGCGTTGGGTGTAACTGTTGAAGTTCTCGAAGAAGCCGATCTTGAAAAGCTGGGCATGGGGTCGCTCCTGTGCGTTGGGCAAGGTTCGGACAGTCCGTCCAAGGTCGTCGTCATGCAATGGAATGGCGGCGGCGAAGAGGCACCCTTTGCCTTTGTTGGCAAAGGCGTTGTGTTTGATACGGGCGGTATCAGCATCAAACCAGCCGCTGGCATGGAAGATATGACCATGGATATGGGTGGCGCGGGTGTCGTGGCTGGCGTCATGAAAACGCTCGCCCTTCGCAAGGCCAAGGCGAACGTCGTCGGCCTCGTGGGTCTGGTTGAGAACATGCCGTCGGGCAATGCGGTGCGTCCGGGCGATATCGTGACCTCGATGAAGGGCGACACGATTGAGGTGATCAACACCGATGCAGAGGGCCGTTTGGTTCTGGCAGATGTGCTCTGGTATGCGCAGGAACGGTTCAAGCCGACAGGCGTTGTCAACCTCGCTACGCTGACGGGTGCGATCATCATCGCGCTTGGTCATGAAAATGCAGGCGTTTTCTCGAACAGCGACGAACTATCGAACAAACTTCTGAAGGCCGCAGCAAACGAGGGCGAGGGCGCATGGCGGATGCCGATGGGGCCAGCCTATGACGCGATGCTGAAATCGGCCAAAGCGGATATGAAAAACGTTGGTGGTCGCGACGGTGGGTCGATCACCGCAGCGCAATTCCTGCGTCGTTTCATCCAAGACGATATGCCGTGGTGCCACATCGACATCGCGGGCACAGCGCAGACCAAATCGGACACGGCGCTGGCCCCGAAAGGCGCAACTGGCTGGGGTGTTATGGCGCTGAACCGTCTTATCGCTGACAACTACGAGGCCTAAGACCGTGGGTGCCGCCTATTTCTATCACCTGACCGAAAGCTCGCTCGAACAGGCTTTGCCATTGTTACTTGGCAAGGCGCTTGAGGCTGGTTGGCGGATCGAAGTGCGCGGCACCGATGCACAGCAAATAGAGGCGTTGGACCTCGCGCTTTGGGGCGGGGCAGAGACGGGTTTTCTGCCGCATGGCGTGGCTGGTGGCGATCATGATGCCCATCAGCCGATCCTTCTGACCAGTGACGGGCGTGTGCCGCAAAATGATGCGACCTGCATTGCTTGTGTCCACGGTGCGCCTGTTTCTGCCGAAGAAGTGACAAAGGCCGAACGGACGATGATTTTGTTTTCAGGGTTCGACGACAATTTGGTTCAACTGGCACGAACCGCTTGGAAGGACCTGACGTCCCAAAACGTGCCTGCGCAGTATTGGGCCCAAGAAGATGGTCGTTGGACAAAGAAAGCCGAGAGCGCACCACAGGATCAGTGAGCCGCACCTCGGCGATGACACCTAACGTGTCAGGATCAGTCGGCCTCTGCTGATCTCGATTTTGCTGAAACGGTTGAGGTAACTCATCCCCAAAAGCGACCCCTCCATCGGACCGCCATTCACCACAGCGCGAATGTTGCGATCGGTTATGTCGTCGATCGTCAATGTCTCGAGCCGAATGGGGGCGGTGCGGACGACACCATTCGCCGTATTCGCAGAGCCGATATAGGTCACATCATTGAGGTCGATGCCTACACGTTTCGCGTCCGCTTGGGTCAGGACCACATGGGTGGCACCAGTATCCACGACAAATTCGATCGGGACACCATTCACCAATGCGGTCAGATAGTAATGACCATCGGGTTGGATCGCCAATTCGATGCGTCCATCGGACAGCGTTGATTGCGTGCGAAACGGCATGAAGCCTGCGCCTTGATAGCTGGACACGGCGAGGATCACGCCGCCGAAAATAAGCGTCCAAAGGCCAAGCTGCTGCGCGACCTTACCGAGCCTGTTGCGCGAACGGATCATCACGCCGCCAAAAATGACGGTCACAAGGA
>JAYPVO010000020.1:0-20404 GCA_038134645.1 Paracoccaceae bacterium
ACGAACGCTTTCACTATGGCATGAAACCGTTAAGGATGTATTTTAGCACCGATTTGAGCATTTAGAGGGTGTTATGGAAAACGCGATTTTTATCGGCGGGGGTGGCGAAGGCTACGCTGAACAGCAGGGGCTTTTGCTGAACTACGCGAACCGTCACGGCTTGATCGCTGGGGCGACGGGCACGGGTAAGACGGTGACGCTGCAAATTCTGGCCGAGGGGTTTTCGGCTGCGGGCGTTCCTGTGTTCCTCTCGGATATTAAGGGCGATTTGTCGGGGTTGGCGGCGGCTGGCTCTGCGGATTTCAAACTCCACGACGCGTTCATGAAGCGGGCAGCGACCATCGGGCTCGACCTGCAATACGACAAATTCCCCGTGACCTTCTGGGACCTCTACGGTGATCAAGGCCACCCTGTGCGCACGACCGTTGCCGAAATGGGTCCGCTGTTGCTCGCGCGGATGTTGGAACTGTCCGATGTCCAAGAGGGCGTTCTGAACATCGTGTTCCGCGTCGCTGACGAAGAGGGCCTCCCGCTATTGGACCTCAAAGACCTGCAATCGCTGCTTCTTTGGGTTGGTGAAAATGCGAGCGATATTGCGCTGCGCTATGGGAACATCGCGTCGGCGTCGATCGGGGCGATCCAACGTCAATTGCTCGTGTTGGAAAATCAGGGTGCAACGGCGTTCTTTGGTGAACCTGCCTTGGACCTGATGGACATGATGAAGGTGGCACCTGACGGTCGTGGGCAGATCAACCTGCTGGCGGCGGATAAGCTGATGAACAGCCCGCGCCTCTATGCGACGTTCCTGTTGTGGCTGCTCTCTGAGTTGTTCGAAGAACTGCCCGAGGTTGGTAACCCAGATAAGCCCAAGCTCGTGTTTTTCTTTGATGAAGCGCATTTGCTGTTTGATGACGCGCCCAAGGCCTTGGTCGATAAGGTCGAACAGGTCGCGCGTTTGATCCGGTCCAAAGGTGTCGGCGTTTATTTCATCACGCAAAACCCTGCTGACGTGCCAGAGGATATTCTGGGCCAGTTGGGTAACCGTGTGCAGCACGCGCTGCGGGCTTTTACCGCGAAGGATCAAAAGGCCCTGCGTCAGGCGGCGGAAAACTATCGCCCGAACCCTGCCTTCGACATTGCCGATGCGATTACTGAGGTCGGCACGGGCGAGGCTGTGACCTCTATGCTGGAAAACAAGGGTATCCCTGGGATCGCGCAACGCACCCTTATCCGTCCGCCGTCGTCGAAACTCGGCCCGATTGAGGCGAGCGACCGTAAGGCATTGATGGCGACCTCACCGATGGGGGCGAAGTATGACACGGCTGTGGATCGTGAATCGGCACATGAAATCCTGCTGAAACGCGCGGATGCCGCCGCCAAAGAAGCCGCTGCCGCAGAAGAGGCCGAAGCGAAGGCAGAGGAAGAGGAACGCGAGTTCCGCAATGCGCGCCGCTATGACGGTGGGTCGTCGCGGTCGACCTCATCGCGCACGTCGCGGTCACGGTCGAGCAAGGATCAGTCCTTTGGGGAAGCTATCGGCTCTGCCGTGATCAAAGAGCTGAAAGGCACCACGGGACGGCGCATCGTGCGCGGCATCCTCGGGACGCTGTTCAAATCGCGATAAGGGAAAGGGCGGCGCGAGCCGCCTTTTTCAATTGAGCGGGCGGATTTTCAGACTAGTGATCCGGTTCTGCTCTTTGTCGATCACTTCGAACCGGAAGCCGTGGAAGCTGAAGACTTGGCCCACGACAGGGATCATCTGCGCCTCGTGGATTACCAGACCCGCGACGGTGTTGGCCTCATCGTCGGGGAGGCTCCAATCGTGGGCACGGTTCAGGTCGCGCAGGGTCATTGACCCATCGACGATATAGGCGCCGTCTGCGGTCGGTTTGATCATGTCCTCTTCGGCCACGTCGAATTCATCGGCGATTTCGCCAACGATCTCTTCGAGGATGTCCTCAAGTGTGATCAGCCCCTCAAGCCCGCCGTATTCATCCACCACCAAGGCAAAGTGGGTTTTGCGTTCAAGGAACTTGCGCATCTGATCGTCGAGCGTGGTGGTTTCGGGGATGAAGTAGGGCTTCATCGCGACCGACATGATGTCGAATTTGTTCATCTCGTCGGTATCCATCGTCCCGTCTTCGAGCATGCGGTGCATGGCACGCAGGAGGTCTTTGGCGTGAAGAACGCCGACCACGTTTTCAGGATCATCGCGATAGAGGGGCAGACGCGTATGCGGGCTTTCTAGAACCTGCGCGAGGATTTCGGGCACGGGCAGGGCGGCATCGATCATCTGGATGCCAGAGCGGTGAAGCATCACCTCTTCGACAAAGCGGTCGGACAGGTCGAGCGCGCCAAGGATACGGTCGCGGTCTTCTTTTTCGACGACACCCTCAGAGTGGCCAAGTTGCAGCGCGCCTGCGATCTCTTCACGCACGGCGAGGATGTTACTGTCGGGGTCCGCTTTGACGCCGAACATCCGCAAAACCAGTCGCACCAAAAGGCGCACGGCAGAAACCATCGGCGCAAAGACGAGGATCACAAAACGGACAGGCGTCGCGACCCGCGCCGCGACGGTTTCCGGATTGGTGATGGCGTAGGTTTTTGGCAAAACCTCTGCAAAGATCAGAACGAGGAGCGTCATCCCCAAGGTCGCCAGCGCAACGCCGTTTTGACCAAAGAGTTTCGTCAACACAGCCGTCGCCAGCGAGGTGGCGAGGATATTCACGACGTTGTTGCCCAAGAGGATCGAGCCGATCAGGCGTTCGTTGTCTTCGGTCACAGAGAGCGCGGCTTCGGCCCCGCGCGACCCTTTGTCGGCGGCAGAGCGTAGCTTCCCGCGGCTTGCGGCGGTCAGTGCTGTTTCAGAGCCCGAGAAAAAGCCCGAAAGCACCAAAAGCACCAAAATAGCGGCGGCAGTGATCCAGAATGTAGCGTCGAGAACAGGCATATTGTCCAATCCGTTGGTCTACAACGGTTATGGGGGCGCAAGGGGCGCGGTTCAAGTGGTCCGTTTTTTCGAAAGCGGATGATGTGTCAGAACGAGGTCTTTCAACCGTTCGTCCAATACATGGGTATAAATCTCGGTCGTTGCGAGGTCGGCATGGCCCAGCATCGTTTGGATTGCCCGCAAATCAGCCCCGCCTGCCAACAAATGCGTAGCGAATGCGTGGCGGATGGTGTGGGGTGTCACGCTTTCGGGGGAAATCCCTGCGGCAACGGCAAGCTCTTTGATCAGGACAAAGAACCGATGGCGGGTGAGGTGGCCGTCTTTGCTTCGAGAGGGAAAGAGGAATTTGGATGCGGGAACCCCTTTGCGTTTGGCAAGGTCCTCTGCCGTGTCTCTCACGTCGAGCCAGTCTGAGATCGCGTTCAGAGCCGCAGCAGAGAGCGGGACCATGCGTTCCTTGCCCCCCTTACCGCGCACCAAAAGCATCTGCGGATTGCCCCGTGCGGCGGCAATCGGCAGGCTGACGAGTTCGGTGACGCGCATGCCCGTTGCGTAGAGAAGCTCCATCAGGCAGGTGTTTCGCGCTGTTTCGCGCCCATGCGTGCGGGCGGCGTGCAGGAGGCGGTCAACATCTTCGACGCCAAGCGTTTTGGGCAGGCGTTTCGGCTTTCCCGGTCCTTTGATCTGAACCGCAGGGTTGTCACTGCGCCAGCCTTCTTCAAAGGCGAAACGGTAGAGTTGTTTGATCGCAGAGAGACGACGGGCGCGGGTCGACACGGCCAGCCCCTCGGCCTCGCAACTGATCAGGTAATCTTCGACGATGGATTGCGTCGCGTCCTTGAAATGATGTTTGCGGCGGTCGAGCCAGTCCGCAAAGTCCTTGAGGTCGCGGGCATAGGCCAATTGGGTGTTCGTTGCGGCATCAAGTTCGGCGGCCTGCGCTTCGAGGAAGCTCTGGATCCAATGCATCATGCCAGACGGCGCTGTCATGATGGGCGGTCCAACAACAGATACTGAAGCGCGGCACGTCGAGCGACATCCTCTAACCCGACCGTTCGGAAGGTGACGAGCGCTTCTGAAATGGCAACGGGATCACCCGTCATGCCCTCACCAAAGGTCGCGATAGAGCGCAGGAGTGCCTCACCCAATTTTTGCGAATTGATCAGCTCCGCGATGGATGTGGGAACAGTCGTTTCGCCTGAAAATGCCGCGAATACAGTTTGTTGCGCGGGTGTGTTCGCGTTGACGGCTGAGACGTTGCCGCGGGCAACGGCGCTCAGGAACACATCCTCGTCGGTTGTCGCGGTGTAGTTCTGGGCGGCGGTCTCGTAATCAGCGGACAAGAGCAGCACGTGGAACGCCAAGGCCGCGGCATCACCTGTCAGAGGGAGCGCTGCGAGGTCCGGGGCGTAGAGGCGGGCAAACGGCACTTCGGTGCGGGCCTCTTGCATCGCGGACCAAGCGGCGGGGAGTGCTGCGGCAACCGCAACGGGGTCGCGGGCGCGAATGGCGGTATCAAACCGTTGAAACGCCTCAGCCCGATCCCAGATGCCGCCAGAGGCCGCAGGACGTTGCGCGGTGTAGAGCGCACGTAGAACATTATCGTCGACCGCACCGTAACGGGCCAAACGCTCTGCCGCTTCGAGTTGGCTCCGCCAGCTTGCCACATCGCGCAGATCGGCATGGGCAAAGGCGCGGGGCAGGTTAGAGGTCGGGATCGGTTCACCGATAGCTTCGAGCAGGCGGAATTTGAGAGGTGTGATCCGATCAGGTGCCGTCACAGGTGCCGCGTTATCGTCAAACTCGGTCTCAAGGAACCGCACCAAAAGCTGTTCGTCCTCTGGCTGGATGTCGCCCAAAGCGATCCCAGTATTGAGGATCAGCGCGGCGGTATCCCAATCGCCTCCACGGGCCACGCAGAAAATGCGGACCGCAGCGGTTGGGGCGAGGTCAGGCGCATCGCGCATGGTCGCACAGGCGTTATCCTCGGTGCCAGTCAGTAGCGAAATGTCGAACCAACGGCGGAAGAGGGCGGGTTCTTGGGGATCTGCGGCCTCGAGAAGCGCTTGCGCTTGTTGCAGCGCGCCGACCTCGAGCAACTTATCAACGCGGGCGAGGAACAGGTTCCCCTCGCGGCCTGCATCAAAGGGCGGTTTGGCTTCGGCCAAGAGAAGAACGGTGAGGAAGTCCTGAATCGCAGGGAGCGACTCTGTCCGTTCTGCGGTGACGAGAGAGACAAGAATTGATTCGGTGCTGGTTGACCAAATCGTGTCGGGTAGACCCGTGACTGAGGGCGGCAGGAGGCCAACCAAATCTGGAGAGCCACTGTCGAGCGGGGTCACTGTAACCTCGGGCGACTGAGCGCCATTGAGCGGCACAACGCCTGTCTCAAAGCCAGAGTTGAACGGGCTTCCGATCACCGACGGGCTGACGCTATTCGACAGCCAATCGATGGCCGAAAGCGGACCAGCCTCTTGGGCTTGGGTCGCTGAGGCCAGCAAAACAAAGGCTGTGATCAGCTGTGGCCCCCGCATCCGTTATTTCACCTGTAGGGTAACGGGTTGGCTCACCGCTTGTGCTGGTGCTGCGAAATCTGCTGGAAAAAACAGTGGTCCGACGTAGGCGTATGCCACAAGTCCGACCCCTGCTAGAAAAAGCAGAACGATCAGAGCTTTGAACAATCTCCACAACATTCCGATAGCCTTTCTTGCCCTTTGTGCCTCATGGGCTTTGCACCCTTGGCTGTCTTTATATATGCCCTTTCTGGCAATAACACGCCATTCGGGACAGAAAATGACAACTCGGCAAGCCACAGCCGATCACGACCCAGAGAGCAGAACCGCTTTGAGCGGGCCATTTCGCCTTGAACGGACGGTTGTTCTGGTCGGAATGATGGGGTCGGGCAAGTCTGCGATCGGCAAATCGCTGGCGACTCGATTGGGCGTGGCGTTCCTTGATTCTGATGCCGAGATTGAACGGGCGGCGAACGCGAGCATCTCTGAAATTTTCGCCCGCGATGGCGAAGAGTTTTTCCGTCGTCGCGAAACCGAGGTTATTCGGCGTCTGCTGAACGGGCGGCCCTGTGTTCTGTCGACGGGCGGTGGTGCGTTCATGGCGGAACGGAACCGCACGATGATCACCGAAAAGGGCGTGTCGCTCTGGCTTAAGGCGTCGTTGGATACGCTCTGGGAACGTGTGCGTCACAAGGATACGCGCCCGCTGTTGCGCACCGCGAACCCGCGCCAGACGCTCGCCGATTTGCTGGCGGTGCGGGAGCCAATTTACAGCCTTGCGAACCTGACGGTCGAAACGCAGGCGAATTATTCGATTGATGACACCACCGACAAAGCGATCGAAGCGCTGTTGGGCCGTGTCGATGTCCTAAAGGAAAAACAATGACTTTCGAAACCGTGCATGTTGGGTTGGTTGGCCGCGAATACGATGTTCTAATCGGGCCAGACCTGATTGCGACGGCAGGTGCGCGGATCGCGGACATGCTGACGGTTAAGAAGGTCGCGATTGTGACGGACGCGAATGTCGCGGGACTTCATCTGGCGACCTTGCAGGCGTCTTTGGATGCGGCGGGCGTGGCACATTCGGCGCTGACCTTGCCTGCGGGCGAAAGCACCAAACGCTGGCCTGAGTTTACCAAAACGGTCGAATGGCTGCTTGAGCAAAAGGTCGAACGAAACGGCCTCGTTATCGCGCTCGGCGGTGGGGTGATTGGTGACCTCGTTGGCTTTGCCGCGTCGGTTTTGCGCCGTGGAGTGCGGTTCGTGCAAATCCCGACCTCGCTTTTGGCGCAGGTGGATAGCTCTGTCGGCGGGAAAACGGGGATCAACACGGATCAAGGGAAGAACCTCGTCGGTGCCTTCCATCAGCCGAGCCTCGTTTTGGCGGATACTTCGATCCTGTCGACGCTGACGGAACGCGATTTCCTCGCGGGCTATGGCGAGGTCGTGAAATACGGTCTCTTGGGCGATGCGGCGTTTTTCGATTGGCTGGAAGTGAACGCACCGAAAATGGCTGCGGGCGATATGGCGGCGCGGGTCTATGCGGTGAAACGGTCCGTCGAAATGAAAGCCGAGATCGTGATGCGCGATGAGACAGAGCAGGGGGATCGGGCGCTCTTGAATCTCGGTCACACGTTCTGTCACGCGCTGGAAAAGGCGACGGGCTATTCGGATCGGCTTCTTCACGGCGAAGGCGTCGCTATCGGCTGTGCGCTGGCGTTTGAACTGTCGTCACGCATGGGGCTGTGTAGCCAAGAGGACCCAAGCCGCGTTCGTGCACACCTGCGTGAGATGGGCATGAAGACGGATGTGACCGATATTCCAGGCGATCTGCCAGATGCCGAAGCGCTGCTGACCCTGATGGGGCAGGACAAAAAGGTTCTGGATGGGAAGCTGCGGTTTATCCTTGCGCGCGGGATCGGTCAGGCCTTTGTGACATCTGATGTGCCGCGTGAGGCCGTGCTGTCGGTCCTGAACGACGCGCTGCGCGGTTAATCCGCTGCTGCCTTTGCGATGGCTGTGGCGAGGTCGCCGTATCCTGTAAATCGACGCTCAAACGCGAGGCCCATGCGGGTCGCGCAGTCGGCAGCTTTGACCGTCAGGGCAGGGTCGTCGGTTTGCGCGAGGTAGACCAGTTTTTCGTAATTGCCGAAATACATCGACAACAGGTCGGGGTGACGATCTAGACCGAGTGGTTTCCAGACAAAGGCGTCAAACTGGCGGGCAAGAAAATCGGTGAGGTAAAAGGCGGTGACTTCACCGTGGGCCTCAAACACAGCGTTCGTTTCAAAGAACGAATAGCAGTGCGGACCCGCGATATAGTCGACACCCAGTTCATCGCATTTCGCGAACAACTGACCACCCGTGCCACAGTCCGCATAGGCGACCATGATCTGATCATAGTCATTGCGGTTCTCGACGACTGCGGCTTCTACCGCGTCGGTGATCCGTTCGGGGTGGTTGTGCAAAATCGCGGGAAGGCACTGGAGGTCAACGTGATCCCAACCATTCAACCGTTTCAGCGCGATGATCTCATGCGCGAGGGCACCACAGGCCACAATAAGAACGCGGCCTCGCCCCAGAGGGGCAAGGCCGTCATTTGTCAGTGTGATGTCTGAAAGATCAGGCATTCATCTGGTTGTGCTTGCGCGCAACGAAAGCTTTCGCGGTATCAACTGCAACAGCAGCGTCACGGCAGTAAGCATCAGCGCCAATCGCACGACCGAATTCTTCGTTGAGCGGTGCGCCGCCAACCAGAACGATATAGTCGTCACGGATACCCTGTTCGACCATCGTGTCGATCACGGTCTTCATGTAAGGCATCGTGGTGGTGAGCAGAGCCGACATGCCGAGAATGTCAGGCTTTTCGGTTTCCAGCGCTTCGAGGTATTTCTCAACAGCGTTGTTGATGCCGAGGTCGACAACTTCGAAACCAGCGCCTTCCATCATCATGGATACGAGGTTTTTGCCGATGTCGTGGATGTCGCCCTTCACGGTGCCGATCACCATTTTACCAACGCGCGGTGCGCCAGTTTCAGCCAGAAGCGGCTTCAGGATGGCCATGCCGCCCTTCATCGCGTTCGCAGCGAGCAGAACTTCGGGAACGAAGAGAATACCGTCGCGGAAGTCACGGCCAACCACAGTCATGCCGCCAACGAGGGCTTCGGTCAGAACGCGGTAAGGGGTCCAGCCACGCTCGAGAAGGATTTCAACACCTTCTTCAATCTCTTCCTTCAGACCGTCGTAAAGGTCGTCAAACATCTGGTCGACGAGTTCTTCGTCGTTCAGTTCGGACAGAATGATGTCATCTTGATCGGACATTGGCGTTCTCTTTGGAAAGAAAGTTGTTGGGGTGATTTGATCGGATTGCGACAATTGGTCTGGGCCGATTGCGACTTGGGGGGCGCTGGAAACGACCGTGTTCGTGAATGTCAGCAGAATTCAAAGAAAATGCCGCGCCGATATGGGCGCGGCTAATGTTTGCTGGGGCTAGATCGCGACTTAACCGCGGCGGCGCGATTTGCGACGCTCTGGGCCGTCACCGTCGGTGCCGTCGGATGCCGACGAGAAACCACCGAGTTTCGCAGCGATTTCATCCAAGGTCGGACGGTCGCCGCGCGGACGGGTTTCGAGTGCTTCTTTCATGGCGCGCAGGTGCTCTGGCGTGGTGCCACAGCAGCCGCCGATGATGGTCGCGCCGCAATCACGGGCCAGTACGGCATAGTCACCCATCAGCGACGGGGTGCCGTCATAGTGGATGTGGCCATCGTGGTATTTCGGGATGCCAGCGTTGCCCTTCGCGATGATCGGCGTCTGCGATCCAGTGGCGGCAAAGCCCAAAACGGTGCGCAAGAGGTCAGCCGCGCCAACGCCGCAGTTTGCACCAAAGGCGAGGGGCGGGTGGTCGAGTTTGTCGATCACCTTCGCGAGGTCCGCGCTGGTGATGCCCATCATTGTGCGGCCAGCGGTGTCAAAGCTCATCGTGCCACACCATGCCATACCAGCGAGTTTCGCGGCTTCTGCGGCTGCTTTGTATTCCTCAACCGCCGAAATGGTTTCGACCCAGAGAACATCCGCGCCGCCTTCTTTCAAACCTTCGGCCTGTTCGTGGAACATTTCCACGGCGAGCTCGTGGGTCAGGCTGCCCATTGGCGCCATGATTTCCCCAGTCGGACCAACAGAGCCAGCGACGATCACAGGACGGCCAGCGGCGTCTGCGACTTCACGACCCAGTTCTGCAGCGATGCGGTTCAACTCACGAACGCGACCTTCAGCGCCGTGCAGTTTCAGACGCGATGCGTTGCCACCGAAAGAGTTGGTGAGAAACAGGTCGCTGCCTGCGTCCACAGCACCAGCGTAAAGGGCTTTGATCTTTTCAGGATGTTCGACGTTCCACATTTCCGGCGCATCACCAGAGCTGAGGCCCATGTTGAACAGGTTGGTGCCTGTCGCGCCGTCGGCCATCAGCCAGTCGCGTGTTTCGAGCAAGCGGGAAAGTGCATTTGTCATGTCGCGAACCATCTATCAGAGTCGTTTGTCCCCGCATGGCATGACATGGCAGGGTTTTCAAACCTGAATTGTATAGAATGTGCGGGCGCGTTGGTTTTTCGCGCCCGAAATTGGGTCAGACCTCAGAAAGGATCTGTTCTTTGGCCAGAGTGAGAAGGTCCTTCATCTTAGCGCGAATGGTTGGTTCATCCGTCTTATCACCAAGGTCGCCTGCGATTTTCCGAAACACGTCCTCTTCGCCAGCCTCTTCGAGATCGGCTTTTAGGACCTCACGGGCATAGGCTGCGGCCTCGTCACCTGTTTTGCCCAAAAGATCAGCGGCCCAGAGGCCCAAGAGTTTGTTTCGACGGGCTTCTGCCTTGAATAGCAGTTCCGCATCGTGGGCGAATTTCTTTTCAAATGCCTGTTCGCGTTCGTCAAAAGTGCTCATGGTCACATGTCTCCAGATTGCTCAGGTAAATCTTATGTGGTGATCCAGTGTAACCCGAACAAGTCAGGGCCGATTTGAGCTATCTTAAATTCGCATAGCGGTTTGCGCTTGCAATTCTTGCAGCTTCGGGGGGCTTGCCCTATACGCAGCCCATGACTCACGCTGCGGAAAGCGCAGCCAGACGAGGGGACGTGCATGGCGCGGCGCAAAAAGATCTACGAAGGCAAAGCCAAAATTCTGTATGAAGGCCCAGAACCGGGCACGATTGTTCAGTATTTTAAGGACGATGCCACTGCATTCAACGCAGAGAAAAAGGCTGTCATCGACGGTAAGGGCGTGTTGAACAACCGCCTGTCCGAGTTTTTCATGACCGGCCTTCAGGCTGTAGGGATTCCTACGCACTTCATCAAACGCCTCAACATGCGTGAACAACTGTGCCGTCAGGCAGAGATTGTGCCGCTCGAGGTGATCGTGCGTAACTTTGCGGCTGGTTCCATGGCAAAACGTCTGGGCCTCGAAGAGGGCACCCAACTGCCGCGTCCGATCGTTGAGTTCTCGTATAAAGACGACGCTCTTGGAGATCCGCTGGTCCCCGAAGAATACATCGCAGCGTTCGGCTGGGCGACCCAGCAAGAACTGGACGAGATCGTTTCGACCGCTCTGCGCGTCAACGATTTCCTCGCCGGTGTTATGCATGGCGTCGGCATCCGTCTGATCGACTTCAAAATCGAATTCGGCCGCGTATGGGAAAATGAATTCCCGCGTCTGGTGGTTGCTGATGAGATCAGCCCTGATAGCTGCCGTCTGTGGGATATCGAAACAGGTGCGAAGCTCGACAAAGACGTATTCCGTCGCGATCTGGGCAACCTGACCGATGCCTATACCGAAGTGGCACGTCGTTTGGGGGTTCTGCCCACGAACGTCACCCACACGACCAAGCCAACGATGATTAACTAAGAAGGATATCGCCCGATGAAAGCTCGTGTGCATGTCATGCTGAAAAATGGCGTTCTGGACCCGCAAGGGGAGGCTGTTCGCCACGCTCTGGGTGCGCTTGGTTTTGCCGGCGTCGAAGGTGTCCGCCAAGGTAAAGTGATCGAGCTCGATCTTGCTGATGGGACCACTGAGGCCACCGTCAAAGAGATGTGTGAAAAGCTCCTCGCGAATACCGTGATCGAAAGCTACACGGTGGAGCTGTCCTAATGAAGGCTGCTGTCCTCCAGTTCCCGGGTTCCAACTGCGACCGTGATATGGCGGTCGCGCTGGAAAAGTCCGGCTTCGATGTAACGGTGGTTTGGCACAAAGATGCCAGCCTGCCCAAGGTTGATCTGGTCGCTGTTCCGGGTGGTTTCTCGTTCGGTGACTACCTGCGCTGCGGTGCGATTGCGGCGCAATCGCCCGTCTGTCAGGGTCTTGTCGATCACGTCCACGCCGGCGGTTATGCTCTGGGTGTGTGCAACGGTTTTCAGGTTCTGACCGAAACCCGTCTGCTGCCAGGCGCACTGATGCGCAACGCGGGTCTCAAATTCGTCTGCCGCACTGTTGGCCTGACTGTTGAGACGACCGATAGCGCGTTCACCTCGGGCTACACCAAGGGTCAGATCGTCAATATTCCTGTCGCTCACCACGACGGTAACTACTATTGCGACGACGAAACCCTTGCAGCACTGCGTGATCAGGACCGTATCGCGTTCACATACACAGAGAACGTAAACGGCGCTCGCGAGAATATCGCAGGTGTTCTGTCCGAAAATCGCCGTGTTCTGGGGATGATGCCGCACCCTGAACGTGCCATCGACGCCAACCATGGCGGAACCGATGGACAGGCGCTTTTCCGCTCTATGCTGGACCAGTTGGTCAGCGCCTAATTGAGCCTTCCGTGGGGCGAGCGTAACATCGCCCCATGGGTGCAAAGACCGTGAACCGTGCTGAGAGAGTAAAAATCCGTCGTTGGCTTAATCGGCTGGCGTTCGGTTTGTTCGTCGCGATTGCGATCGCGGTGGTCTATGTCACCAATGTTTTCCTGACAGAGCGTTTCACGGAATCGACCCGCAATAGGGCCGAAGTGCGGATGACGCTCTACGTCGGTAACCTGATTTCCGAACTTCAGCGTAACTCTATCGTGCCGCAACTGCTGGCCCGCGACCCAGAGTTGCTGCGAGCGCTGTCCGCTGCGGAATATTCGCTTTCCACCCAACGGCTGTTGTCCTTTGTCGATGAGATCGGCGCGGCGTCTTTGATGCTGTTGGACAAAGACGGGCGCACGGTTGCTGCGACCGACCGTAATCGCTTGGGCGAGAACCACCGTAACGCGCCCTATTACATCAATGCGCTGCGGTCGAACGCGACGATCTTTACCACGGTTCGCACTGAATCGGGCGGCTACTCCTTTGTTTATTCGCGTAAAATGGATGACCCAAGCGGCACTTTGGGCGTGATGACCGTTGCCGTCGACTTGCAAAAACTCGAACGCAGTTGGGCGAGCATTTCGGACGCTGTTTTCGTTGCCGATAGTGAAGGGGCCATTATTCTGTCCACAGAACCGCGTTGGCGTGGACTGAACGAGGAACAGGCCTTGGCACGTCAATCGCCTGCCTCTGCCATTGATCGTGCGTTCGAAGCGACACGCGATTGGACCGTGGTTCCGATTGACGCCTATTTGCGTGGCGAGGCCGTGTTGCGCCGTGAAACCCGTGTGCCGTTCCAAGGCTGGAAGATGGTGAGTTTTACCACCTATGATTCCGTGCGGGAAAAGGTGAACGGTGTTCTCGCGCTCGAAATCATGGGCTTTGCGATCCTCTTGGCGTTGGCCTTCTGGGTGTCCTCGCGCAAATCCGCGAACCGTGTCGTGTTTTTCCAACGTGAGTCGGCAGAATTGCGGGCGCTGAACTTGCGGCTCCAGCGCGAGATTGCAGAGCGCGAGAAGGTCGAAAAGACGTTGGAAGTCGCAGAGCAATCATTGGCGCAATCGTCGAAATTGGCGGCTTTGGGTGAAATGTCCGCGGCGGTCAGCCACGAGTTGAACCAACCTCTGGCCGCGATGAAAACCTACCTCGCAGGCGCACGGTTGTTGTTGCAGCGTAAACGCGCGGATGAGGCACTGTCGTCGTTCGGGCGGATTGATGATCTGATCGACCGCATGGGCGCGATCACAAAGCAGCTCAAATCCTATGCCCGCAAAGGTAAAGACGCCTTTGAAGAGGTGGATGTGCGCGACGCGGTGTCGACCGCACTGTCGATGATGGAACCGCAGTTGAAAACTCGGAAGGTCGCGATCACGCGAACCTTGCCATCCGAGCCTGCGTTGATCTTTGGGGATCGGCTGCGGCTCGAACAGGTGATCATTAACCTTTTGCGCAACGCTCTCGACGCGACCAAAGGTGTCGATGATCCGTCCGTTGAGGTCACGCTGACCGTCACGGATGCCGTGCGATTGATCGTGCGCGATAACGGGGCAGGGATCGAAGACCTCGATGCCTTGTTCGAACCATTTTACACGACGAAACAACCGGGTGACGGTGTGGGGCTCGGCCTCGCGATTTCGTCAGGAATTGTGACTGACCTTGGGGGTCGCCTCACCGCGCGCAATGGCGCAAAAGGTGGGGCAGTATTTGAAATGACATTGCCAGTTTTGGCAATCGACGTTGAAGCAGCGGAGTAAGTGCAGATGACAAAGGCTATGAAAATCGCCGTGGTGGATGATGAAAAGGACATGCGCCAGTCGATCAGCCAGTGGTTGGCTTTGTCGGGATTTGACACCGAAACCTATGCCTGTGCCGAAGATGCGCTAAAGGTTCTGACCTCGGATTACCCTGGTATTGTGGTCAGTGACATTAAGATGCCCGGCATGGATGGCATGCAGTTTCTGCGTAAAATCAAAGGGCTGGACAGCACTCTTCCCGTTATCATGATCACAGGCCACGGCGATGTGCCGATGGCCGTGGAGGCGATGCGGATCGGGGCGTATGATTTCCTCGAGAAACCGTTCAATCCTGATCGGATGACCGAACTTGCGAAAAAGGCGACCAATGCGCGGCGTGTGACTTTGGATGCACGGATGCTGCGCAAGGAACTGTCGGACCCGACTTCACTGATGCAAAAGCTGATCGGCACCTCGCCCGCGATGGAGCGTTTGCGCGAGGATATCCTCGACCTTGGGCAAGCCGATGGGCACGTGTTGATTGAGGGCGAAACGGGCACTGGGAAAACGCTGATCGCCCACGCTCTCCATGCGGTGAGTGCGCGCGCGTCGAAGAAATTCGTGATCCTGTCCTGTGGTGCCTTTGACGAGGACAGCCTGACCCGCCGTCTGTTCGGACCTGCGAATGAGGACGAACCGATCCCTGCGATGGAGGAGGCGCGTGGCGGGACCTTGGTTCTTGAGGATATTGAGGCGCTCAGCCCGTCGCATCAGTCGCGCTTGATGACCGCAATCAACGAGCAGGGCACACCAGCTGAAACGCGGATCATCGCGATCTGTAACCTGCAGGAGCAGGATAAAACCTGTGAAAGCGAGCTGCGGTCTGACCTGTTTTACCGACTGGCCGCGCTGCGCATCACCGTGCCGCCTCTTCGGGCGCGGGGCGAGGACATTCTGTCGATCTTTACGACCTATGCGGAACAATTCGCAGATGAATACGGCTGCGACACGCCGCAGGTTTCGGCGCAAGAGGCCGCTCAGTTGCTACAGGCACCTTGGCCGGGGAACGTGCGCCAGTTGACGAATGTTGCAGAGCGCGCGGTTTTGCAGTCCCGCCGTGGGTCGGGAACGATTGCGTCCTTGTTGATGGCGGATAGTGACGAACAGCCGCCGACCATGACGACCGAAGGCAAGCCGTTGAAAGAATTCGTAGAAGCCTTTGAACGGATGCTCATCGACAACACGATGCGCCGCCACAAAGGGTCGATCGTGGCGGTGATGGACGAACTGTGCCTGCCGCGCCGAACGCTCAACGAAAAGATGGCAAAGTACAACTTACAACGGTCCGATTACCTGTAATTGGCCTTTGATTTGGCTGGTTAACACATTGACCATTGTATTTTATCCCCAGCCAGTCTTATGTAGACGTTACGTGATGGCGTCCGCAAAGGCGCGGCCGACACCGGAAAGTTTCACTGTCTCAGACATTAGGGTCACAGACTCGGTCTCCGACAGATGTGGATTTGGCCCCGAAACGGGTCGATAGGATGCCCTGGCAGCGCGAGTTTATCGGACGCGCCGGGCTTGTAACGGGCGCCCCATTACGGGCGCTGAGGAAGAACCGCGATGCAACGCGCGCTGGACACAGGCAGACGATTGACGGCCCCAAGGGGCCTCTCTGCTTGCCGCGCCCGTTTCGCCCCTGACAGACACGACTACATATCCGCCGCGCCCCCGGGTAGGGCGGCATTGCGTCGTGCAATTGGAAAACATGGCAAAGAAAATGCTCATCGATGCCACCCACGCGGAAGAAACCCGCGTCGTGGTGGTAGACGGCAACAAAGTTGAGGAATTCGACTTTGAAAGTCAGTCAAAACGCCAGCTTGCTGGTAATATTTATCTCGCAAAAGTAACGCGCGTCGAACCGTCGCTTCAGGCGGCTTTTGTCGATTACGGTGGTAATCGGCACGGTTTCCTTGCGTTCTCGGAAATCCATCCGGACTACTATCAGATTCCGGTCGCTGACCGCGAAGCTCTGATCGCCGAAGAGCGTGCTTATGCAGAGAGCCTCGCCGCTGAGGACGAGGACGAAGATAAGCCGAAGAAGGTCAACCGCCGCCGTCGGTCGCGGTCGAAACCTGCTGCGGCCAAGTCGGACGATCTGATCGCGACGAAGGACGTTGATGCAGAACCCAAGGGGATGGAAACCATCGACTTGGGCGAAGACGACGACCAAGAGGGCCTGAGCCCGATGGAAACCGTCGCGGAAACGCCTGTCGAAGAGCCCGAGGATGACACGGCTGCTGAGGCTCCTGTTGTCGAAGAGGCTGCTGAGGCCGAAGAGGTTGTCGCTGAAGAAGTCGTTGAAGCTACCGCTGAAGAGGGTTCGGACGAAACCTCTGAGGATGACGCTGACGATGCCGACGAAGACGATGCTGACAACACCATCGAGTCCGTGGCCAGCGAAGACGATCACGAAGACGTTCGCCCTGCGCGCAAGCCGCGTCCCAAGCGTTACAAAATCCAAGAAGTGATCAAGGTTCGCCAGATCCTCTTGATCCAAGTTGTTAAAGAAGAACGCGGCAACAAAGGCGCTGCGCTGACGACATATCTGTCGCTGGCTGGCCGTTACTGTGTTCTCATGCCGAACACGGCGCGTGGTGGCGGCATCAGCCGCAAGATCACCAATGCTGTTGATCGCAAGAAGCTCAAAGAAATCGCGACCGAGATGGATGTGCCAGATGGTGCAGGCCTGATCATCCGCACTGCGGGCTCTCAGCGCACGAAAGCCGAGATCAAGCGCGACTACGAATACCTGCAGCGCCTGTGGGAACAGATCCGCGAACTGACGCTGCAATCGACAGCGCCAGCTAAGATCTACGAAGAAGGCGACCTGATCAAACGCACCATCCGCGACCTCTATTCCAAAGAGATCGACGAGGTGATCGTTGCGGGTGACACAGGCTACCGCACGGCAAAAGACTTCATGAAAATGATCATGCCGTCGCATTCGAAGAACGTGAAACCCTACAACGACCAGCTTCCGCTCTTTGCGCGGTATCAGGTCGAGGGCTACCTCGCTGGTATGTTCAACCCGACCGTTCAGCTGCCTTCGGGTGGCTACATCGTGATCGGTGTGACCGAGGCTCTGGTGGCGATCGACGTGAACTCTGGCCGCGCGACCAAAGAAGGGTCGATCGAACAGACCGCGCTGAAAACCAACCTTGAAGCTGCGGATGAAGTCGCACGTCAGATGCGTCTGCGCGACCTTGCTGGTCTGATCGTCATCGACTTTATCGATATGGACGAGCGCAAGAACAACACTGCCGTTGAAAAGCGCCTCAAGGACAAACTGAAAACCGACCGCGCCCGTATTCAAGTGGGCCGCATCTCGGGCTTTGGTCTGTTGGAAATGTCGCGTCAGCGTCTGCGTCCGGGTATGCTTGAGGCGACGACACAGCCTTGCCCGCATTGCCATGGCACAGGTCTGCTGCGCTCGGATGATAACGTTGCTCTGTCGATCCTGCGTCAGTTGGAAGAAGAGGGCGTTCGTGGTCGTTCCAAAGAGGTTCTCGTCCGCGCTCCGATTGCGATTGCAAACTACCTGATGAACCAGAAGCGCGAACACATCGCTGCGATTGAGGCCACCTACGGTATGGCTGTTCGCATTGAGTGTGATCCGACGCTGGTTTCGCCTGATTTCGCGATTGAGAAGTTCAAGACCGCAACCCGCATCGTTCCTGAGGCCGCACCTGTTGTGTCCGCGTCGAGCGTTGTGATCGACGATCTTGAGGACGATATCGAAGATGCGGAAATCCTCGACGAGGATGAGGCTGGCTCTGATGCAGAGACGACTGAGGGCGAGGCTGACGGCGAAGATAAGCCGAAGAAACGCCGTCGTCGTCGCCGTCGTCGCAAGAAGCCTGGTCAGGGTGAGGGCGAACAGTCGTCTGAAGCGGGTGACGAGGCTGAAGGTGATGACGCTGATGCAGAGGGCGATGCACCCGAGGCTGAGGCTGCAGAACCTGCCGCTGAGGTCGAGGCTGAAGAACCTGTAGAGGCTCCGAAACCCAAACGCACACGTTCGCGCCGTAAGCCTGCCGCTGCCAAAGAGGCTGCCGAAGGCGAAGCTGCGACGACCGAGGCTGAGGCTCCTGAAGCTGCAGTAGAGGAAGCGCCGAAACCGAAACGGACCCGCACCCGCAAGAAACCCGCTGCGAAAGCAGAAGAGGGTGAAGCGGTAGAGGTGGCGCCATCGGAAGAGGCAGAAGAAGCGCCAAAGCCGAAGCGTGCTCCGCGGACACGCAAGAAACCGGCTGCAAAGGCTGAGGCTGTGGAGGCACCAGCAGAAGTGGTCGCTGAACCTGTAGCTGAGGTTGCTCCTGCGCCAGAGGCAAAGGCCGAAGCGCCAGTTGAGGCCGCTACCGCACCTGCGCCCGAACCCGTTGTGGAGCCTGCGCCTGCGCCAGTCGTGTCTGCCGAACCAGAGCAGCCGAAAGACGATAAACCCAAACGCCGCGGTTGGTGGTCACTGGGTCGCTAAATTGATCAGGCCGTCCTTCGGGGCGGCCTTTTCTTTCAGCCCTTCGCTAAACTGTGACGATCAGCGCAGGACATCGGGGGTGACGCGCGCTATCTGGCACGGTATCGAAGGGCAAAGATCAAGGGGCCAGACGACATGGGCGAACTTCTCTCAACGCAGATTGTGATGGATGCGGGGCTTTTGACGGCCATGGGTGTCGCTTTGTTTGCGGGGCTATTGTCGTTTCTTAGCCCCTGTGTGCTGCCCGTTGCGGCGCCGTATCTCGCCTATATGGGCGGGGTCACGGTCTCTGACATGGATGGGTCCGCATCGGCGCGGGGCAGGGTGATCCTCGCGGCTGTGTTCTTTGTCCTCGGTCTGTCGACGGTCTTTGTGTTTCTTGGTTACGGGATGTCCACGATTGGGCGGCTTTATTGGTCGGTGATCGAGTGGGTGAACTACGTCGCAGGTGCGCTGGTGATCCTCTTTGGCCTGCATTTCATGGGCGTGTTCCGCATCCCGTTCCTGATGAAAGAAGCGCGGATTGAGGTGAAGGATCAGGGCGGTTCTGCCTTTGGAGCCTATCTCTTGGGCCTCGCCTTTGCCTTTGGGTGGACGCCG
The DNA here is from genome assembly GCA_038134645.1 of Paracoccaceae bacterium. GTDB lineage: Bacteria > Pseudomonadota > Alphaproteobacteria > Rhodobacterales > Rhodobacteraceae > Marivivens. The sequence continues at coordinate 19,186 of JAYPVO010000020.1, forward strand.
TGCCTTGGCCCGATTTTGTCGACGATCCTGACGCTCGCAGCCCAAGAAACCCAAGCCGCCCGTGGTGCGATCCTGCTGGGAACTTACGCGGCGGGGCTTGGGATACCGTTTCTGCTGATCGCGATTTTCTTCCCGCGGCTCAAAGGGCCTATGGCGTGGATGAAGCGAAACATGAACGTGATCGAAAAGGTTTCGGGTGCTTTGCTGGTCGTGATCGGCCTTCTCTTGGTCACAGGTCGGTTCGCGATGCTGTCGGGTTGGCTGTTGGATACCTTCCCCGTGCTCGGCACTATCGGCTAGGCCTTACTCTCGCCCAAAATTCGCGCTAGGCTGGTGCAAACAGTCGCGGAATAGCGCATGACGGAAACGACCCATAAACAGGTGAAACGGCGTCGGGTGTTCTACATCCCCGGCTACGATCCGATTCACCCGCGCCGCTACCGTGAGCTTTACCGCAAAGAAAGCGCTGATCAGGCCCGTGTGTCCGGCTATGAGATTGCGCTCAAGCCCAAGACAACGGGCGGTGCCTATGGGTGGCACGTCACAGCGAACATCGACGGGCAGGGCGTTGATGCAGATGTCGATGTGCTCGTCTGGTCGGACATCGTGCGCAATTCCATGTCGCAGAGCATCCCCGCGACCTACGGCCAATTGGTGCGGACGGCGTGGGAATATATCGCAACGGGGGCCCTGTTTCGTTTGATGCGCCTGCGCAAGGGGCCTGTGATCGCCGCACTTTATCCCGTCGGGATGTTATTGTTGCAATTGGCGGTAGCCGTCGGGATCGGCGCGTTACTGGGTAAGGCTGCCGCGTTCGGCGCGTCTTTGATCGGTGTGCCCGCATGGATCGGAGCCGTGGTAGGTTTGGCCATCGGTGCAGTAAGCGCGGTCCAATGCCTCCAGTTCTTCAAATCCAAAGACGGCAAGCTCTTTGCCTATTACCTCATGCACGACTACGCCTATTCGGCCCGATGGAAGGGTGCGAACCCGCCTGAGTTAGAGACGCGGATGGCAGAGTTTGGTGACCAGATCGCGGCCGCGTTTGGCGATGGCTACGACGAGGTTCTGGTGGTCGGTCATTCCTCTGGCGCACATCTCGCCGTGTCGATCCTGTCCGATCTGATCCGTGACGGTCGTGTGCCGGATGAGGGGGCGAAACTGTCGTTCCTGTCGCTCGGTCAAGTCGTCCCGATGGTGAGCTTCTTGCGTGATGCGTGGC
>JAYPVO010000021.1:0-19602 GCA_038134645.1 Paracoccaceae bacterium
GACATCACTTGGGCGCCCATGCAATTGTGCACATGGGCAAGCACGGGAATTTGGAGTGGCTTCCCGGCAAATCACTAGCCCTGTCCGAGTCCTGCTTCCCCGAAGCGATCTTTGGCGCGACGCCCCATGTTTACCCGTTCATCGTAAACGATCCTGGTGAAGGCACACAGGCCAAACGGCGGACAAGCGCGGTGATAATCGACCACCTGACGCCGCCCCTCACCCGCGCCGAGAGCTACGGCCCCCTGCGCGACCTCGAAGCACTGGTTGATGAATACTACGAAGCGGCAGGCGTCGATCCTCGTCGTATCGACACCCTGCGTCGTGAAATTCTGTCGCTCTCGGACGTGACGGGCCTTTCAACCGATGTCGGCATGACAGGCGATCAGGATACGGACCTTGCCAAACTCGACGCGTATCTGTGCGAACTGAAGGAAGCGCAAATCCGCGATGGCCTCCATATTTTCGGGCAATCCCCGACGGGGCAACAGGCGCTCGACCTCGCTATCGCTCTGGCCCGCGTCCCGCGTGGCGATGGCGTGGGACCGAATGCGTCGCTGCTGCGAGCACTGGCTGATGACCTGTCGCTCGGTTTTGATCCGCTTAGCGCTGACCTCGGCACCGCTTGGGACGGCCCCCGCCCAGATGTTTTGAACACGGGCGGGACATGGCGGACGACAGGCGATACTGTCGAGCGCCTTGAGGAGCTAAGCCAAAAGCTCCTCCTTGATGGCGGCTGGGGTGATGAGGACCCCGAACAGATTGAGCCCATCGGCCCCGCATCCGATGCGGTCGTGGCAGAAATCCTGAACACCATTCGCCCGATCATAAATGCCTGCGGTCCCGATGAAGGCACGGCGTTGCTTGCAGCGCTCGACGGTCGCGCGGTCGCGGCTGGACCGTCTGGCGCGCCGACCCGCGGGCGTCTGGACGTTTTACCTACCGGTAAGAACTTTTACTCCGTCGATAGCCGCGCCGTTCCGACACCGACCGCATGGAAGCTTGGCTGGAAGTCGGCGAACTTGCTCATCGAAAAGCACCTACAGGATCACGGTGACTGGCCGCGCACGATGCTTGTGACCGCATGGGGCACAGCAAACATGCGAACTGGCGGTGATGATATTGCCCAAGCGCTGGCGCTCATGGGCGTCAAACCCACGTGGGACAGCGCGAACCGCCGCGTGACTGGGTTCGAAGTCCTGCCTGAGGGCGTTCTCGGCCGTCCTCGTGTGGATGTCACGCTCCGCATTTCGGGCTTCTTCCGCGATGCCTTCCCGCAGTTGATCGCATTGGTCGATAGCGCCGCTCGCGCTGTTCAGGCTTTGGACGAAAGCGACGACCAGAACCCCGCCGCAGCCCGCGCGCGCCGTGGCGAAGGTCAATCTCGGGTCTACGGCTCTAAACCTGGTGCCTATGGCGCAGGTCTGCAGGCGCTTATCGACGAACGTGTCTGGAACGACAAAGCCGACCTCGGGAACGCCTACATCGAATGGGGCGGCTACACCTACGGCGCAAAGGACGAAGGAACCGCCGACCATTCAGGTTTCCGTCAACGTCTCTCGCAGACCGAAGCAATCGTTCAGAACCAAGACAACAGAGAACACGACCTGCTCGACTCTGACGATTACTACCAATTCGAAGGCGGTGCGGCGGCGGCGATCAGCACCCTGCAGGGTCAAGACCGACCGATCTATCACAACGACCACTCACGCCCCGAACGGCCTGTCATCCGCACCCTCGAAGACGAGATCGGTCGCGTGGTCCGAAGCCGCGTTGTGAACCCAAAATGGATCGAAGGCGTCAAACGCCACGGCTACAAAGGCGCGTTCGAGATTGCGGCGACAGTCGACTACATGTTCGCCTTTGCCGCAACGACGGGCGCTGTGCGTAACCACCATTTCGATCTGGTCGAAGCCGCATTTCTAGAAGACGACGAAACCCGCGAATTTATCGAAGACGTAAACCCTGCAGCCCTGCGAGAAATCGCAGATCGGCTTCAGGAAGCGATTGATCGTGGATTGTGGCTACCGCGCTCTAACTCTGCAAGGGCACGCATCGCAGAGTTAAGAGCCTAGGCATTAGATCGTCGAAAGTGCTGCGACGCCAATATAGAGAACCAAAACGGCTAAAGAAAAATACTGCATACTTGCCCCCAAGCAGAACTATGGCCGCGCTATGCCGCAGGTGCGAAAGAACTTGTAGATCAAAAATCACCGCCGCGTGATGATCTATCTCGCTGTGTATTTCTGGTCACATCGGCTGTGCACTGCTGAACAAGAGCGACATCCGACGCACACATAAATAAATACATTCTAATATTGACATACATTACGTGTGACGTGTATCCAATCACATAACAGATTCTTGATATGTATGGAGGGAACAATGTCCCAACTCATGAAACGCCCAGCAGACAACTGGTCTCCACTCTACTTCCTCGCTTCGGTGGGCGCAGGTGGTTTGGCAGTCACATTCTTCATGTATCTGATGTTCTGGGTGCCCCACCCCAACGCGCCCGTTCCAGTATTCGAAGACATCATGAACGCATGGGCGAAAGGTAATCCTTTCCAGCAATTCGCTATCGTCGCTGCAATGGCTGGGATCGCGTTCTTTGTTGTTCAGAACCTTCGTTATTTGGTCTGGAACTTCGGCAAACTGTCCGAATTCAAAAAGACCGAGGCCTATCAGAAACTGCGCCACTCGAACGGCGAAACCCAACTGCTCGCCATGCCTTTGGCTGTCGCTATGTCCATCAACGCGATGTTTATCGTCGGCTTGGTTTTCGTTCCGCAATTGTGGAGCATCGTTGAATACCTCTTCCCTGCCGCTCTTGTTGCATTCTTCCTGACTGGAATTCTCGCCCTACGGATGATCGGCCACTTCTTGGGCCGCGTCCTGTCCGAAGGTGGGCTGTTCGACGTAACCGCGCATAACTCCTTCGCACAGCTTCTTCCCGCCTTTGCTTTGGCGATGGTCGCTGTTGGCCTCTCCGCACCTGCTGCAATGTCGACCACACCGCTGACTGTTGGCACGGCGCTCGTCGTCTCCACTTTCTTTGGCCTGATCGCGGCAATCTATGCAATTGTCGCCGCTGTGACCGCGTTCAACTCCATGCTGCACTACGGCACCCACAAAGAAGCTGGCCCGACCCTGATGATCATCATCCCTCTGATGACCGTCCTTGGGATCATGGTTCTGCGCCAAGATCACGGCCTGCACACAACCTTCGACGTGCACACCAATGCGGCTGAAACGCTGATGACCTTGACTAAATTCCTCACTGTCCAAGTGTTGTTCCTGCTGCTCGGCCTCACTGTTCTGGCTCGTCAAGGCTACGCATCGACCTTCCTGACTGGTGATAAGAACTCTGCAGGGTCCTACGCTCTTGTCTGCCCAGGTGTCGCACTGTCCGTCATGACACAGTTCTGGCTGCACAAAGGTCTGGTTGCCGCTGGTCTCGTCGCAAAGTTCAGCGTGACCTACTGGGTGATCATCGCAATCGCACTGGCCTTCCAGTTCGCCATGGTCGCTCTGGTTCTTCACCTCAACCGTCGCCACTTTGGCAAATCCAAAATGGTCGCTGTTCCGGCTGAATAAGTTTCCTTCCCCTCCCTTCAAAACGGTAAAGGGCGCCCTCGGTGGCGCCCTTTGCAATTTGTTGCCTTGCACTCCTCCGACCACTTGGCCAGACTCTGAAAGCGAACGGAGGACCAGATGACCGAAGATACAGAACGCCACGCCCAAAAGATGGCCAAGAAAAAAGCCGCCCGTGATAAAATCATGGCGACAAAGACTGACCAGAAAGGTCTGATCATTGTCCACACGGGCAAAGGCAAAGGTAAATCAACCGCTGCTTTCGGCATGATCTTTCGGCACATCGCGCACGGCATGAAATCCGCCGTTGTTCAGTTCATCAAAGGCGGGATGAGCACGGGCGAACGTGATATGATCCTCGAACGTTTCACCGACCTCTGTGAATTCCACACCATGGGCGAAGGCTTCACTTGGGAAACCCAAGACAAAACCCGTGACACCGAAATGGCCCAAGCTGCATGGGAGAAGGCCAAAGAGCTGATCCGCGATCCGTCGAACAGCATGGTTCTCTTGGACGAAATCAACATCGCGATCCGTTACGATTACGTTGATATCAAGGACGTTGTGGAGTTTCTGGCCAACGAAAAACCGCACATGACGCATGTGGTTCTGACAGGTCGCAACGCCCATGACGACCTGATCGAAATCGCAGATCTGGTCACCGAGATGGAGCTGATCAAACATCCGTTCCGTGCCGGCATCAAAGCGCAGATCGGCGTCGAGTATTGATACGATGAGGTCTTAACCAGACCTCATCAAATTCGCGCCAATACGCCATCGAAAAACAACGTCGCCGCCCGAGGGAGTTGCCGCGCCTTTTGGCGCACGACGAAATACGGCGACACTGTTATCGGCTCGCGTAAGTTAATTGTCGTCAAACGCGCGCCGATCGCATCACCCGTCAGTAGCTCTGCAACTTCGGACGACTGCGGCGCGATTGCATCCGAGGACGCCAAAAGAGCCTCAACCACCAGCAAAGATGAACTGTTAATAATCCGCGACGGAATTGGGCAACTGGCCGAATGATAGGCCGCTTCGACAACTTGGCGGATCGGCGATCCTCGCTCTTGGATCACCCAGTCAAAGTCCACCAGTTCATCCAGTGTCACCCCAACTTTTCCAGCGAGTGGATGACTATCGCGCACGATCAATTTGACGATCTCAGTCCGTGCGGGGTGAACCATGAATTCGCGACTATCGTATTCGGTCGGAATTCGGGCAGCGATGAAATCAAACCTGCCTTCTTCCAGGCCACGAACAAGCTCGGTTGAGGGGCCAACTTCGATCGTGACCATGACGTCTGGCGCGGTTTCGCGAAGTTCAGTCAATACTGGCAAAACAAGACCGACCGCCGCGCCAGTCACCGTGCCAATCCGCACTTCACCAGCAAGCCCATCGGACAGGTCACGCACTTCTTTTTCGAGGCTCTCAAGTTCCGCCAAAACAACACGAGCATGTCGGATAAATGCTGCCCCGATGGGCGAGACTTCCATGCCTTTTGGCGTCCTGAAAAACAGGGGCGCGTTCGTCTGCCGTTCGATGTCTGCGAGGATCCGTGACGCAGCAGGCTGTGACATGGCTAGGGCATGCGCCGCGATCTGAAGCTGCCCCACCTCTGCAATCTTTGACAAAAGACGAAGGTGGGTGGGTTTGATCCGTCTGATAAAATCCATAATATACCATTATTGATATTCAGATCATCAATAATTGAATTTTACAGTTATGTAAATAAACCCTACCCCATCGCACAGGGCAATTGAGCCCAGTTATCTGGAAGGCGGTCAATCAGCGAGGAAACGGCCGTCGTATCTGCTGGAACCCGTATCGGTTGACGTTTCCAACTGGGAAGAGGTCTTGATCGGCGGCGGTTACTACACCGCAGACCAGATCCAATAATCTCGGCTTTTTCCTCTGCCTGCTCGCGCGCTCCCATTCTGGCGCGGGCAGGCTCCTTTTTATAGAATTTAGGGGCGAACATGACTCCGCTTCTCGAAATGCGTTCCATCACCAAGACGTTCCCCGGCGTTAAGGCGCTCGATCAGGTGAACCTTGCTGTTATGGAAGGCGAAATTCATGCAATTTGCGGTGAAAACGGGGCCGGAAAATCGACCCTGATGAAGGTTTTGTCCGGCGTTTATCCCGCTGGAACCTACGAAGGCGAAATCCACTATAACGGAAACCTCGCCCAGTTCCGCGATATTTCTGACTCCGAAAAAGAAGGGGTCATCATCATTCACCAAGAGCTCGCCTTGGTGCCGTTGCTGTCAATTGCCGAGAACCTGTTCTTGGGCAACGAACGTGCGGCAAAAGGCGTGATCAATTGGCGTGAGACGTTCCAACTGACTGAGGATCTTCTCAAGAAAGTCGGCCTCAAGGAAGCTCCCAATACCCTGATCGAGGCTTTAGGCGTCGGCAAACAGCAGCTTGTCGAAATTGCAAAAGCCCTTTCCAAAGAAGTCCGACTGCTGATCCTCGATGAGCCAACTGCGGCATTGTCAGAATCCGATAGTCAGGCGCTTCTGGACCTGATGCTTGAACTCAAGGCGCAGGGCGTGACTCAGATCATCATCAGCCACAAACTGAACGAAGTGCGCCGTGTTGCCGATACTGTAACCGTCATCCGTGACGGCACCTCTGTTTCTACAATGTCCGCCGCAAACGGTGAAATCACCGAAGACCGCATTGTCCACGACATGGTCGGGCGGGATATGTCAGATCGCTATCCGGCACGTCCCCGCAATCCGGGCGAAAGACTAATGGAAGTGCGCAATTGGAACGTCTGGCATCCCGAACATGCGGATCGCCAAATGATCACCGACGTGAACTTTCATGTCCGCAAAGGCGAAGTCGTTGGCATCGCTGGCCTCATGGGGTCAGGCCGTACCGAGCTTGCCATGTCGATCTTTGGCCGCAGCTATGGTCGAAACATCAGCGGCGAAGTGATCGTAGATGGCCAGTCCGCAGATGTGTCACAGGTCGATCGCGCGATTAAGGCTGGTCTCGCCTATGTCACTGAGGACCGCAAATCGCTTGGTCTTGTTTTGGATGAAGACATCAAAACAAACGTGACCCTTGCCAACCTCAATGCCGTGTCCAACGCAGGTGTCATCAACGAACACGAAGAAACTCAGGTTTCCGAAGAGTATCGCAAAGCGATGAACATTCGGACACCAAGTGTTTTCCAGAAAGTCGTGAACTTGTCTGGCGGCAACCAACAAAAGGTTGTTCTGTCGAAATGGCTTTTTGCCGAACCCGAAGTTTTGATCCTAGACGAACCAACCCGAGGCATCGACGTTGGCGCGAAGTTCGAAATTTACGGCATCATCAATGAACTGGCTGCACAGGGCAAAGGGGTCGTGATGATCTCATCCGAAATGCCCGAACTTTTGGGCATGTGCGACCGCATCTACGTCATGAACGAAGGCAAATTGGTCGGTGAACTCGCCGCCGAGGACGCCAACCAAGAGCGCATCATGTCGCTCATCGTTACCGAATAAGGGGCCTGAAAATGGAACAGGTAAAAAACAACAGCCTTGGTGCATACTTCAAACACCACATGCGCGAATACGGCCTCTTGATTGCGTTGATTGCAATCATGGGCTTCTTCCAAATTATGACTGATGGCACGCTGCTAAAGCCAGTGAACATCACCAACCTGTTCCTTCAGAACAGCTATATCATCATCATGGCGCTCGGCATGTTGGTGGTCATCGTCTCGGGGAACATCGACCTGTCGGTCGGGTCCGTGATGGGGTTTGTGGGCGCTTTTGCTGCCGTGATGATCGTAGAGTGGGACATGCCCGTAAGCGTGACAGTCGCCGCCTCATTGGTCATGGGTATCTTTATTGGTGCGGCCCAAGGTTACTTTGTCGCCTACTGGAAAATCCCATCTTTCATCGTAACGCTCGCTGGCATGCTTGTGTTTCGCGGTCTTTCGCTTTGGCTACTTGAAGGCCAGTCTGTTGGCCCCTTCCCCAAGTCATTCCAGCTGATTTCAACTGGTTTCATTCCCGACATATTCCCAGCGGGTTTATCCGATGTGTTCGCGAATATCGCGGGAACACGCAACTTTAACGTCCTAGCGATGGCACTGGGTGTGATTGCAGTTGCTATCATCATTTGGATGGGCCTTCGCGACCGTGCGCATAACGCAAAATACGGCATCGAGGGTGAGCCAAAGGCGTTCTTTGTAGCTCGGACCTTTATCATCTCAGCGGCGCTGCTGTTTGTGATGTTTAAACTGGCCACATTCCGAGGCCTGCCAAACGTGGTCATCTCTATGGTCGTTCTGACCGTGATCTACGCGTTCCTCACCGCCAACACGACCGTTGGGCGCAGAATCTACGCGCTGGGTGGCAACGAAAAAGCGGCAAAGCTGTCTGGTATCAAAACCGAACGCTTGATGTTCCTATCGTTCGTCAACATGGGTCTACTGGCCGCACTGGCAGGTCTGATCTTTGCTGCCCGCCTCAACACCGCTACGCCCAAAGCAGGCTTTGCCGTCGAACTAGACGTTATTGCTGCTGTGTTCATCGGCGGTGCATCGATGTCAGGTGGTTCGGGCAAGATTATCGGCGCAGTCGTCGGTGCGTTTATCATGGGCGTCATGAACAACGGCATGTCGATCCTCGGCATTGGCATCGACTACCAGCAGGTCATCAAAGGCCTCGTATTGCTCGCCGCAGTATTCTTTGACGTCTACAACAAAAACAAACAGGGGTAACTCATGACATTCAAACCAGCCCCTTGGCCCCGCAAACTCCGGTCAACACACTGGTATAGCGGCAATTCGCGCGACACGATTTATCATCGTGGTTGGATGAAGAACCAAGGCTATCCGCACGACCTGTTCGACGGACGTCCGATTATCGGCATCCTGAACACGTGGTCCGATCTCACGCCATGCAACGGTCACCTGCGCGAATTGGCGGAAAAGGTCAAAGCTGGCATCTGGGAGGCTGGCGGCTTTCCAGTCGAGGTTCCCGTCTTTTCAGCCTCTGAAAACACATTCCGTCCGACCGCGATGATGTTCCGCAACCTCGCTGCCCTTTCGATCGAAGAGCAAATGCGCGGTCAACCGATTGACGGCGCAGTTCTCTTGGTTGGCTGTGATAAAACAACGCCCTCGTTGCTGATGGCTGCCGCATCGACCGACATTCCGTCAATCGTGGTGACGGGCGGCCCGATGCTCAATGGCTACTTCCGTGGCGAACGCGTGGGGTCGGGCACTCACCTTTGGAAATTCTCCGAAGCTGTAAAAGCTGGCGAAATGACCCAAGAGGAGTTCCTCGAAGCAGAACAATCAATGTCCCGCTCTTCGGGGACCTGCAACACGATGGGCACCGCCTCGACCATGGCGTCAATGGCCGAAGCCCTAGGCATGGCACTCTCGGGCAACGCTGCAATCCCTGCGGTGGACAGCCGTCGACGCGTTATGGCGCAATTGTCAGGTCGCCGTATCGTACAGATGGTCAAAGATGATCTGAAACCGTCTGATGTCATGACCAAACAGGCATTTGAGAACGCCATTCGCACCAACGCGGCGATCGGTGGCTCGACGAACGCGGTGATCCACCTCTTGGCGATCGCGGGTCGAGTTGGCATTGATCTCACGCTAGACGACTGGGACCGCTGTGGTCGCGACGTTCCGACGATTGTGAACCTGATGCCTTCAGGCAAATACCTGATGGAAGAATTTTTCTACGCTGGAGGTCTGCCCGTTGTCTTGAAACGACTGGGCGAGGGCGGCTTGCTGCACAAAGACGCGCTGACGGTGTCGGGCGAAACTGTCTGGGACGAAGTTCGCGATGTGATGAACCACAACGGAGATGTCATCCTCCCGACCGATAAGGCTCTGACCCAATCAGGAGGCATTGTTGTCGTCAAAGGGAACCTTGCTCCCAAAGGCGCAGTCCTCAAGCCCTCGGCTGCAAGTCCGCATCTCATGCAGCATCGCGGCCGCGCGGTCGTGTTCGAAGACATCGATGACTACAAGGCAAAGATCGAAGATCCAGATTTGGACATCGATGAAAACTGCATCATGGTTTTGAAAAACTGTGGCCCCAAGGGATACCCGGGCATGGCCGAAGTCGGCAACATGGGTCTACCCCCGAAAGTTCTGAAAAAGGGGATTACCGATATGATCCGCATCTCGGACGCGCGGATGTCAGGGACGGCTTATGGCACAGTGATCCTTCACACCTCGCCTGAAGCGGCAGCAGGCGGCCCATTGGCGGTTGTGCAAAACGGCGACATGATCGAAGTAGACGTAGAAAACCGCCGTCTCCACCTCGATATCAGTGATGCCGATCTAGCTGATCGTTTGGCGAACTGGGCCCCCGCCCACGAACAACCAACATCGGGGTATGCATGGCTCCATCAACAGCACGTTGAAGGCGCTGACACAGGTGCAGATCTCGACTTCCTAAAAGGATGCCGTGGCAATCCAGTTGGGAAGGACTCGCATTGATGGAGATCGCTCTCGTTGGGATCGGCAAAATCGCGATGGACCAGCACGTGCCGTCCATCGCGGCCTCACCCGATTGGTCACTAGCAGCAACGGTTTCACGTCACGGGACAGTCGATGGCGTCGATGCCTACGACGACTTCAACGCAATGCTCTCGGCACGGCCTGACATCCGTGTTGTGTCGCTCTGCCTTCCACCTGTGCCGCGCTTTGATTATGCGGCTGCGGCTCTTCGCGCAGGTCGCCATGTCATGCTCGAAAAACCTCCGGGGGCGACAATCGCGGAATGTGATGCACTGGTCGCATTGGCCAAAGAAAACCGCGTTGCCCTCTATGCAACATGGCATAGTCGCGAGGCCGATAAAGTTGCCGCGGCAAAGGGTTGGCTTGCCGACAAGAAGCTCCTCAAGCTTCATGTCACATGGAAAGAAGACGTGCGCCGCTGGCATCCAAACCAAGCTTGGATTTGGGAACCCGGTGGGATGGGTGTCTTTGATCCCGGCATCAACGCCCTTTCCATCGTAACTGAGATCTTGCCAACGAACATTCACCTGAAATCGGCCAGCCTCGATATCCCGTCGAACAGGCAAACTCCGATCGGTGCGAAGTTGGCGTTCCATCACCCAGAAGGCGCATCCGTCACGGCGGAATTCGACTGGCGACAAACGGGTGATCAAATCTGGACAATCGAAGCCACCACCGATCAAGGCACATTGACGCTCATGGACGGTGGGGCACGTATTCTGATCGACGGCGTCGAAGACGCGATCATCTCGGACAACCCGCTCGCTGGGGAATACCCACGACTTTATGCAAACATGGCTGCTTTGGTAGCCAAAGGTGGGATCGACATGGACTTGCGCCCGATGGTGCATGTCTCAGACGCGCTGGCACTTGGTCGCCGCGTAGCTGTCGACCCGTTTTTTGATTGAGGATAAACCTATGAAACAGGCACTCACTGGCATTCTGCCCGTCGCACCCACACCGTTCTTCGATGATGGTCGAGTTGACGAAAACGGCATGCGCCGCGTTTTGGACTGCATGATCGATCAAGGCGTCGATGCGATCTGTATTCTTGCCAACTACTCGGAACAGTTCCTCTTGTCCGACGAAGAGCGTGCGATCCTGACGCGCATCTCACTTGAACATGTCGCCGGCCGAGTTCCAGTGATCGTCACCATCAGCCACTTTGCGACCGAGATCGTCGTCAAACGCGCTGTCGAAGCTCAGGCCTTGGGTGCATCCATGGTCATGATGATGCCGCCATATCACGGCGTTGGCCTCGTCCCTGCTGAAGCTGGTGTTTACGAACATTTCCAAGCCGTCTCGAATGCGATTTCGATCCCGATCATGGTTCAAGACGCACCACTCTCTGGCTGTAATTTGTCCGTCCCGCTGCTCGTTCGTATGGCGAAGGAACTCGAGAATGTCAGCTACTTCAAAATCGAAACGCCCTTCGCGGCAGACAAGCTCGCGGCCCTGATCGAACAGGGTGGCGAGTCTATCGTTGGGCCCTTTGACGGCGAAGAGGCTGTAACGCTTCTTGCCGATCTCGACGCAGGTTGCACTGGCACCATGACATCGGCCCTTCAGCCCGAGAAAATCCGTCCCATCGTGATGGACTATCGGGCTGGAAATGTTGACGCGGCGCTGGCTCAGTGGGAAAAATGTCTGCCGCTGATCAATCACGAAAACCGCCAATGTGGTCTGCGTGCAGCGAAAACTGTTATGCAGGCAGGTGGCGTGATCAAATCAGATCACGTTCGCCACCCGCTCAAACCAATGAGCCAGCGGACCAAAGATCGCTTGCTCCAATTGTCAAAAGATATGGACGTTCTGGCACTGCGCTGGGGCAAATAAAGGATAGAGTCATGACCTTTACACCCCACGGGAAACACCTGATCGCTGGTGAATGGATCGGTTCGGATAGCACATTTACCTCAGAACCCGCCCACGGCCCCGCCCACGCTTTTAGCATTGGCACGCCGCAACTCGTTGATCAGGCCGCGAAAGCAGCCGAAGACGCATTTTGGACTTATGGGTATTCAACACGCGAAGAGCGTGCTGCATTTCTGAACGCCATTGCCGACGAAATTGAGGCCCGCGCTGAGGCAATCACCGAAATTGGTAGCCAAGAAACGGGCCTCCCCGAAGCGCGCCTCCAAGGGGAACGCGGACGAACAGTTGGCCAGTTGCGCCTCTTCGCACAACATATCCTCGACGGTGCATACCTTGATCGCCGCTATGATGCGGCCCTTCCTGATCGCCAACCTTTGCCCCGTCCAGACATTCGCATGATGCAACGTCCGATCGGACCCGTTGCCGTATTCGGCGCTTCGAACTTCCCGCTCGCATTTTCGACAGCGGGCGGCGATACCGCATCAGCACTCGCGGCTGGTTGCCCCGTTGTGGTCAAAGGCCACTCTGCGCACCCAGGCACTGGCGAGATCATTGCGGAAGCAGTGCACGCAGCCATTGCCAAATGCGGCATCCACCCTGGAGTATTCAGCCTGATCCAAGGCGGAAAACGCGATGTTGGCCAATCCCTCGTCGAACATCCGCTGATCAAAGCTGTTGGCTTTACGGGTTCGTTGGCAGGTGGTCGCGCCCTGTTTGATCTTTGCGCACGACGTCCTGAGCCCATTCCGTTCTTCGGAGAATTGGGCAGCGTGAACCCTATGTTCTTTATGCCCGCAGCACTAGCAAATCGCGGTGCTGCAATCGCGGCAGGTTGGGCTGGGTCGCTCACGATGGGCGCAGGACAATTCTGCACAAATCCAGGCATTGCGGTCGTCATTGATGGGCCTGATGCAGATAGTTTTATCGCTGCTGCAACAGAAGCGCTTGCGCCAATGGGCGCTCAGACCATGCTGACCGACGGCATCGCCGCTGCATACCGCGCAGGCCGCGATCAGATCGCTGGAACCAAGGGTGTCCAAGAGCTGCTGACCTCGATGTGTGACCAGCGCAACGCCACGCCGTATCTGTTCGCCACAACAGGTAAAGAATGGCTAGAGAACGAAATCCTCGGCGAAGAAGTTTTCGGACCGCTTGGCCTCGTCGTGCGCGTCGCTGATCTCGACGAAATGCATCAAATTGCGCGTCATTTGCAGGGTCAGCTGACCTGCACCATCCACATGGACGATGCCGACGCGGCAGATGCTCGTGCCTTGCTCCCGATTTTGGAGCGCAAAGCTGGACGTATCCTCGCGAATGGGTTCCCAACTGGCGTCGAAGTTTGCGATGCAATGGTCCACGGCGGACCCTACCCTGCCTCGACCAATTTCGGAGCAACATCGGTCGGCACTATGGCAATTCGTCGGTTCTTGCGCCCCGTAAGCTACCAGAACATCCCCGAAGCCGTGCTTCCATCTGATCTGTCGTAAAATGTCGGCCGATTGGATCGCAGTCGATTGGGGAACATCAAATCTGCGCCTATGGCAAATGGGCGCAGATCATTCGGTCAAGGCGGAACGTACTTCGCCTCAGGGCATGGGCGGCCTGACGGCTGATCAATACGAGGGCGTTCTCCTCAACCTTATCGGGGACCTGATTGACGGACCCACTGACGTCATCATTTGCGGCATGGCAGGTGCACGTCAGGGCTGGAAAGAAGCCCCCTACGTCAACGTCCCATGTATTGCCGCTGGGGCTGGCTTCATAGAGGTCGATACCAACGATCCGCGCTTAAACGTCCGCATTCTCAGTGGCGCAAGTCAAAGCGATCCAGCCGACGTTATGCGCGGCGAAGAAACGCAAATCGCGGGCTTTTTGACAAAGAACCCCAATTTCAAAGGTGTTCTGTGCCTACCTGGAACTCACACGAAATGGGTTCAGGTCGGCGGCGGTCAGATCAAACATTTCCGCACGGTCATGACAGGCGAATTGTTCGCACTTCTGCGCGGTCACTCGATCCTCAGACACTCTGTTGGGCCAGACTGGAGCGACGCCTCATTTGACAAAGCCGTCGTCGAGGAAACCACCCTTGCCGATCTATTCTCAATTCGCGCGTCCAGTCTGGTGCACGGCACGTCCTCTGACGTTCTAACAGGTCGCCTGTCGGGTCACCTGATCGGCCAAGAAATCGCCGCGATGAAGCATCTGTGGAACGGAGAGCCCACGGTCATTATTGGCGCCGATGCTCTATCCGACCTCTACAAACGAGGATTGACCGCCAATGGCGCGAACGCCACGATTTCTGATGGGGGTGAGCTCGTTCGACTGGGCCTCATCGATGCATATTCCCGCATAAAGGACCGGACATGACCCGTAATATCATCGCCATCCTCAGAGGGATATCACCGTCAGACGCGGTCGCCGTCACGGGCGCGCTGATCGATGCTGGCATTTCAAAGATCGAAGTGCCTCTGAACTCCCCAGACCCGCTAAAATCGATTGAACGGATGGCCAACGCATTTGGAGCGAATGCGATTGTCGGCGCAGGGACGGTTTTGACACCAGACGATGTGCGCAGCGTCAAAGACGCAGGGGGTGTTTTGATCGTCTCGCCCGATACCAATGTTGAAGTGATCACGACAACGAAATCGTTAGGGCTTTTGTCATATCCGGGCGTCATGACGCCAACCGAGTGCTTTGCAGCGCTTCGATATGGTGCTGATGGGCTAAAAATATTCCCAGGCTCATTGCTTGGCCCTGACGGATTGCGGGCGATCCGCGCTGTGCTACCGTCCAATACCGAAGTCCTTGCCGTTGGCGGTGCTGGCCCTGACAATTTCGCAGACTGGGCCGCAGCTGGTGCGAACGGGTTTGGCATCGGAACAGCCCTTTATCGCCCAGGGGACACAGCCGACACTGTGGCGACACGCGCCGCGAAGATCGTGAACCGCTATGATGAGGTATACAGATGACCGCTACAGTTTTCGACTCTCGCAACAGCATTCTCGGCGAAGGTCCGCTCTGGCACCCTTTGCGCAAGCAACTGTTTTGGTTTGATATTATCGGCAAGAAACTCCTCAGCAGGATCGAAAATACCGAACTTGAGTGGCAATTCGACGAACATGTTTCCGCAGCTGGCTGGATCGATCATGACAGTCTCTTGATCGCTTCGGAAACTGGGCTTTGGCGTTTTGACATCCCGACAGGTGAACGCGAACTGATCCTACCGCTTGAGGCGGACAATCCCATCACACGCTCGAACGATGGCCGAACCGACCGCCAAGGTGGGTTTTGGATTGGCACGATGGGCAAGAATGCAGAGCCTGAGGCAGGTGCGATCTACCGCTTTTACAAAGGCAAGCTAACCACTCTGTTCGATGACATCACCATACCCAACGCGATCTGTTTTTCACCTGCGGGCGATGTAGCTTATTTCGCATCCACCCCTACGCAGAAAATTATGCGCGTTTCTTTGGATGCCGAAGGCTGGCCGATCGGTGAACCAGAAACCTTTGTCGATCTCGCGCCTGATGATTTGTATCCCGACGGATCTGTGGTCGACGCAGAGGGACGTGTTCTGAACGCCCAGTGGGGTGCTGCTCGGGTTGCGCGATATACGCAGAGCGGTGAATTGGATGCAGTGTTTCCAGTGCCTGGGCTTCATTCGTCATGCCCCGCGTTTGGCGGAACCGACCTGCGCACTGTTTACGTCACCACGGCTCGTGAAGGCATAGTTGCCCCCGACAACGATCAGGGGCGCCTATATGAATTCACCATCGAAAATGCAGGCCTCGAAGAGCCCGCCGTCAAACTGGCCTAAGCTACTTGAACTTAACCATGTCGCGGGTGAGCTGATCGACCGATGTGCAGCCCATAAGACGCATGTCGCGCACGAGCTCTTCTTTGAGCTTACCAACAGCGCGTTCGATACCTGCCTGACCCGCAGCCGCCAGCGGGAACAAATAGTAACGTCCCAGACCGACGGCTTTCGCACCGAGGGCGAGGGCTTTCAGAACATGGGTACCGCGCTGAACGCCGCCATCGATCATGACATCGATCCGGTCACCGACCGCTTGAACGATTTCATCAAGCTGATCAAAGGCCGTAGTCGATCCATCCAACTGACGACCGCCATGGTTTGACAGAACAATACCCGTGCAGCCAATGTCGGCGGCCCGCTTTGCGTCCTCAACGCTCATGACACCCTTGAGGCAGAATTCACCGCCCCATTCAGCAACCATTTTTTCAACATCGTCCCATGTCATTGAAGGATCGAGCATCTCGGTAAAATACCGCCCGATGGTCAGACTATCGCCCTTCATATCGATATGGGCGTCCAATTGCGGAAGGCTGAATTTCTCATGGGTCAAGTAATTGATGCCCCACATTGGTTTGATCGCAAATTGCAGCGCGCCACCCACGGTCAAACGGAAGGGGATGGAAAAGCCCGTCCGCAAGTCACGTTCACGGTTGCCGCCTGTGATACTATCCACGGTCAGCATCATCACCTTGATGCCGCTCTCCTTGGCTTTTTGCATCATAGAGCGGTTCAGGCCGCGGTCTTTGTGGAAATAGAACTGGTAAACCTGTGGGTTCGAGTGCTTCTTGGCCAGTTCTTCCATGGACACTGTGCCAAGCGACGACACGCCGAACATGGTGCCGAATTTCTCAGCCGCCGCCGCAGTCGCGCGTTCCCCTTGGTGGTGGAACAAGCGCTGGAGCGCGGTCGGTGACAGGTAGACCGGAAGGTCGATTTTCTGCCCCATGACCGTCGTGGACAGGTCCACATCCTCAACACCGCGCAAAACGTTCGGGATCAAATCACAACGCTCAAAGCTGCTGGTATTAGCCCGAAGCGTCACTTCGTCATCGGCACCGCCTGCGATGTAATTATAGATCGGGCTAGGAAGCCGTTTACGCGCCAAGGTCTGAAAATCATGGAAGTTGTGGCAGTCGTTCAAACGCATCATAGGTCCTAATTGGTGATCGGTTCTTCGGTGCGCATGAAATGGCGCGAAGCCCATTTTAATCAAGGTCGGCGAACTGTGTTGCAGCGGTCACCACGCCGTCAATAGCTAAAGACTGTCCTCTGGCCTGAACCCCTCGGGAATATGGTCCACACCCCCCAAAATCAGGTCCGCCATCACCGCACCGACTTTTGGCGCCATTCCGAAACCGATTTTGAAGCCACCATTCGCGATGAAGGCACCATCGACAACGGGATGCTTACCCAACATAGGCGCACGGCTCTTTGCCCGAGGTCGAACCCCAGCCCAGCGCTCGATCACCTGTGCACCCTCAAGCACTGGAAAGGCATCAATAGCGCGCGCGATGACGTCTTCGATCTGATGATCGACCGCATCTGGGCTTTCGAAGTCACGTTCACTCGTTGACCCTATCGCGACGGTTCCATCGGCATGAGGCACAATGTGCAAGCTGTCGGCAAAGAGTTGGGGCAAATTGGCAGCATCATACCGCAACAACGCCGCCTGCCCCTTTACGCCACCGCCAACCGATTTACCGAGCTGTTCTGACAGCTCTACCATGCCGCGCCAGCCGGTCGCATACACGATCTGGCCCTCTGGCTGACCCTCAGCGACCACCTCGCCACCCTGCGCAATGATTGCGGCGGCCAAAGCTCGAGTTGCCCGCCGTGGGTGGATACGCGCAGTCAATGTATCGAACACCACCATTCCAGTATCCGATTTCGGTGCCCAAGTGCCAAATTGCTCAACAGGCAGCACCGACCACTCCGCCTTGCCCTGCCATAAATCCGCAGCGGTCTTGGCTCTAGCCTCAGCCAAAGCAACAGCGCGGTCATCACCCAATGGCTGCACGCGTCCCGACCGTAAATATCCGCAACTCTCACCCGAGATACGTTCGACCTCTGACCAAAACGTCTCTGCCATGATCAGGCTTTCGAATTGAAACGCTTTCTTTGTGTTCCAATTCTCTGGCACATGAGGCGCCAATGCACCGACCAATCCGCCAGACGATCCTGCCGCCACACCGTTTGGGTCAATAACGCGGACCTTTGCGCCCCGTAATGCGCAGGCATAACCAACCGCCAGCCCGAACGCGCCTGCGCCATAGATCGTTACATCAACCGTTGCCATTTGTTCGCCTCGCGTCCATCTTCGGCGCAACCCTAAGGCAGAGCACCATGAACAACCAGCCGCAAGCAGAGCTTGAATGGCGAGACGGGACAATCCCGATCTCTCGCAAATTCGATGATCCCTATTTTTCGCTCGACAACGGTCTCGCTGAAACACGTCACGTTTTCATCGATGGCAATGATCTGCCCGAACGTTTTGGTGGCGATTTCCAGATCGGCGAACTGGGTTTTGGCACTGGCCTGAATTTTCTTACCGTTTGGAAAGTATGGGAAGAAGCAGGAGCGAACGGCACCCTCACCTTCACCACGTTCGAAGCCTTTCCAATGGCAATCAAAGACATGGAAAACGCGCTCCTGGCCTTCCCTGAAGTGGCACCGTGGGCCGCAAAAATGATTGAAGGACTGAACAAGGGTGACACCAACTTTGGCCCTGTCACTCTACGGATC
The DNA here is from genome assembly GCA_038134645.1 of Paracoccaceae bacterium. GTDB lineage: Bacteria > Pseudomonadota > Alphaproteobacteria > Rhodobacterales > Rhodobacteraceae > Marivivens. Next base: position 18,519 of record JAYPVO010000021.1, read on the forward strand.
ATCGTTGGCGACGTTCGCGATACTTTACCGAAATCAAACCTCAAGGCGGACGCATGGTTTCTGGATGGATTTAGTCCGGCCAAGAACCCCGAAATGTGGGGCGCAGATTTGATGGCAGAAGTGGGCCGCCACACTGCAGCGAATGGAACCGCCGCGACATATACAGCCGCAGGTCATGTCCGCCGAGCACTAGAAGATGCGGGCTTTGTTGTGACTAGAACTTCGGGCTACGGCCGCAAACGCCATATGACGCGGGCATCAAAACCATGATTGAACAGAACAACAAAAAGGGCATCTGGCTCATGGTCTTGGTGACGCTCATTTTTGCGGCCCAAGACGGGGTATCACGTCATTTGGCACAAAGTTACGACGTCCGAATGATCGTGATGGTCAGATTTTGGTTCTTTGCTGCGTTCGCCTTGTCCGTTGGTTACCGCCAAACTGGGTCACTATTTGGTGCAATGCGCACATCGCAGCCCTTGGCCCAAGCCTTCCGCAGTATGCTCATCGTCGCTGAAATCTGCATCATGCTGGTCGCCTTCGTGCGGCTGGGTCTTGTCGAAAGTCACGCAATTTTCGCCAGCTACCCTCTCCTCATTGCAGCATTATCTGGACCCATACTGGGAGAGAAAGTCGGCTGGCGTCGGTGGTCCGCGATCGGGGTGGGCTTTCTGGGTGTTTTGATCATCCTCAACCCGTCGGGCGGAGTATTTTCGCTCAATTCCTTCTGGGCCGTCACAGCGTCTCTGATGTTTGCGGTTTACGGCCTGATGACCCGCTATGTCTCGCGCAAGGACGCATCTATCACGTCCTTTGTTTGGATGGGGGTAACGGGGTGCATCGCCATGACACTGGTCGGCATCTGGCATTGGGAACCGATGACATTAGCCGATAGTGGCTGGATGGCGACGCTCTGCGTTGTGGGCCTCTTGGGGCACTACCTACTGATCCGCGTTTACGAAGTGGCTGAGGCAAGTGCAGTCCAACCCTTCGCTTACCTTCAGCTCCCCTTTGCCTCTGCAATCGGCATCTTTGTATTCGGTGACCTTCTTCGCACAAACGTAACGATTGGCGCGACAATCGT
>JAYPVO010000022.1:0-7437 GCA_038134645.1 Paracoccaceae bacterium
GTATTTCAGTGTGAGATTTTCAATTTCGAGCATCTTAGCGTCCCAGATAAACTTCAATCACATCAGGGTTTTGGGTCACGTGATCGAGCGAGCCTTCGGCTAGAACCGATCCTTCGTGGAGCACGGTTACCTTGCAGTTCAGGCGACGCACGAACTCCATATCGTGTTCGACGACGACAACAGCACGGGTCTTCGCCGCCCGAACAAGGAGGTCCGTCGTTTGTTCCCGCTCCGCAGGCGTCATCCCCGCCGCGGGTTCATCGACCAAGAGCAAACGTGGATCTTGGGCCAAGAGCATCCCGATTTCTAACCACTGTTTTTGACCGTGGGACAGCTCCCCTGCCACGCGGGTCAGCTGATCACTCAGCCCGATTTCCGCGGCGAGCTCTTCGATCCGCGCGGCCCCATCTGCTGTTTTGCGATAGAAAAGCACATCAAACGGACCTCGTTTGTTTTTCAGCGCCATCGCGAGGTTTTCGCGCACGGTCTGCGCCTCAAACACCGTGGGTTTTTGGAACTTCCGACCGATGCCCGCGCGGGCGATCTGGCTTTCGCTCATGCCTAAGAGGCTGATGGATTTTTCGCCCCAAATGACCTTGCCCTCATCAGGTTTAGTCTTGCCCGTGATGATGTCCATAAAGGTGGTCTTACCCGCCCCGTTCGGCCCGATCACCGCCCGCAACTCAGGCTCTGCAATCGCAATCGAGAGGTTATTGATCGCGCGAAATCCGTCAAAGGTGACCGAAACGCCCGAAACTTCAAGGAGACGTTTATTCATTCCGGTTTTCCTTCTTCTGCGCGCCATGCCCCCTCGGATGGGCCGTAGTCCGAGTTGCGTTTGACCGCGACGAAATCGAACAGACCGCCGATACCTTGGGGGAAGAACAGCGTAACCGCGACAAAAGACAGGCCCAGCAGGACGAGCCACCAGTCGGTCCAGACGATTTTGTAGAAACCGAGGTTGATCGCAGGTGCGCTGCCGCCTGTGAACCACGACGACAAGAGCGAGACGAGCGTTGCGCCGATCACAGCGCCATAGAGCCGTCCGCGCCCACCAATCGCCACCCAAACCGCGAGGTAGATGGATGCAATCGGTGCGATCTCTGCTGGGTTAATGATGCCTGCCTGCGGGTAATAGAGAGCGCCCGCAATGCCCGCGACCATCGCCGTGATCGTAAAGACGAATAATTTATACGATTCAACGTGATACCCAAGAAACCTCACTCGTGCCTCATCATCCCTGATAGCCCGAATGACGCTACCCATTTTGCCCGATGTGACAAATGCAAAGAGGACATAGCCGAGGCCAAGCGCGACAGCAGAGGCCCAAAAGAACCAGATCGACACGTCGTCTTGGGATGCAGAGACACCGGGGATGTTTTGCAGACCAGAAAGGCCGTTGTTCCCCCGCAAACCGCTGTCGTTTTGGAACAGATAGAGCGAGAGCGCGAGAGTCATCGCTTGGGTCAGGATGGAGAGATAAACGCCCGTGACACGGCTGCGGAAGGCCAGCCAGCCAAAGACCAGCGCGAGCAAACCGGGAACGATGAGGATCGCCAAAAGCTGGAGCGGTAGCGAATGTGCGAAGCTCCAGATGAGAGGGAAATCGCTGCTGCCCACGACGCCGAAAATCTGTGTGCCGATGGCGTCAGAGACTTCTTGCGCAGTTGCGGGGAGCGGTTGGTTCGCCAGCGAGCCCGCGACGATTTCTTCGGTGCGGGCATACATGAGCCACATGCCAATCGCGTAACCCCCGATCCCAAAGAACGCAAAGTGGCCGAGGCTCAGGATACCGCAATAACCCCAGACCACATCCATCGCGATGGCGATAAGACAGAGGCAGAGCGTTTTGCCCAATGTTTTGACAAAAGAGGTCGAGATCAGGCCATAGCCCGTTGCCTCTGCCATCACGGTCACCGCGAGGGTGAAGAGTGACAGGACCAAGAGGAACACAAGGACCGAACGGTTTGTTGCAAGGAATGATTTCGTCATGGCTCAGTTCCCTGCCGCACGGCCCTTGAGGGCAACGATGCCTTTGGGACGGAATTGGATGAAGATGATGATAAAGAGGATCATGTAGGTCTGCGCGGCGAGCGTGTTCGACGGGTTGAAGAACTCGATCCCTTTTTGCAGGAAGCCAATTAGCGATGCCCCTGCAAGCGTCCCCCAGACGTTTCCAACGCCACCTACCACGACGGTCATAAAGGACTGCACGATGTAGTCGGCCCCCATCTCGGACGTGACTTTGGCATAAAGGCCGATGGCAACGCCTGCGATCCCCGCAATCCCAGAGCCAAGCCCGAAGGTCAGCATATTGATGCGATCTGGGTTAATGCCCATCGAGGCCGCCATCCCAGGGTTCTGGGTCACAGCGCGGACTTCTAGCCCCAGACGGGTCTTTTTCAGGATGAACAATATCAGGCAGAGGAACATCACAGCGAGCACAAAGATCGCGATGCGGATGTAGCTGATCGCCACCACATCGTTAAACACGAGCGCCCCATCCAACCATGACGGCGAGGTCAGCGGGCGGGCCTGCGTGCCAAAGATGTTCTTTGCGATCTGTTGCAGCGCAATAGAGATACCAAAGGTCGCGAGGAGCGTTTCAAGCGGACGTTTGTAGAGGTGACGAATGACCAACCGCTCCATCGCGACGCCAGCCGCAAAGGTGACGATAAAGGCAACGGGAAGTGCTACGATAATCGACACGGTGTAATCAGGGATCACCTGTTGGATCACATAGCCCGTGTAGGCGCCCATCATGATGAACTCACCATGGGCCATGTTGATCACGCCCATGACGCCAAACGTCACGGCAAGGCCAATCGCAGCGAGGAAATAGATCGACGCCAAAGAGATCGCATCGAGCGCGAGGTCAGCGGTCTGCATGGCCCCCACCTTTAGCTCGATCCGTTTGATCGCAGCGGCGGCGGCATCGGTGACGGCCTGATCCGCCTCGTCGTATTGGGTGTAGAACACATGGGCCGCAACAGCCGCCTCACGATCCGCCATCGGGACAAAAGGTGCCGCAAGCCCCGCGTCAACAAGCCCCTGATAGGCACGAATGCGCTCTGCGGGATCAGACATGGCCGCAACAGGCACGCCCGCGACCTGGCCATCCACGATATTCGCGATAAGGGCGGATTTCAGGTCATCTTCGGTCACTGTGGGCTGCGCCAGCCCAGCAGCGGCAAGCTCTGCATAGGCAGCGTTCACATCGAAATCAGGGCCGACCTCGCGGATTGCGGCGATGTTTGCGCCTTCGGGCACCGTGGCCGCAACGCCATTGGACGAGGTAAGCGTTTGGTTCATTACGGCGCGAACGTCGACGCTAACATCTGACGACAGCGCCTCAATCGCCGCCACGCGATCCTCGCTCGAGGGTGCGAAACGAGCGGTGAGCATCAACAACAGACGTTCTTTGCGGGCCTGTAACCCAGCGTCCGGCTCATCAGCAATTGACGCAGCAAGAGGCGCAAGCTGTTCGGCAGAACCATCGCGGCTGATCGCATCCAATGCAGCCGCACGACGATCATAGTCAGGATCAAGCAGTTGATATTGCACCAAGGCAGAGCCAATCACACCGCGCACACCTGCGTTCGGTTTGATCTGCGACATGACAGATTTGGGTGCTGTGCCTACGGCTTCACCCGTTGAAAGGTCGATCAACGTGACCGGATCAGAGCCTTCGACATAGTAAAACAGGCCAGTCTCTTCGTTCTGCCAAACGTTCTTTTCCTGCCATGCCTGTAGAAACACAGGGACTTCGGGCAGGTCGCTATCGATCAATGCAGTGATCGCTTGATCAACGGTGCGACGAGACGGTTTGGCGATGTCATCGGAATAGGTTTGCAGGACAGATTGAAGGTCCTGAGCGGCAGCGGCAGCAGCCAAAAAGAAGATGGACAGAGCCATCACAACGGCGCGAAGCATCGGCGCGTTCCTTATGGGGTAGTCTTGGGGGGAAGGTTCGGGGTGGAGGACGCTCCCCCACCCCAAATTTCAAAACCTTAGTAGTTCGAGGTCAACTGAACGCAGGTCTGAGTTTCGGTGTTATACATACCGCATTTCAGGTCGATCCAGTCGGATTCCAGAACAGCGGATTCTGGCAGGAAGTCGGTCCATGCGTCGCCAGCCACTTCGGTGGTTTGGCTGATGATGTCGAACTGGCCGTCAGCCTGAATTTCACCGATCAGAACCGGTTTGGTCAGGTGGTGGTTCGGCAGCATGACAGCAGTTCCGCCTGTCAGGTTGGTGAACTCTTGGCCCGGAAGTGCGTCGATGATGGTGTCAACGTCGGTGGTGCCAGCCTCGGTCACAGCGTTCACCCACATGTTAAAGCCGATGTAGTGCGCTTCCATCGGGTCGTTCGTCACGCGTGCATCGTCACCGATAAAGCCGTGCCATGCGTCGATGAAGGCAGCGTTTTCAGCGGTATCAGCCGACATGAAGTAGTTCCAAGCCGCCAAGTGACCGACGAGGTTGGTGGTATCGAGGCCCGAGAGTTCTTCTTCACCGACCGAGAAGGCAACAACAGGGATGTCTTCGGCCGAAACGCCTTGGGCTGCGAGTTCTTTGTAGAACCCGATGTTCGCGTCGCCGTTGATGGTCGAGATCACGCCAACCGATTTACCGTCAGCGCCCAGTGCAACAACGTCGGACACGATGGTTGCCCAGTCAGAGTGACCGAAGGGGGTATAGTTCACAAAGATGTCTTCAGCGGCGATGCCTTTGGACTGAAGGTAGCTTTCGAGAATGTTGTTGGTGGTGCGTGGGTAGACATAGTCGGTGCCCAGCAGCGCGAATTTCTCAACGCCCAGCTCTTCAAGGAAGTAGTCAACCGCAGGGATCGCCTGCTGGTTCGGAGCAGCGCCAGTGTAAAAGACGTTGCGCGAGGATTCTTCGCCTTCGTATTGCACTGGGTAGAACAGGAGGCCGTTCAGCTCTTCGAGCACGGGGAGAACCGATTTACGCGAAACCGAGGTCCAGTTGCCGAAAATCACGTCAACGTCGTGAACGGTCAGCAGTTCACGGGCCTTCTCCGCAAAGAGCGGCCAGTCGGACGCAGGATCGACCACGACGGCTTCGATTTCACAGCCCAGCAGACCGCCCTTTGCGTTCTGCTCTGCGATCAGCATCAGCATGGTGTCTTTGAGAGTGGTTTCAGAAATGGCCATCGTGCCCGAGAGGGAGTGCAGCACGCCAACCTTAATCGGGTCAGCACATTCGGCCAGAGCGGCGCCTGCACCTGCGATCAGAGCAGCGGAGGAAAGTGCGGGCAGCATGATTTTTTTAAACATCTAAAGTGTCCCCTGTTTGAGACCCATCCGCGGCCCGTGACCAGTGGTCAAATCGGGTCAAAACGCGTAAACAAAGGTCTCAGCTTTGTTGCTGGTGTCGCGCGGGGTCGGTTTTCTGCCAGGATTGCGTCCCCGTGCGGCGATTTGAGAGCGGCTGTTCACCGCCCAAGGGAAAGAAGATGCTGCGCTGCGGCACATCGCAATTTCTGCTTCATCATGAAAATCGAGTTTTCAGTACATTTGACGGTTTTTTAATCAACGCAGGGCGGATTGGTTAAAATTTAGACGGACGTAGCGTCAACAATTCCATGAGATCACAGGCAATTGATCCAAAAACGGTGGTTAACCTGACCTTACCTGCCTCACGAATGCCACGATTAGCTATTAAGCTTACCATACGTAACCTTAGTGCGTTTGAGTAAAGAGAGACCACCATGCAAGCCAATCAAGTCCAGAAAACACCACCCGAAACAAAGCCCGCAGTCGAAGCCAATCGACCTGCTCCTGTCGCGCCAAAGACAAGCTATCTTATTCGTGACTTTGCGAGCCTCTAATTTCGGCCCATAATTGACCACACGGTAAGATTTGCTGTTGGGGGAGGCATGGCTCAGCGAACTAGCTCTTTGGATAGTTCTGCATATCCCCATGAGGCGTTTCGGCACCGAACCGTATGCCATACCCCTGAATAGGCGAAGCACGACAACCAGAAAGAGACATCCATAGCTAATGGCTTTGAAAACGACCTTCGCGATTTCGAACAATAAGACGCCAGATGATCTGCGCGACTCTTTGTTGTTTCGCGATCTGGATGGTTCTCAGTTGTTGCGTCTGCGGTCTCAGATTGCCGACCACCCTGCACGACACACGCTGATTTACCTTGCGTTCACAGCGATCTGGGCCCTCGGCCTCGCACTTGGCGCAGAGTCCCACGGCACCCCAGAATTAGCGATCTATTTTGTGCCCCACTCAGCGCTATTTGCTTTGGTTTTGGGCCTGCTGATCTATCCAGCCCGCATGATCTATTGGCCGATCCTCGCCTTTGTCGGCCTCTATTTCGCCCAAGCGATCATCCCGACCTATAATTTGCCCTCACCCGATCAGGCCAAAGACATCTACCAGATGTTATGGACTGGCTTGGCCGTTAACCTCTTTATTGGCGGCGTTGTCGGCGTGATGCTTCGGATTGCGCTGAACGCCTTGGATAAACGCTTATCGCCCTACACCGTGGACCTCACGATTTCGGTCGTGACAGGTGTCGTCTTTACGCTTGTCTCAATCGCGACAATCACAGGAATGATCACCGCCTTTGCCTCTGCGGAAGGCGTAGCGCTGATGGCCGCGAACGAAGATTTCCTGATGCAAGCGGCGATCCGCTGCGGCTATGGCGGGATTGTTGTGTCGACCTTCTTTATCGGCATGATCCAATTTCCCCGCCCCTCTGATGTGGTCTGGGCTATGCCATTCGCGCTGGCCTTCCCTATTCTGGCGATCTTGGGTCGGTATGGGTTCCAGCTTCACATTATCCTCGATGCCATCGCACTCTGCGCGATCTTTGCCGTTGTGTTACCGATCCGACTGGTGGTTCCGACACTGACTGTCGGCATGTTGATCTATGCGACCATGACAGGCGCCATTGTGACGCCCCCCACGATCGAGACGAACTCTGACCTGATCATTGAGATTTATGCGCTCATCGCCCTCGGCATCGTGATCTTCGTCCTCGGCCTGCGCAGCCACGGCAACCACCTGCAAGATCAGCAAGTCAGCTCTTTGCGCCGCCTCAATACCGTGCGGAACTACGCAGGGGTTGGCGTTTTCGCGGTCGATCTAACCTCGCGGATGGTCTCTGTTGATCCTGTGACACAGCGGATGCTGGGCGTCCCGCAGAGCTTTGATATCCCCTCGATGATGCGCAAATTTGGCGATCATGAGCAAAAAGAACTGCGGCGCATGATGTTCCAGCGCCCAGGCGACACGACAACCCTACTGGCCCGCCTCCGCCAAGCCCCCGGTAGCAATATGCACCGCGTGATCCGCCTGTTCCTTTGGTATGAACGCAGCTTTGACAATTCGCCCGTGGTCTACGGCCTCGTGGTGGATGTGACGGGCGAACATTTGCAAGAGCGCGCGCTCAAGG
>JAYPVO010000022.1:7537-18988 GCA_038134645.1 Paracoccaceae bacterium
TACGGCCTCGTGGTGGATGTGACGGGCGAACATTTGCAAGAGCGCGCGCTCAAGGAAACCTTGGCCGAATTGTCGATCCGTCAGGACCAACAAAAGCAGATGTTCTCGATCATCAGCCACGAATTGCGCACACCTGCGTCGGTGATTTCGATGCTGATCGATGACCTTAACGACGAACAGGCCGATAAGCCTCACCTGACCAAACGTCTACGCGAAGCGACTGACCAACTGCTCGGCGTTTTGACCGACATGCGTCAGGCGGTGAACCCCGAAAAGAACCTGCCGATCAATCCTGTTCCATTCGTGCCCGCTGACCTAGCAGAGTCGATCCGCAACACCTTTGAAATGCAGGCTCAATCCAGCGGTATCACGATCAGGCTCCGCTTTGGCGAAGGCGCCAACGAGATGGTCTTGGCCGATAGCGTGCGGATCAAACAAATCCTCGGCAACCTGATCCGCAACGCGATCATTCACTCGCGCTGCTCTGCGATTACGGTGACCTATCGGTCCTCCATTGGTGACAATCTGGACGACCGTACAGGTGTCTGGTCCATCACCGACGACGGCATCGGCATCGCCCCCGAAGAGGTGGAACGGCTGTTCCAACCCTTCCAACGTGGTGGGCAAGATGCCCGCAATCGCGCCGATGGCTCTGGCCTCGGTCTCTACATCGTGCGCACCACTGCGCAACTCTTGGGCGGTAGCGTCACCTACTTCCCCGCCCCCGAAGGCGGCGCAGGCTATCACGTGCGGATCGCCGAACCGCTGGCCTCTGCCGAGGACCTGCGTCAGGTGGCTCATATGGACGACGACTCTGTCGACTTCGGCGAGATGTATGTCCTTTTGGCCGAAGACAACGCCCTCGTCGCCGAAGTCACCAGCGCCCGCCTGCGGAAATTCATGGGCCGCGTTGAGGTGGTGGGGTCTGGCCGCGCTGCGCTCGACCTCATCGCCGTGGATCCCCCAGACGTGGTCGTAACCGACCTCTTTATGCCAGAGATGTCGGGCGATGAACTGACCCGCACGCTGCGCGCAAATGGCTTTACCAAACCGATCATCGGCCTCACCGCCGCTGTGGTCGGGGACGACATGCGCCAGTTTGAAAAGGCAGGCGCCTCGACCGTCATGACCAAACCGCTCGACGACACGGCACTCATGCAGTTCTTGCGCAAAGTGAATGCAGAACGGGCTGACGTTCCCCCTAAAGCAGAGTAATCTGCGAGGCATGACATCCCTTCGCTCCATTTCTGGCATCGGCCCCGCAACAGAGACCGACATGATCCGCGCGGGCATCCCTGATGCCGAAACGCTGCGTGCGATTGGCGCCCACGATGCCTACACCCGTATGATCGGAAAAGGCACCCGCCCGCATTTCATCGGTTATTACGCTCTGCATATGGCCCTACAGGGACGCCCGTGGAACGATTGCAAAGGCGCAGAAAAAGACGCGTTACGCGCCCGCTTTGACGCGCTCCTCGCCACAAACACACCCGACCGCCCCTCCAACGATCTCGCCCGCTTCTTGTCAGATATGGGGCTCGGGTAACCCTGCCTTTGTGCCGTAAATATCCCGGGGGTTTGGGGGCAGAGCCCCCTTACCCGGCCACCATCCGCAGTGCCTTTGCCCGTGCAGGCGGGATCGCGCGGATTTCGAGGCCGGTAAAAACATGCAGCGTATTCAGGTCATTATCGACCACAGCATGATCACTTACCCAGCCGCCCATCAGCAGATAAGTCTTGAGCAAGGGCGGCATCCCTAGCATCGCCCGCTTACGGTCGAGAGGTCTGCGCAGACGTTCAGCGGCGAAACGGATCACCTTGGGCGCTTTGACCTTGGGCAACCACCGCATCGGCGCGAGGTGTTTTTCTGCGAGCATGTCAAAGGCATCGAGATAAGCTTCGGCCTCGGTGCCCCAGAAGGACGAACAGCCGAACAGCATCTCGACCCCGTTGTCATCGACAAAGCGGGTCATGGCGCCCCAAGCGACCCGCAGAATGTCAGGATCTTTGTGATCGGGGTGGATGCAGAACCGCCCCATCTCGACCATCGGCCCGTCAAAGGCCTTGAGCGCGGAGAGTTCATAATATTGCGCGGAATAGCTCTGCCCGATTTCAGCACCGCCAGAGAGCGGCATCAGGCGGAAACAGCAGACCAGTTCGCCTGAACGGGTATCCTCGACCAGCATGTGCTGGCAGCGGGCGTCGAAATCATCAGCCTCAATGCCGTCGTCCTGCCCACCGTCTGCGATGAAACACGCATAACGCAGCCGCTGCGCCGCCATTAGGTCTTGATCCGTTTCTGCCAGACGGGCCGCATAGCGCCCCTTACGCAACATCACCCGCATGGGATCACCCTCTGCACTCATGCTCCCGCCACCATAGGCGCGGGATGTAACAGGTATATTGATCCTGAACGGTAAAGCCGCAAAGCGATTTTAATCGGAGCCAAAGATGTCTGCGGCGTTCAGACGGCCAATCGAACCGAGAAGCTGACGCAGGAACACGTTGTCACGCAGATTGTCGTCGGTCACACGGCGCGACAGCGACACCACCTGACCATCGTCTAAGCCAAAGGTTTCGATGTTGCGCGCAATGCCGCCCGCATCAAAGGTCACGGCAACGACGGTGCGGTCGATCTCTTTGGGGGGCATCGCACCGTAGTGGCGCATCTGGTAGGACACGTAATAGAGCCCGCCATCCTCAAGCACGCCACCCATCGTCGGGCGGCCCAGCTTTTCAATGACAGATTCGCGTGTGTCGCTGCCAAGGGTGACCGTGGCGATGGCCTCTGCCTTGGGTGCAAAGCCGTGATTGGCGACCCGCTCAACACAGCCCGACAGACCGGCGACCGCAGCCACAGTTGCGACCACGAAAACACCTTTGCGGATGATGCGACCTGATTTGAACATACCTGCCCCCTTGTATCGCCTGCCCGAGCCTTTTAATCCGCTTACATCACCACAGACCCGAAGTTCAAGGATTGAAGCGCCATGGAGACCTCTAAGACCACATTACGGTTCGCCGATCTTCCCAATCGCGCCGATACGACCTTTGCGATTGAACCCGATGCCGCGCAGCGTGCGGAAATCGCCGAAAGCCTAGGAATCCCTGCCATTCGCAAACTGCGGTTCAACGGCTTGATCCGCGCCGAGGGCAAACACGACTGGGTTTTGTTCGCTGATTTGGGCGCGACGGTCGTTCAGGACTGCGTCATCACTCTCGAACCTGTGACCACGCGGATCGACCAGAAAATCAAACGCACCTACCTCAGCGACATCGAAGATCCGCTGATCGGTGAGGTCGAGATGCCCGAAGATGACACAGTTGAGGAACTTCCAGCCACGCTGAACCTCGTTGATGTCATGACCGAAGCTCTCGCGCTCGCCCTGCCCGACTTCCCGCGGGCCGATGGCGCAGAGCTGGGCGAAGCTATTTTCACAGAGCCAGGTGTGGCCCCAATGCGCGACGAAGACACCCGTCCGTTCGCAGGTCTATCTTCGCTAAAAGATGCGCTTGAAAAGAAGGACGAATCTGGCGCATAAGCCCCGTCATCAAATGGGGTTGAACATTTGCGGATTCGCAGTATGTTCGCGACCTCTTTCGAACGAGGGTCGACAGGCCGCGTCATATCTACTATGACGCCCACGAACTTCACCGAGATAACGAAACAACGGGCCCTGTGCCCCTTAGATAATAGGTAGAGACATGGCCGTTCAGCAGAACAAAGTCTCCAAATCGCGCCGCAACATGCGCCGTGCACACGACGCTCTGGTTGCAGCAAACCCGAACGAATGCCCGTCCTGTGGCGAACTGCGCCGTCCGCACCACGTATGCCCGTCCTGTGGCTCGTATGCTGACCGCGAAGTCATCGCTCAAGCGAACGACGTCGATCTGGACGAAGACGCAGCCTAAGGGCTTGCCATTACGGGTGGGGTACTGACGGGATGGATACGTCCAAAACCGCCACGAAATCCGTAGTGCTGTCGATTGACGCCATGGGTGGCGATAAAGGGCCTGCAGCTGTTGTTGCGGGCCTTGCGTATTTCTTCGAAGAAGAACCGCTCGCCAAAGTCATTCTTCACGGTGATGAAGCCGTGCTTGCGCCGCTCGTTGAAAAGCGTCGCCTGTCGAAACGTGTCACTATCCGCCATGCAGAGCGGGCGGTGACCATGCATGACAAACCCGCTCAGGTTCTCCGCAATTCCAAAGGCACCTCGATGCTCGCCACCATTGATGCGGTGCGCGAAGGCGAGGCTGACGCCGCCGTATCCTGCGGGAACACTGGCGCGCTGATGGCGCTGTCGATGCTCCGTTTGCGCAAGGCCGAGGGTGTGAACCGTCCGGCCATTGCTTGCCTCTGGCCCTCACGGAATCCCAACGGGTTCAACGTGATGCTCGACGCAGGCGCAGATATTCGCGCAGACGAAGACGATCTTTTGACCTACGCACTGATGGGCGCGTCGTATGCCCGCAACGGCATGGCACTCGCCCGCCCGCGTGTTGGTCTTTTGAACGTCGGAACCGAAGAACACAAAGGTCGCGCCGAACTCAAGGTCGCGCACGAGCTGATCGGTGCCGCCGCTGATAAGGGCGAATTCGAATACATCGGCTTTGTCGAAGGTGGCGATCTGCCGTCTGACCGTGTTGATGTGATCGTGACCGATGGCTTCACTGGCAACGTCGCGCTGAAAACAGGTGAAGGCACAGCCCGCCTGATTTCCGACGCCCTCAAAGAATCGTTCAGCCACTCGATCTGGTCCAAGCTGGCAGCGGCATTTGCCTATACCTCGCTGAAACGGCTCAAGAAAAAGATCGATCCGCGCAATGTGAACGGTGGTGTATTCCTTGGCCTGAACGGCACAGTGGTCAAAAGCCACGGCGGTGCTGACGCCAAAGGAAACGCTGCAGCGTTCAAACTGGCCTATACGCTGGGTCAAAACCGATTTGCGGACAAACTCGCGGCACGGGTTGCATCTGCGGCCACCCTCCCCCAAGATATCCTCCACGAGGGTGAGCCGGGTCTGACCTCCGGCCAAGAAGGCGAGCAAAACTAAATGACTATACGCGCTGTGGTAAAAGGTGTCGGGCACTACCTGCCCGAAAACGTTGTTCCCAACAGCTATTTCGAAGACAAGATCGATACGTCCAATGAATGGATCGTCTCGCGCTCTGGTATCGAACGCCGTCATTTCGCCGCCGAAGGCCAAACGACATCTGACCTCGCGACCTTTGCGGCGAAGGCTGCGCTGGAAAACGCGGGTCTGACGGGCGACGACATCGACGCGATTGTTCTGGCGACCTCGACCGCTGATCTGACCTTTCCGTCGGCAGCAACGATGGTGCAGCACAACATCGGCAACACCCGTGGCTTTGCCTTTGACCTTCAAGCGGTTTGCGCGGGCTTTGTCTTTGCTCTGACCAATGCGAACGCGCTTATTCAGGCAGGGTCTGCCAAGCGCGTGATGGTTATTGGTGCGGAAACCTTTAGCCGCATCATGGATTGGCAAGACCGCGGCACCTGCGTTCTGTTTGGCGATGGCGCTGGCGCGCTGATCCTTGAGGCTCAAGAGGGCACAGGATCGACCGATGATCGCGGCATCCTTTCGACCGATTTGAATTCCGACGGCAGCTACCGTGACATCCTTTATGTGGACGGTGGCGTGTCGACCCAATCGACGGGCGTTTTGCGCATGGAAGGCAAAGAAGTCTTCCGCCACGCTGTCGAAAAGCTGGCTCAGACAGCGCATACCGCCTTGGATAAGGTTGGTCTGGGCTCTGACGATGTGGATTGGGTTGTGCCGCATCAGGCGAACATCCGTATCATCCAATCGACCGCGAAAAAGCTGGGCGTTGGCATGGACCGCGTTGTTGTGACCGTTCAGGACCACGGCAACACCTCGGCGGCATCGATTCCACTCGCTCTTTCGGTTGGCGTGGCAAATGGGCAGATCAAACAAGGCGATCTGGTCGTGACCGAGGCAATCGGCGGCGGTTTGGCTTGGGGTTCGGTCGTCGTTCGGTGGTAATCTGCCGCTGAAACAGCGTTCGACAAGTCGTTGTTATTGACTCCTAAATTGCGCTCTGCCTAAGCTTCTGAAAACCTCAGGGGGATGAGATGTCTGAAAAAACACTGACACGTATGGATTTGGCCGAAGCTGTCCACGCTGAAGTGGGCCTGTCGCGCAACGATAGCGCCGATCTGGTCGAAAGCGTGCTGACCCATATTTCCGATGCATTGGTTCAGAATGAGACTGTGAAAATCAGTTCGTTTGGCACCTTCTCGGTCCGTGAAAAAGCGGCTCGCGTGGGTCGTAACCCCAAAACGGGTGAAGAAGTGCCGATCTCGCCGCGTCGTGTTCTGACCTTCCGTCCGAGCCACTTGATGAAAGACCGCATTGCGGCTGGCAACAAAGGCTAATTACCGATGAAAAAGTCGCATGACGCCTTTCGCACCATCAGCGAGGTGTCAGAGCTTTTAGACACGCCCGCGCATGTCCTGCGGTTCTGGGAAAGCAAGTTTTCCCAGATCAAACCAGTGAAGCGTGCGGGCGGTCGTCGCTACTACCGTCCCCAAGACATCCAACTGATTGCAGGGCTGAAGCAGCTTTTGCACGGCGATGGTCTGTCGATCAAAGAAGCGCAGAAATTGCTGCGCGAACAAGGCGTTAAGCATGTTGTCGGCATCGGCAGCGATGCCACGACCGAGGCTGCACCTGCTGCTGTCACCCCAGCGCCAGAGCCTGTCGTTGAGGCACCTGTAGCCGAAGTCGCGGAACCAGCAAAGGCCGCAAAGAAATCGACAAAGAAAGACCCCGAGCTGAACAAGCGCGATGAGACCGCCGCGATTGGCGACCTTTTTGGCGCGTTTGATCCGCAGTCGAATGTTGTGCCGTTGCACGCACCACAACAGCCTGTCGCCCCTGCGCCTGCACCGACGAGCTCCGTGTCGATCCTGACCGCGATTGCCCATGCCGACGCGGTCAAAGTCGCCAACAAAAGCGCCAAGATCGCGCCTCTGCTGGCACGCCTCTCTGACGTTCACGCGCGGATGCTTAAGGACTGATCCTTGCCCCATACAACTGCACTTGTTTTTGACCTCGACGGCACGCTGATCGATAGCCTTCCTGCGATCTCTGGCTCTGTGAATGCCATGCTCGCTGATATGGGATGCAGCGCCCTGCCCGTCTCACAGATTCGCGGATTCATCGGTAAGGGCGCTCCGAACCTCGTTAAACAGTCGATCGCGGCGGCAGGGCTGCCTGAGGATGACTTTGACACTGCCCTGAGCACGATGATGCGCCATTACGAGGCGGCGCATGATGGCAATGTCCCTTTCGACCACATGTTCGACACGCTGCGCGAACTGCGCGCTGCCGGCTATGCATTGGGCATCTGCACGAACAAACCCGAAGCCGCGACGAAATCGGTGCTCGACCACCTCGGAATGACAGGCCTCTTTGATGTTGTGATCTCGGGCGATAGCTTGCCCCAGCGCAAGCCGCACCCAGCCCCGCTCCACGCGACCTTCGACGCGATGGGCCGCGCAAATCGCATCTATATTGGCGACAGCGAGGTGGATGCTGAAACCGCTGAGGCGGCAGGGGTGCCCTTTGTCCTCTTTACCGAAGGCTACCGCAAAACCGCAGTGTCCGACCTCACCCATGCGGCGACCTTTGACGATTTTCGCGCCTTGCCGGAAATCATTGGCTCGCTGCAATAATTCGTGGCCTTGCCCCTTGCCCTTATCGGCAAATCGGGTATTTAGGCCTCCACGTCGGGCTATAGCGCAGCCTGGTAGCGCGTCCGTCTGGGGGACGGAAGGTCGCAGGTTCGAGTCCTGCTAGCCCGACCAACAAAACCGCCCGCCCGCTCTGGGCGGGCGTTTTGCAATGGGAGGCTAAAATGACCGGTGTACTGCCCAGCCAACGTATCCGTGACCTGATGCAATCAGGCGCGATCACGGCGACGACTGACTACGTAGACGGACAAATCCAACCCGCGAGCCTCGATCTGCGCCTCGGCACAGTGGCTTACCGCGTCCGCGCCTCGTTCCTTGCTGGCGAAGGCCGCACCGTCGCGGATCGCCTCTCTGAATTTGAAATGCACCGCGTGGACCTCACGAATGGCGCCGTTCTCGAAAAAGGCTGCGTCTACGTGGTCCCCTTGATGGAGAGCCTCGCCCTGCCCGATGGCATCCAAGCCGTCGCCAACGCGAAATCCTCCACGGGTCGCCTCGATCTTTTGACCCGCACGATTACCGATGGCGGCGTTGAATTTGACCGCATCGCGCTTGGCTATGAAGGCCCGCTCTACGCTGAGATTTGCCCGCGCTCTTTCTCGGTCCTCGTGCGTCCTGGCATGCGCCTGAACCAAATCCGCTTCCGCGCGGGTCAAGCCGTGCTGTCGGACGACGAACTCCGCACGCTGCACGCTGAAACCCCGCTGGTGAACGGCGAGGCTGTGATTGACGACGGTCTGGGCTTCTCTGTCGACCTCGCCCCTGCCTCTGGCACCCTCGTTGGCTACCGCGCAAAGCCGCATACGGGCGTGATCGATCTGGACCTCCTGAACCACTACGACCCCAGCGAATACTGGGAAGAAGTGCACACTAAGGACCGCAAGATCATACTTGATCCGGGTGCATTCTACATCCTCGTCAGCCGTGAGGCCGTCACCATCCCGCCGATGCAAGCCGCTGAAATGGCACCCTATTTGGCGATGGTTGGCGAATTCCGCGTCCACTACGCTGGCTTCTTTGATCCCGGTTTCGGCCATGCCGAAGCTGGCGGCCAAGGGTCGCGTGGCGTCCTAGAGGTCCGCTGCCACGAGGCTCCTTTTGTCCTTGAACACGGTCAGGTCGTTGGTCGCCTCGTCTACGAACAAATGGAAGCCCTGCCCGATCAACTCTACGGTCGCGAGATCAAATCGAACTATCAGGGACAGGGTTTGAAACTCTCCAAACACTTCCGCGCCTAATAGGCAGGGGCTGCGATTTCGCGGCCCCCACCAAAAGACATATTTACATATTGTAATTTAAATATATGAATGAGGGGCTGCAACCAAAGGAGCCCCCAATGGCCTATACCGAAAAATTCCAAGCCATGTCCGACGCCGCCCGCGCCCGCGTGGACGAAGTCGCCCCCGAAGACGTTGATGCGCTCGTCGCAAGCGGTGCCATCGCGCTCGACATCCGCGATCCCGACGAACACGCGAAAACCCATATCCCTGGCTCGATCAACATCAGCCGTGGCAAGCTGGAAATGAACGTCGAAGGCATCATCACCGACCTCGACGCCACCATCCTTTGCTACTGCAACGCCTACAACCGTGGCGCTCTCTCAGCCGCGAGCCTGCGTGACATGGGCTATGCCAATGCGAAATTCATCGGCGGCGGCCTGAATGCGTGGAAGAAACTGCACGAAGAGGCCTAATGCCTTTGTGCTGAAAATATCCCGGGGTGCGGGGCAGCGCCCCGCGACCTCACCCTTTAGCGAAACCGCGAAATCCCACGAATGACCCGAGTGGCTTTACCAATCCGCCCCGTCATCTCACCGATCTGACGGGACCGCGCCCGCGCTTCTGGCGTATCATTGCGGTTGCCCGTGACTTTTGCCCAGAGCTGTTGAAACACGCCGCGTTGACGCAAGACACGCATCAACAGGCGCATCACCGTCCGCATCATTTGATCTTGGTTCATTGTTGACCTCTTACTGCCTCGCGGTCAGCTTAGCACAACTCAAACGGGCACGATATCACTCTTCGATGAACAGATCGCCCTGATCGTCGTCCTCGTCATCCTCACCAGACAGTTGCCCCATCCCGGGCGGCGGACGGTTATCCAACAGACCCGCAGACCGCAGTTCCTTGAGGCCAGGCAGGTCGCGCGCGCTCTCTAGCCCGAAGTGGTCGAGGAACTCTTGCGTCACCACAAAGGTCACAGGTCGACCCGGTGTCATCTTACGACGACCAAATCGGATCCATTCCATCTCGATCAACTGGTCGATGGTGCCGCGAGACACGGACACACCACGAATTTCTTCGATCTCGGCCCGCGTGACGGGCTGGTGGTAAGCAATGATCGCCAGCGTTTCGATCGCCGCGCGGGACATCTTCCGCACTTCGATCGTTTCTTTCTGCATCAGGTAGCCCAGATCAGGCGCGGTGCGCAGTGCCCATGCCTCTCCGACCCGCACAAGACGGACACCCCGCCCCTCGTAGCGTTTGCGCAGGTGGGCGATGGCTTCGGCGGGATCGCAGCCATGCGGCATCCGCCCTTCAAGCTCGCGGATCGTGACGGGTTCAGAGCTGGCAAAGAGGATCGCTTCGACCATGCGCTCTTGTTCACCAATCGGCGGCGCGTCAAAGAGGCTGATCTCTGCCTCGTCGCTCTCAATATCGCGGTGTGTGGCTTCTGTTTCGTCAACCATCGCGTGGCGCTCTCCTACGGATCTGGATCGGGGCAAAGGTTTCGCCCTGCCGCAATTCGATCTTGCCTTCTTTGACCAATTCCAGCGTTGCGGCAAAGGTCGCAGCCGTGGCGGATCGTGTCCGCATACTGTCGCCCTGCCAGCCATCTGGCATATACATCACCAGATCGGTCCATTCTTTCGCGTAGCCAATCAGCGGTTTCATCCGCTCTAGCGCGCGCTCCATCGTGTCGACGTGTTCACGGTCAAAGACAAAGGGACGGAATTCATCCTTGGTCCTGATCCGCGCATAACCCTGCATGAGGTCCAACAGCGTCGCCGTATATCGCACCGACCGTACCCGTTCGACATCTTCAGGGATACCACGGGCAAAGAAATCACGGCCCTTTTGGTCCCGCGCCATAAGGTTCGCCGCAGCGGTTCGCATCGCCTCTAGCCGTTCAAGCTGGAACGCGAGGTGCGCGGCGAGCTCTTCACCCGATGGGCCTTCTTCTGTCGGATCAGGGGGCAGTAAGAGGCGCGATTTCAGGAACGCCAGCCACGCCGCCATCACCAGATAATCTGCCGCGAGTTCGAGCCGCAGTTCCTTGGCCTTTTCGACAAAGGCCAAATACTGCTCTGCCAGTGCGACCATCGATATCTGAAGGAGATCGACCTTCTGCGTCCGTGCCAGCGTCAGCAAGAGGTCCAACGGACCCTCGAACGCGCCCACGTCAACAACCAGCGCCTCGGCGGCAAGGCGCTCTGACACGCTCACGCGGTCGGTGTTGAATAACTGCTGTTGTTCGGCCATGCCGTCCCTACGCTAATAGCGCGTTAAGTTCGGCCTCAATCGCTTCAATGTCAACGGGTTCTGGCGTTTTCCGACAGGCCATTGCCGCCTCTGCGCGGGTCATTGCCGCCTCTGACATCTGCCCGCAGGTGTTGGCGATGGCCTCCATCTCTGCGGCCTCGCCGTTACAGTGCAGCACCACATCACAGCCTGCCTGCAACGACACCAGCCCGCGCTGATCGACGGTGCCGT